>JBGQMB010000060.1:0-2025 GCA_041500405.1 Candidatus Micrarchaeia archaeon | reverse complement strand
TGTATTTTCCCATAACCGCACCTGGTTTATCTTGCGCTGGCTTGTTTAAAAAGGTTTATTGTTTTCCTCGTCTGTATATCCACATTTGACTGCTAATTGTAAAATTAACAGCCGCCTCACGCGATAAGCATTCCGGCAAGCATCGCAGTTGCCGCCACGCCTGCCACGAACCCGAGCGCGGCCAGCCTTTCCATGCCGCTCTCAAGCGCGTCCGGCAGTATCTCAACCAATATCACGTATGCCATCGCGCCAGCCGAAAACGCGAGCGCAGCCGGAACCAGCGATGAGAATGCGCTTAGGAATATGTAGCCAACCATCGCGGCAACCGCCTCGACCGCCCCGGAAAAGACCCCGAACAGAACAGAGACGTTTTTGTTCAATCCGTAGCACGCCAGCGGCGTGGAAACCAATGCGCCCTCTGGAACGTCCTGGAGCGCGATTGCGGTTGCCACGAACCATCCCAGCGGGCCCGACGCGGCAAAGGCCGTTGCCACGGCGAGCCCTTCGGGCACGTTGTGCAGGGATATGGTCCCTGCTATGAGCACGGCCTTTTTCTTGCTCTTTGTGATTTCCTTTTTTGTTATGTGCAAATGGGCGTGGGGAAGCAGCCTTTCGATTATCATCAGGACTATGAAGCCTGCCACGAATCCGCCTGCCACAGTGGCGTCCCCTGCGGACCCGTGCGCCTCCGAGAGCATCTCCATTGCCGAAAACGCCATCGCGCCCGCGGCGAACGCCAGCATGACCGCATATTTCCTCTTGTCCATGCAGCTGAGGAAAAACGCGGCGCACGCACCTGCGGACGTCGCAAGCAGGAGCACCAGCGCCCCGAGCACATAATCCGGAACCATCCTATCTATCTCCCATGTGGTTCAGCCCGATCATCAAAGCCAGGCTGCTTGTCACCGCAGAAGTGGCGCCAAAACTGAATTTGCTCAAACCCATGGCTAAGTCAGAAGTGTTCTAATATAAAATACTTTTGTTTGGGCAGCGCGCCTTATGTTAGCTTTTGTTCATCCTTTTCAGCGCGCGCTCGATTTCCTCAAGCGTCACCTCGACTATCGTTGCGTTCCCTATCTTCGTCGGAAGCGCCATCATTATGCTTTCGCCGCTCCTTTTCTTGTCCCTCCTTATCGCGTCCATGCATCCGTTGACGTCGACACTGCACATCGCAGGGAACCCGAGCTCCAACAGAAGCTTCTCAATCCTGTCTGCATTTGCCTTTGCCAGCATTCCTCTGTTAACGGAAATTCCAGCCTCAGCCGGCATTCCCTCGGCAACCGCTTTGCCGTGTGAAATGCCCTCTGTCTTCTCGAATGCGTGGCCAAAGGTGTGCCCGAAGTTGAGCTTCATCCTTTCGCCTTCGTCGCTCTCGTCCCTTGACACGATTCCCGTCTTTATCTCCACGCAGTTTTCCACGATTTTTTCCAGAAGGCCGGCGTCAATGCTCCACGCCCTTCCTATCGCCATCTCAAGCAGGCCGAAAAACGCGCCGTCCGCGACTATCGCGCATTTTATCGCCTCTGCAAACCCGTTCTTCATCTCCTCCTTCGGGAGCGTGCTGAGCGCGTCAATGTCGCATATGCAGAACTTCGGCTGCTTTATTGTCCCTATCTGGTTCTTGTACCCGTCCAAGTTCACGCCGTTCTTTCCGCCTATCGCCGCGTCGACCTGCGCAAGCAGGGTCGTTGCAACGAACCCGAAGTCAAGGCCCCTGTTGTATGTTGCGGCCGCGTATCCCGTCATGTCGCAGACCACCCCGCCACCTATGCCAAGCACAAAACAGGAGCGGTCAGCCTTGATTCTGGAAAGCCTGTTGTAGATTTTGCGCACTGTGGCGACAGTCTTATTCCCTTCCCCCGGTTCAGTCTCTATTATGTCGCACCCTTTCGGGAATGAGCGTTCGTATCCTTTCCTGACATTTGAATCCGTTACCACGGCTATTTTCCTGTTGCCTATGTAGCGCTGCGCCCTTGCCATCCGCTCGCCGATCATTATCCTGCATATGCCGCTTGGCGCGCACAG
>JBGQMB010000059.1:0-2156 GCA_041500405.1 Candidatus Micrarchaeia archaeon | reverse complement strand
TATCAGGCGACGCGGCCAGGACGAGCCAGCAATTCAGGGAGGCAGCATGAAACATAAAAATATATCAGAGAGAGGCTTTTTATTCTCGGACGGCGGAAACCTTAAAATAGGCAAACCTATCCTGATTGCGAGGGAGGCGCATTTTGTGCATAGGCGTGGCATAACAAAAGATGACCTTATGCTCATGAAGGACAATTTTGACAATGATGTTCTCGGGTTGGAGCCGTATTTAGATTTTAATCATGATGAAACAAAGCCGGCAGGCTGGATAAAGTCTGTCACGCTCGGAGAGACAAAAGTGAGAGGCAAAACTTACGCCGCTCTTTTTGCCGTGCCGGAGTGGAATCCTGACGGACAGGAAGCGCTCAAAGGCGGTAAATACAAGTATGTTTCTCCGGAAATATTCTGGGAATGGATACACCCAGAGACGGGAGTCAAGTACAGGTCTGTGTTAAGGAGCGTCGGTGTGCTTAATAGACCCCAAATACCGGGGCAGCCCTCTATCAAGTTCACTGAAATTCCGACTGACATAGATACTGACGACCAGGACGAGGATTTTTCAGCAAATAAGTTATGCGACGAGTGTGGCAATGAATATTCTCCAAAGGAGAAAAGCTGCCCGTATTGCGCAAAGGAGGAAACAATGTTGAAAAAGCTGAAAGAGATTGCGGTCAAGCTTTTTGGCGCGAAGTTCGGCGCCGAGGACGTGACCGAAGAGCAGATAGTAGCCGCCTTTGAGGAAAGAATCAAGAAGGACGGCGACTCTGTGACAAAGCTTACGGCAGACCTCAAGAAAGCGACTGATGAGCTTTCAGACCTCAAGGTGAAATACACGGCCATTGAGGGAGGCTCTGACGGAAAATTCAAAGAAGTTCTCGAGAAAATCGAGGCGAAGTTTAAGGAAAAACTTGATGAGATGAAAGCCGAATCCTTCAAGGAAAAGGTAACCGGCCTTGTGGCGAAAGCGAAAGTTGACAGGCTCGGGCCTGCGGAAGCTGACGGCTGGTTCAAGGAGCTTTGCGAGAAGGATTTTTCTCTCGCCGAGAAAACTTACGCCGGGTTACCTGTAAGAATTAACAAGGCAAAACCTGAAAATGTCATTGACAATGCCGCTGCGGCAGATGACACGAAAGGCATTACGACCATGCGCGAGGAAATGGCAAAGTCGCGCGGGGTAAAATTCTCTGAGGTTTCGTACAGGGAAGCATACGACGCTTTCTATGACAAGAAAAAGAGCGAAACCAAAGAAGACGGAGGCGAGTAAATATGCAGGAATCCATGAAGGCAGTAATCAGTGAAGGGCGCGGGACATTCAAGGCGTCCGGTACTGTCACAAAGGGCCATGTAGTAAAACCGACGACAACTGAGGGCACGTGGGCCCATGCGGGCGCCGGCGAAGCTGGCAAGGCTATTGCTGACGAGACAGTGGCAACGGGAGAATATTTTTCCGCTACCATGATAGGGGGCACGGAAGTAGTGGTAGCCGAGGCATTTGCTACTCCGGGGACTTGGTTTATGTCAGACGCCTCGGGACACGCCACAGCTGTCACAGCAGTAACAGACAGAGTAGTCGGATATACGCTTGGAATATCGACAGCAGCGGGGGATATAATTCCCTGCTTCGTAATTCCCAGCGTATACAAAGCCTAAAAGGAGGCCAAAAATATGAAATCAACGGTATCAGCAAGAAACAATCCGGTTCTGGTTGGCCTCGCACTCGGGGCACAGAACGACTTGAAGGATTTTATCGCAGGGAGGATATTCAAAGCAATCAAGGTTGACAAGAACTCCGGCGATATAATTTCCTTCGGCAAGGACCATATGCGCGTGGTTTCTGACGTGCGCAGAAACGGCAATACGAATTACATTTCCGTAACTGTCTCGAAATCAGAAGTGTGGAAGCTTGAATGGCACGAGCTCTCGGCTTTCATAGACGACGATATTTCGGATCAGTTCGGAGCGGCAAACGCAAGGGCCAATTTCACGGAAATGCTCATGGAACAGCTCATGATAGTCCGCGAGAGCGCGGCTGTGACTGCAATGACCCTGGCCGCGAGTTATGCGGCAGGCAATAAGACCTCGAACATGGAGTGGGACGTTTTCTCGACCTCGACTCCGCGCGAAGATTTTATTGCGGCCAATGAAGCGGTTAAAAC
>JBGQMB010000058.1:0-2705 GCA_041500405.1 Candidatus Micrarchaeia archaeon | reverse complement strand
GATACTGCTACCGCGTTTCCGCCCGTATAGCTTTCTGATTCGCCGTATTTGTTCTGGCCGTTGCAGAACGAGTTGCCGTTGCTCAAAAGATAACAGGTGTGCTTTTCGCCTGCTGAGACGTTGATTGCATTGCCGCCATTGTAGCCAGTGGACTCGCCGTACTTGTTCTGGCCGTAGCAAACGGAGTTTCCGTTCCTGAGCACGTAGCAGGTGTGGAAATAGCCTGCGTCAAGGGCTATCGCGTCCCCTCCGAGATAAGGCGTCGACTGCCGGGACTCGTTCCAGCCGTAGCATATCGAGTTGCCGCTTGCAAGAAGGTAGCAGGTGTGCCTGTATCCTGCCGATGCGGCAACAATATGCGAAGGCGGCGCGTCAGCCGCAAAGGACAGCGGAACGATGGCAGAGATTATCGCCAAGGCCATGAAGCTCAATATGACTATTCTTGAAAGGTGCATAAGCGGATTTGCCGCGCCTTGTTTAAATAGCTTATTGCCTGTACTTTGCCTGCGCGGCCCTTGCCTTTCTCAGGAACACGTACCAGAACACCAGAATGGCGACCGGCGCGGCTATGGCAAGCGGGGACCTTGCCGCAGAGGCCAAGGTTTCAATTGATTGCGAAATCACGGTTCCAATGGTAGGGCCGCCCACCGTCTCGTTGACCGTGGCGTTTCCGCCGGAGACGTTTGTTGAGGCATTGACCCCTCCTGTCACGTTGGCCGCAGGCTTTTCTGTCCCGGCATATTCAGGAGTCCTGTTGCTGCCGTACCTGCACGAGACAGTGAAGTTATCGAGCATTTCCTGGCCGCTGATTGTGGCCATTGCGGTGTAGTCGCCGTTGTCGAAATAGAGGAAGTACCCTGTTCTGCCTCCCGTCATCACGGGCGTCCCTGATGACGTCGTCCCAGAGATGCCGACCGCGACCGCTGCGGGCAATGGCATTGAGTCCTGGAACAACATTACATGGACCGTGGCGCCCTCGCCCTCCCTGTTGCCGCACTCGTATGCTGTCTTAATTTCATAGCTGTAGCAGTCGACAACGACCTGCTGCGAAGCATTGAGGCCGAACATCGCAGTGTGCACACTGTAGACGCCGTTCTGGATGTGGAGGAATCTGAGCCCCATTGGGCCTGCCCTTCCCCCACCTTGGTACTCTGTTCCTGCGCTGGTCGTGCCGTTCATGCCGACCCCTGTCGCAGCCGGATAGCCGTTTAGGAATACCTTTGCGTTGACTGTGGCGCCGTCCGCGCCGTCGCAGGTTGTGGTTGCCTCAATTTCCAGCGTGTGCGGAGCGCAGTCCAGCTCGAATGTTGCATAGCCGTCGGCATAGCCCCCCCTGCTTGCGCTGGCATTGAACAGGGGGCGCGGCGGAAGGCTTGCGAAGGATGCTGTTCCGTTGGAACCTGTTGTTGCGGTCTGTCCCAGCCCCTCTATGGACACCGATGCGGCCTCGATTGCGGTGCCGTTGCCGTCAAAAACAGTTATGTCGGCCATTCCGCCGTTTATGTCGTCGCAGTATGCCAACGGCGAGACATAGAGCTGTTTGGGCCCCCCTCCTCCTCCGCTCTGGTTTGTGACGTTTACGGCCTGTGCTGTGGCATTTGCGGCGCAGTCCAGCGTGAATGAAACCCTTGCCTCATAAAAGCCGCTTTTGTCCGCAACCACTGTGTAATCTCCGTTACTGAGATTCTCGAAAACATGCATGCCATTGCTGCCTGTTGAGGACACAAGACCTGCCGGGCGGAGCGTCAGGCCAACGCCGCCAACCGGGTCCTCATCCATGTCGCGCACTGTTACTTTTATGTCGGATTTGTTGTCGGCATTGCACGCAACCTGTTCCACGGCCATCTGCATCGTGGCCCTGCCTTGTTCCTGGCCTGCGGCATTTACCAAAAAGCAGACTATTTCGTTTACCAGGTTGCCTGCCGAGTCGTTTGCAAAAACGGCCAGGCAATGCGCGCCGTTGCCCAAAGAGACGCTGAAGTTGGCGCAGCCGGGTATCGGGGTGCTTGTACCATTGTCGATTGAATAGAGGCATTCCATTTGGTTCGCGTCCTGCGCCGTGAAATTCACCTGTATCGATGGGGATGTGTAGGTCGCGTTGCCTGGGCTGGAGATGTTCACGGCTGGAGGCAGCGTGTCTATCGTGACATTCCTTGTTTCGGTGCTGTTGGAATGCCCTGTTGCATCGTACGCCGTTGCATTGAAGAGGTATGTCCCTTCTTCCAATCCGCTGAAGTTCGCGAAAAGGGAGTTTGAGGCGTTCGTGAAGCTTGAGTTCACCAGGTCTCCGGTGGAGTTATAGAGATATATTGTTATGTTGGTCGGGTTTGCGTCCGAAGCAGTGGCGTTTATCTCCAGATATGGCGTGTTTATGTATGCGTTCTCAGCTGGCGTCGAGGCCGAGAACTGCGTTGCCGGATTTGTGGTGTCAACTGTGAAATTCCATGTTTCGGATGCGTTCAGGTTTCCCGCTGCGTCGAAAACGGTCGTGTTGACGTAGTAGAGCCCGTCAGGAAGGTCCGTGAAGTTCGCGAACAGCGAGTTTGATGTGTTCGTGAAGCTTGAGTTCACCAGGTCCCATGAGGAGTTGTAGAGGTCTATGGTTATGTTGGTCGGGTTTGCGTCCGAAGCCGTGACGTTGATTCCTATTGATGACTCGTTGAGGTAGGAGCCGCTTGCTGGGGCGGTCATGTTTACCGATGGGT
>JBGQMB010000057.1:0-2824 GCA_041500405.1 Candidatus Micrarchaeia archaeon | reverse complement strand
GGCGGACTTGACGCCTTGAGACTTTTTGACAAGTCATTCGACGCAAGGGTGTAACCATGGACATCAACAAAGGAATAACAGCTGCAAAAACGCCACTCATCATAATTGCCGTGCTTTCCATACTGACTATTATATTGTCAATAATTCCTTCCCCATTCTGCAATGTGCCACTCTTACTATCTGCCTTGGCATTTATAGCAATAGGCCAGTTTGGAGCCAAAGGCGGCGCATCCATGGCAGAGTCTGTCTCAGTTTCTGCCATTTCAGCACTGCTAATTCTTGTCACATATATTTTGGTGAATATGGCTCTTTCCCATATGATCTCATCACTAGAGTTGTTCTTTGGGATAATTTGGATATTTTGTTGTGCGGTTGGCACTGCTTTCGGATATCTAATGGGTTCAATGTTTAAGCAAGTGAAAAAATGATAGACAAAATGGACAGGAAGCTGGTCAGTAGGATAATCCAGGTGCTTTCAAGTCTTGTCTTGATGGCAGCGGTCTTTTTCATCGCAGCAGGAACGCTGGACGTGCCGCGCGCATGGCTGCACTTTGCGCTGTATTTTGTGTATCTGCTGTGCAACTTCGCAATTTTCTCCATTTTCTCCCCGAACATAATCCGCGAAAGGAGCGAAATCAAGCAAGGAACGAAACCATGGGAATTGGTTTTTGCAGCGCTGTACTTTGTTTCAGTGTTACTGATTTACACCGTAGCCGGATTGGACATCAGGTTTGGCTGGTCGTACCTGGATTTAAGCTTCTGTATTTTAGGCGTCCTGCTATACGCAGCCAGCGCGGCATTCATCACCTGGGCCATGGTGTCCAACAAGTTCTTTGACCTGATGGTGGCAAAGCAAGAGGGGCGCGAGGTGGCCACTGGCGGGCCTTATGCATTTATTCGGCATCCTGGCTATGCAGGCATGATTGTCATGTATTCCTCAGCATCATTCACATTAGGTTCCGCGGTTTCGCTCATCCCTGCCGCAATCCTTGCCATTTCGTTCATATGGCGCACTTATATGGAGGACAGGACGCTCATGAAGGAGCTCAAGGGCTACAGGGAATATGCGAAGAATGTAAGGTACAGGCTGATCCCAGGCATCTGGTAATCTCAGACCTTCGCCAGTATCACGGTGTAGTTCTGGCCGTATGCCTTTGCGCATTTCGGGCACATCGTGTAATAGAAATACATCTTCTCTATTTTTTTGCTTTTCTTGGATGCGTAATTTTCCATGCCCTTTATCCAGCTTCCCATGTTCTGGTACGGTCCCTCGAAGACCTTGCTGAGGAACGTTCCGGAAACCTTTTCCATCGTTGCGCCAGGCACGTTCTTGCTTACGGCGATGTAAACGTCGGAGCCAAAAAGCGAGTTCTCGTCAGAAAGCATGAGCTGGTCCCCAAGCGCGCCTGCCGCCTTTATCTTTTCCATGTTTTTTACAACAACCTGGCCGAAATTCAGCGGAACGTGGAAAATGCTCATGACATGGTCCTTGACGAACAGCTTATTTTTCCACACAAGCTCCTTATTGTCCCATGGTTTCGGGTCAAACCTCTGGCAGCATCCTGTTTCAGATTTTTCGTAAAGCTTTTCCATAATAATCCATTTCAGCTTGCGTTTAAAACCCTTTCTTCCATCCCTTTGCCGTGGCTGACATACTGCTGGCCGTATTTCCCGTCTTCCTGATAGCCGTAATAGGATATGCCACCAAAAGATGGCTTGGCATAAGCGCGCTCGGGCTTGTGGACCTCAGCATCTATATTCTCAACCCCGCGCTCACGATTTACGCACTCAGCGTCAGGAAGCTGGATGCCTCCATGCTGATGACAGGGCTTGCCTCATTTGCGCTGTTTGCCATCCTCATAGTCCTGGCAGAGGCCCTTTCGCGGCTCTTCAGGCTGGAAAAAGGGAAGCATCTTGTGCTGGACATATGCTCATTCATGATGAATACCGGCTACATCGGCATGCCTGTTGCCCTTCTTGCGTTCGGGACAGAAGCCTTTGTCCATGCCGCTGTTTTCCAGACCGTGGGCGTGCTTTTGACCTTTTCATACGGCATATCAAGGATAAGCGGCAAAACCAGCGGCGTTCCGGAATTCCTCAAGCTTCCGCTGTTCTATTCCGCAATATTCGCAATCGCAATCTCCATCCTCGGCATCACGCTTCCCGGCCCCATATCCTTTTCAGTCGAATGGCTGGGCAAGGGCGACATATTGGCAAGCCTCCTCATAATCGGGTGCAGGCTGGCGATGATGGACCTCAGGAAAGTATGGGGCGGGTTTGTGCTTTCAGTATCAGCGTTCAAGCTTTTCCTCGCGCCCGCGTTAGCCCTGCTTGTGGCGGCATGCTTCGGCCTTTCAGGAGATGCATTCAAGGGCTTCATGATTCAGGCAGCCACCCCAGTCGGGATAAGCGCTGTCGTCTTTTCCACAAAATACAAGAATCCAGAAGTAGATACCTTTGCCTCGATAGTGGCTGTTACGACGATATTGTCTATGGTTACGCTTTCGCTGCTGATAATGGCCCTTTAATCAAGCAATCTTCTTGGCCCCTTCCAGGTCAAAGACTTCATCCGCGCTTATCACAATGGCATTCCTCACATTGAGCGTCTTGTCCTGCGACGCCACTATCTTCACGCATCTGTCGAAATATTCTCCAGAATTAAATATCTTGGCCTTGCCGCAAATCTTGCAATAGCCGCCTATCACGCAAATGCGCGGGTTCTCCTTGAGGTTCTTCATTGTTGTCACAAAGGAGCAATCCGCCACCATCAGTTCTTTTCCCAAAAAGCCTAGCGAGATGACCATGTTCGCATTTGGCTTTCCTG
>JBGQMB010000056.1:0-2908 GCA_041500405.1 Candidatus Micrarchaeia archaeon | reverse complement strand
TTATTTTTTCTTTAGTGCGTTCTCTACCAGTTATTTTAAGATAAAATGGAATGTTATATTCGAAATAAGCTATGCTGTCCGCATCTTTCAAGATATCTGATTCAGGATCGCCTCCAAACTCGTGGCTTTCGACAAGTTGTTTAACTTTGTCAATTGTTTTTTGTGGGTAACCGTGTTTCGCGAGGATAGCAGAGATTATTTGGGCAGACCGCACAGAATGCTCTTTTTTGAATTCATTGATCTTGGAATAATCTTTCAGGTCTTTCTCAAGAATTTTGTGAACAGCCCTATCAATATCATGGGAAAAAGCTGCAATCTTTAGTGCCTCATCTGCATCGGGTTTAAGTTTTAAAACCCATTTCAAAACAAGTTCGGCGTGCTTCAATTCAAATCCAATGGGCGAATTTGGCAAAATTTCTTCCAATTCTTTTATTATTAAGTCAAATTTGCTCATACCTTGTTTCACCCTATCCTAACTGTCATTCAGCCTTCTTTTGAACCCAAGGGCCTTTTCTTCGCGAAGAAAAGGGGCTTTGCTCCAGCCGGGATTCGAACCCGGGTCGCCGGCGTGAGAGGCCGGAATCCTTGGCCACTAGACTACTGGAGCGCAATCTCTATCAATCAGGCAAAACATTTTTATTCCAATTAGTTTTATCCTTCCGCCAGCTCTTCCTTCCCGGCGCTTATCCGCATCGGCTTCACTGCAAGGCCATTTTTGCTCTTTAAAATTTCAGTTGAATCCATCAATGCCTGCCCAACCCCAACCAGCTTCTTGCCAAGGAACATGGCAACATAATCGCCTTTGCTGAACTTGCCGGCTTTTGTTATTCCCGGAACAGCAAGCAAAGCGCCGTTGGCAATGCTCAGCGCGGCTTTTTTGTTGATTAAAACCCTGCATATGCCGAACAGCTCCACCATGCGCTCAGGGCTAACGAGCATCCGCCCAAGTTCATTAGTCTTCCCCTTCTTCGCAAGGTTCGCGGCATCCACGATTTTCTGCATAATGAACGTGTCCTTCTCGGAAACAGGGCCTGACGAAATCCTCCGCAAGTCCTTCATCTCGCCGCCCATGTCATTGCAAAGCGTCCTGATATAGGTTCCAGCATCAACAAGGGTGCGGAAAACAGAGAAGCGTCCGTTGTGCTCAATAAGCTCGATTTCGTAAACCGTCCTTTTGCGCGGGCGTTTGGCGACCGCGCTCATTTCAGGAGGAGTTTGCGTAATCTCGCCCCTGAACTCCGCGAATTTGCCCAAAGCGTATTTTTCAGTAACGTCCTTCTTCCAGTCCATTATCGCGACATATTCCTTTTTCATCCCTGAAAAGAAGGTAATCAATTTCGTGGCCTTTCCAAGCCCTACAATCAGGACGCCGGTAACCTTCGGGTCAAGCGTGCCGATATGGCCGGCCTTTTTTGCCCCAAGAATCCGCCCAACCCAACTGGTCGTCTCATGCGAAAGCATGTTTGGCGGCTTGTCAACGAAAATAAAGGAGTTGTCTATGTTTCCAATCATTTCATCGGCTCGATGTGCCTTATGTTTATGTTCCGGGACTTTCCGTTTTCAAGCTTTATCTTCACGGTAAAGACGTTCACGATGTCCTCTATCTCTGCCTTCTTCCCTGCGTCCGCTCCCCTTGTTATGAGCACGCTATTTCCCTTTTGAATCGCTGCCATTGTAAACACCTACAGTTTTCCCCTGATTTCCAAAGCAGAGACGATCATTTTTGCAACACCCTCAATATCAAGCTTTGATGTGTTTATGCACACGTCTGCAGTTGAATAATCCGCTATATCTATACCATAAACCTTTTTATACCTTTTCCGGTTCATTTCCTCTCTTTCGGCAATGTGCTTTTTGGCCTTTGCCTCGGTCCAGCCGTCCCTGGAGGCAATCCTCCTGGCCTTTTCGCCGAAAGGCGCATACAGGAAAACCTTCAAGTCCGCGTCCTTTATTACCCAAATGGCAAGCCAGGAAGCAATTATCGCGTTCCTTGCCTTGGACGCCATTTTTATTGTCTGGGCATCGAAAACCTTGTCAAAGGACGGATCCTTTGCCGCCATCCTCTGGACTTCCATAAGGTCAATGCCCTTTTCCTTGGCTACGTCCTTGAACGTCGGAAGTATGACATCTGCCTTGATTCCCCTTTTTTCAAGAAGCTCCTTGACCTTGGCCGCGCTCGCGGTCTTGCCGACTCCGACAAAGCCCGAGATCGCTATTTTCATATCTTCTTCGCCACGGTGTTTATCAGTTCCCTGTACCTTATCGGGACTTCCTCTGCCTTTATCGCCTTGCACTTGACCCTTGCCGCGTATTTCATCACATCTGAAAGGCACGTGTGGCACAGGCTTCCGCCGTATGCGCGGGACTGCCTTTTGCCGGAATCCACGTTTCTCAGGATTCTTCCGCATATTGAGCACTTGTGCACGGGTTTCCCCTTTGTCGTGTATTTCACGGCTATCCTTCCGCCGGGGGTCCTGCGCGCATTTTTCTTCAGTCTGCTGTTTCTGAATTTTGGACTTGTCATCTTCACACCCTTTGAATGCAACGTTTTAATCAATCAAAACATTTTTATATAGTTGCGCGGCTTAATCCTTATATGTCATTGGACAGGAAAAGCGTCGCAATGCCGGTCACCATGGCGGGCATACCTTCATTCACGTCCTCGGAGAGCCTGGGCGGCATAAAGATTTCCCCGGTCTATTTCCTTGTCGGCATAGTCGCTTTCGCGCTGATAATAAAGATTTTCCAGGTGCTGTACGGCTGACTCATTCTGCAAGCGAATAATGCCCTTTCTTGGACTCGGCCAGGATTCCCTCATTGCACATCGATATCGCTATTGTCCTGGCGCCGTCAATGCCGGTTTTGATTCCGCTGGCAATCTCCTCGTCGCTAAGCTCGTTCTTTTTCT
>JBGQMB010000055.1:0-2934 GCA_041500405.1 Candidatus Micrarchaeia archaeon | reverse complement strand
TCGGTTGTGACTCTTCTGGCCCAACAACTACGAAAGTGCTCTGGTTTGCCACAACCTGGTAGGTCTCGTTTATCCAGTCCGAGCTTCTTGACACGTTTGAAACCCTCACCTCATCAAGTATGCCGTCAAAATACCTGTTGTCAGTCCCTCCCCTGCCAACGCGAAGTCTTGTGTTGCAGTCAGACCTGCTGGTGCCTGCGGTAGTCCCTGTGTCAGAGCCAAACAGAGAGCCGTCAAGGTATGCATTTCCTGCTGGCGTAGTGGATATGCTATTCACTTCAAAGGCGGCGTAGTGGAAGTTCGTAGTGTCGGTGAAAGGGGTTTTGATGTCAATTATGCCTGCATTAGGATAATATTCAGTTCCAAAATAAACTGACAGATTGTTATCAAAGTTATTGGTTTGGTTATTCCAACCCATTGATATGTGTATTTCGCCCTGGGCCCCCCAGCCGTTGCCTCCGCTGTTCCCTTCCCACATTAGGTGGCGGATGCTGATATTGTCTGTGTTGAACCAGACTTCCCAAGTGAAGGCATTTGACACGTTTGTTTCTATGGAATTTGTCTGAAGGTAATCGCCTGCAGTGGCAGCGCCATCAAGGTCGTCTGCGCCATCCACCTTTCCGGTCGTTTTTTCATCGCCATCATAGTTGGTTGGCGTCCCGTTGTTCCCATACCTGGTTGAGTCAAAGCGTGTGCCGGTTCCGGCTTCAGCCAGGTGCAGGACCATAACATATCCGGAGTCCCATACGCCCGTGGCATTCTGCCCAGAGCCTACGGAGGTGGAGTTGCCGTAATACACAGAGATGGTTGTGTTCGGCGTCGGAAGCGAAGGGACCCTGACCCAGACAAGGGCGTTTGCTCCCGTATAGTTCTCTATCTCATAGTCCATGAGGCTGCCGCCGCTGTTGCACGGCTGGTCGTAGAACCTGAGGTCTGCGTAGTTGGTCTGCATATCTGAGTCGTAGCTTAGGTTGACCAGCGCCGGGAAGTCTGTCAGCGTTGAGGCGCCGGCGTTCCTTATCGTTATGTTCTTGCACCTGGTGAAATTCGTGTCTGCCCATGGCGGGTCCACGACATAGTCGAACTCCACCGGGTCTCCGGATACGCCCAAATCGAACGTGTCCTGGCTTCCGCTCAGGTTTGACAGGAGAACCTTGTACTTTCCGTCGCCTGAGATTGCGCCGAAGTCTGCAAGCGCGGTGCCGCTGTCCTTTTCATAGACTTGAATGGAGGCGTTGCTGTAGTTGCTCCTTGCAAAAATCGTTATGTCATTAAGCGAAGTGAGGCTGTCCTGGAAAACGACCCTGGCGTAGTGGCCAACCGGTATCTCCTTGTACACATAATCCCTTGCGCTGACCTCCGGGTAGATGTTTTCTATGTATCCCCTTGTCTCGTTAAGGTGCTCTGCCTTGATTATGTCTATCTCGGCAAAGCCCGGGTCGCCGGGCATGATGACGAACGAATATGCCTGCCCTGCGACAAGGCCGGTCTTGAACAAGGTCCAGTTGCCGTCGTTGCATCTCTGCGCGGCGAAGCTCCAGTTGCCGCACTTGTAAAGGTCATGGCCTGTTGAGTTGATTGTCACGACAGTGGCATTGTCAAAATCCAGGCCGCTTGCATTTATGGAATACAGCTCCGAGTTGCCAAAGAAGCCCATTCCAAGCCTTGTGCCTGCAGAGGGGTGCTCGATGCTTATGTCATACTGGCCGGATGACTCATTGTGGCCGTATACTGTTATATTTTCTATCAGGTCGCTTGACGGCGTTATTAGGACTGTGAGAATCCCTGAGCTGTTTGCCAAAACGCTTTGGTTTGAGTCCACCATGTTGTCTCCGGAATCAACCAGCACTAGGGTCTCGTTGTTCTCCCCAAAGGCAACCTCGCCATTGGAAGAGACCGAGAAATTGTATTCGGAACTGCCTATGTCCTTGCTCTTTTTCCATTTTCCGCTGGCGCAGGACTGGGTCTCAAAGTCCCAGGAGTCGCACGCGAACAGGGCCTTTCCTGCCGATGCGTTCACAACCACCGTGGCCTCCAGCTGCGAATTCATCTTTATTGCGTATTCCCTGCCGAATCCCTTGGATGCGCTGGGCGCGTCAATGTCCACGAAGCCGGAGATGTCGCTTGAAACCGGCACATTGTCGAATATTACCTCCTTTACCGCCTGGTCCTTTGGCTTCACCTTGATCTTGTACAGGCCCTTCGGGAGGGTCTTGTGGTGCACCGTGCTTGTCTGGTTATACACTGTGTTGTCTTCAGTGTCCAGAATCTCCAGCGTAACGTTTATACTCTCCCCAAAGGCATTGACAGAGTCCTCGGATATTGTCACGTTCGGCTCATAAACGGTGAAATTCCCTGTTTTGGGCGCTGCCCAGTTGTTGTCACTGTCATTCGCGTATATCGTGTAGTTGTAGACGCCGGAGGAGTCCGTTACGTAGTAGTATTCCCACAGGTCTGTTGAGCCCGAGAGGTGCGACCCGCCGACATCGACGTCGTCTATCCTGCAGTATTCTGTCACTGCCCCGCATTCGCACGTGAACCTCAGCTTGAATGACGCGGTGTTGCTGGCGCCTGCAGGAAGCGAGAAATTGGCATAAATGAAGTCTGCGTCGTCTTCAGAGCCGCTTCCCTTGTCCTCAATCGTTGTCCAAACCGAGCCATTGTACCATTCTGCCTTGAATGCGTCGGCTGCGTCCAGGCCGACCAGTTGCTTGTAATAGCTGACTGTTATGTTCTGGAATCCTGCTGTGCTTATGCCTGCTTCCATTGAGCTTGGCTCCCCTGCGCCGCTCTGCTGTATCTGGGCGGAGTAGCTTCCGCTTGCCGCTGCTTGGGAGGATGCAGACCACCACTTCGTGCCGTTCATGGCCCAGTTGGAGGCCACGCTCCCTGACTCAAAGCCGTCCTCAAACAGGTTCGCATAGCTGCCGCCTA
>JBGQMB010000054.1:0-3027 GCA_041500405.1 Candidatus Micrarchaeia archaeon | reverse complement strand
ATAAACTTCTGCAATCCAGTTACGCCCGCAATGGCCTGCCGCATCCATCTGCAAGAGAAATCATTGTATCCTAAAATGTCCACCAAGTCTAGATAAATATCATCTCTATTCAGTTCATGGCTTATCTCTAGCATGCTGCATACAAAACGCCGCATTGATGGCGAACATTCGACCATTTCATGCAAGATTAGTCCAACGTTTTCGCTGAAAGACCGCAAATGGAGCGGAACTGCGAGGTCATCTTTACCCATTGCAAGCCTTCCGTTTTCTAGATTTCTATCTGCAAGCGCCAAAAGCGCGCTTATTCTCTTTCTCTTGGCATCGGGAGTATAGAAATGCCCTATAAGTTTTTTTTGTATTCTTGAAAGGAATCCGTGCGGATCATAGATTATCCATGCATCATAAACGCGATGCGTTAAATTTTCTGCATTTTCATAGTATATCTTAGGATGGAATTCCTTTGAAACTAGGACACCATCCCTTTTAGCAACTTTGAAAAAGAATGCCGAATCATCATTTAAGATGGTTATGGTGTCTATATCGCTTGACTGCGTCGGATTTCCTCTTGCAACAGAGCCATAGACAAAAAATGCTAACATGTTGGGGCATTCCTTGATTGTTAGTTTGGCCTCTTCCAATGCCAATCTCTTGAATTTTTGAAGCTGCGTCTTTGATACTGCCTTGTTCTCGGTCTTTTGAATCCTATGCATAACTTTGTTGCGATTCATTTTGTGCATCTCATGTTATACACTTTTTTGTATATATTATAACATTATATATAAAAACGCAACGTTTTCCCTTTATAAACAACTACTGCCTGGCGCCTATCTGCTTATTCGCGTTCTCTCTCTCGAGGTCTTGAACCGCTTCTGGAACGTGCCAAAGGAATCGCGTACTATGCTTGGTTCACTGCCACAAGCTTGGTTTTTAAGCTTTTTGACAAATGTTTAATCTATATTTTGGGGGCGAAGATACATGGAAAGAACCGAAATAGTAAAATACCTGGACGCTTTTTTTCAGATTGAAAAGTTCAAGGATGAATCAGACGCGAACGGCCTTTTAATAAAAGGAAGGCCAAATGTCAAAAAAATCGGCTTGGCGGTAAATACCTCCTTCAATGTAGTTGAGGAATGTATAAAACGGAATTACGACCTGCTGATCGTTCACCATCCGAGCTGGAAGGATAATGATTTAGAAAACTACGACAAGAAAATGAAGATTCTGAAGCAGAATGGGATTTCTCTCTATGCCGCCCATGACTGCCTGGACTGCAACGATAAAATCAACACGAGCAAGGCCTTGGCAGAAGAGCTTGGAATAACAGTGAAGGGCAAATTCGCAAGATGGGATTTTCTTCCTTGGAGGGCAAAAAGGAAATACCCAAATCAAAAAGCCTATGTCGGCGTCCATGGAATTAAGGAGACGAACGCAGGCGGATTCCTAAAATTAATCGAAAAAAAACTCAAGGTCAAACCAAAAGCCTCGATTCGCAGAAGGAAAATAAGAAATATAGGAATCATTGCAGGAGGGGGGCTCAATTCAACTTGGATAAGGGAAGCCAAGAAGCTCGGATGCGATACATTTTTGACAGGGGAAGGCTTATTCTTCGGCCGTCTCTACGGCGTTGAATCTGGCATTAATGTGATCCTGGCGTCCCATTATGCCACCGAAAGGCCCGCCTTGGCCCGGCTAGCCAAAAAGATTAAAAAAGTTTTTAATATAGACACGCAAATAATAGATGATATAAACTATGGGTAATTAATATGGTGGCTAAAGAAACTAAATACCTCATTTTTGTCCTGTTGCTTGCAATAGTGGTGCTTGTGCCAGGTTGCCTGGCTCAGCAAAAGGATGAAACAATCAAGATTGGCGCAGTCTTAGTGTTGACGGGGCAAGGCACTCCGGATCAGGGGCAGGCGTCGCAAAAGGCGATCATGATGGCCGTTGATGAGATTAATTCCCAGGGAGGCATCAATGGAAAGAAATTAGAGGCGATTTTTGAGGATAGCCAATGCCAGGCGATATCTGAAGTAAACGCGAAGGACGTTTTTGAAAAATTTCCTTTCCTGAAAGAAAGGCAAAATGAACCTGCATTCGCCTTATCTGGCGGACAGCGCCAAATGCTTGCTCTAGGACGGGCTTTGATGCAAAATCCCGAGCTTTTGCTTCTTGACGAGCCGTCCTTGGGGCTAAGCCCGAAGATGATGGACAAAGTATTTAAAAAAATCAAGCAGATCAACGACGAAGGAGTGTCTATCATCATGGTCGAGCAGAATGCAAAGCAAGCTATTGAGATGGCCGACGTCACATACCTTATTGAGGACGGAAAAGTTGTCCTGCATGGCGGAAGAGAAATAATAAAAAATCCGGCGTTAAAGGATATTTATTTTGGCGGAAGGTGTATTGTCCCGAAATAAATGAGTTATTAATCCTGAAAAATGCTCATTTGCTGATTCCCTTTATAAACAACTACTGCCTGGCGCCTATCTGCCTATTGGTATAATCCACTACGCCTATCTCATTGTCGTTGAGCTGCCTGAACGCAATGGACGTCTTGGCAAGGCCCATGCTTGTCCTAGAGTACGTGACCTTCATCATCAGCTGGTACGTCTTGTTGTCCCTCTTGTCAACGTATTTCAGGTATGCGCCTGCCTCGGCCACGTCATTGGTTGTGCGCACGGAAAAAGGCTCGCATTTGAGGACCTCGCAATCCTTTGGAACAGTTATCTCGGAAACGTAAAACCTGTCGTTCTTGCTGTTTGCCCCGCGGGACAGCAGCGAAACGCTTATTGTCCCGTTTTCGCCCCTTTCCGCCTCAAGCAGGACGCCGAAATCCCTTGTTTTAAGATCAATGGCCTTCAATACCTTCGGAATCTCCTTCTTGACCCCATTGGTTAGGTCAGCGGCGTCAATGCCCTCGAGGCCCAGCCTCCCGCCTTCCAGGGCATCGAAAAGCGACTTGAGATATGTGTAATTAGCCCCATCCGGGCCCTTGCCCTGCAGCAGCTTCAGCTCGCCAATGCCGCT
>JBGQMB010000053.1:0-3150 GCA_041500405.1 Candidatus Micrarchaeia archaeon | reverse complement strand
CTAATCCCAATATATTCTCAAGATTTAAAAGATTAGTGGTTTGTTTGTATATTAGCTCCCATTTCTGCATTTTAAGTCATAATCTCATTATTTGAGGTGCAAAACCTTGTTTTCTTACTCCCGTCGCCGTCATCCCGCCGCCCCGTACCTCTGCTGCATCTGGTCGAACAGCGTGTCAAACGCCTCCTGGTCCCTGTCGTAAAGGGCCTGCTCGAGCGCCGTAAGGTCCGCCTGCATCTCCGGGGACACCCCCATCGACATCAGCATCGGCTTCAGCGTGCTCCAGTCCGCCATCGCGCCGTCCCAGTTTCCGCTGTCAACCTCGTCCTTTATCCTCATTGCGAGCGAGTTGGCCTGCTGCTGCCCCGCCTCGTCGTTCCCGGACTGGTTTCCGCCGTACTGCTGCTGGCCCGTCTGGTTCATGCCGCTGCCCCCGGTGTAGTTGTAATACGCGCTTCCGCCGCCTTGCGGCAATCCCCCTGTTCCAAGCCCCTCCATCATCTCCCTTGCGCTGTTTATCATCGGGATTGTCATGATGAGCGCCGCAATCGCGCCCAGCAGCGTGATGATAAGAAGCACGTTCACTATTATGCTGAGCGCCGCGCTGACGGTCCACAGCGTTCCGGTCTGCCTGACATTTTGAACGTCTTTGTCTGCCATGCCAAACTAAGGGAAACGCGGTTTTTAAGCCTTGTCTCATGGCTTGCGCTGCGCCGGGGAACAGCTTGCACCATTTAAGGATGTGTTAAATGGCAGTATATGCCCCAGACAAAAAAGGGCTGATGTTGAAGAGCGAGAAACAAAGCAAGGCTGCCATGTTGCGTTTAAGTCAAACGTTTGGCGTCTAACAGCCCTTTTGCTGAACCCTTTTCCATTTATTGCTTATTTTGGCCCAGCACATTGCGCCTTCGACATATAGAACAGGCACTTTACAGCCGTCTCCCCTGTCAGCCCATTCCACAGGAACACAATCAAGATGCAAAATTCTCCCATGAACCGTAATCTTCCTGCCCCTGTCTGCCCACGGTTTTCTATGCTCACAGACAGCATGGCCAATGTTTATTTTTTTCTTGCATATCGCGCATTTGCCGTTTTGCTGGAATAATATCTGTTCTATTTGGGCTTTGCGGAAAAACTTATGGCTGCCGTCCTTGTTTTTCTTGGTTTGGAAACCGACTGTTCCGGCACGCGGTCTTTTGCTCGCTTTCGCCATGTTCTTTGCGCCCATAAAAAAGCTTTATGGCAAAGCATATAAACAGGCATAGTTCCGACGGTTCGCCGAGAGTAAACCCCCTTAAAAACAGCAAGGTATTTATGCGCCATCGGCCCAATCATGCTTGCCATGAAAAAAGCCAAGGAAGGGACAGCAAAAAAGAGCGAATTTGAACAGCTTGCAATGTCAGGGTTAAGGGTGATGGGCATAGCAGCCGTCATCTGCGCCATTGGCTTGATTGTCTGGCACGCCTTTTTTGCAGCCACCGCATATGGCATACCGGCCCTTGTTGAAGGGCAGCAGGGCAATTACGGTTCAGTCCAAACTGTTAATGTCATATTGAAGGATGGAACGGAAATCAGGTGTTTGGTGCTGGGAGGAGGAAGCAACGCACAATCAATCTCATGCGATTGGGCCAATGTGACGGAAGTGGATAAGCCTTCATAGCGTGTTCTAGAAGATAAAGCCCATAAATGACAGTCTTTAACGGTTTGTAGGTCGTCGGGGAAGGGATTCGAACATAGGCAGGAAAGGGCTCTGGCAACGGGGTCTGCCCCGCCTTTTAATCCGGCCGGGGATAATCTTCTTGGTGATTTGGATGGCAAGAAAAAGGGTTCCGAAGGCAGTGGCAGAAGCAGTTAGCGAAGGCGTAAAGACCGAGGCACTGGTGAAGATGGCGGACAGCCTGATAAAGAACGGGCCGAATGTTCCGCAGTCCAAGGCTATGGAAGCTGGCAAGGCGGAGCAGTGAAAAAGGTTGTGGGGGATTGACCCCCAATTATTTTTATTGCAAGCAAATCATTTTTCAGACTGCTTGTTCTTCGCCTTCTTTGAAAAGCTCGCGTATTTGTTCTCGTGCCTGCTCCTTTCCTTCTTTTTTGCCATGGACAAATAATGGAAAGCCGGTTTTTAAGCCTTGCCTCATTCGGGCATTCAGTCTCGCGGGCGTTGATTGCCGTAAGTTTTATATATCTTTTGGTATCAATTAGTTATCAGTTAATAACAAAAGGCGATAAAAATGACAAAAGGAGTCCAAATGACGCTTCAGCATTCCCCGACCCTGAATACGGTCATAATGGTTGAGGACGCGATAAGGAACGCGAAAAACAGCATCGTGACAATGGCGCAAATAAAGAAATTGCTTCCAAAGCAGGTCAACCACAACACGCTGAAGTCAATCCTGATTTACCTGGAGGAAAGCAACAAGATAGCCGTAAGCATCAAGGGCATAACCTGGATACACAACCCAAACCCCGGCATGAAGAGGGCAATCGCAAAAGGTTTGGAGCTATGAAGATTGGGCTCTGGCAATGAGGCCTGCCTTTGTTTTAAAACACAGAAACAGCATGGAACAGCAATGAAGATTGTGAAAATAATCCTTTCGCCTGAAGCGGAGGAAGTTTACAAATACCTGAACGAGCATGCCGCCCATTCAAAGAGCGAACAAACGTTCCTCAACGCAATAAAAAAGAAAGTTGAGCTGATACGGACCAATCCGCATTACGGGGATTCGGTACCAAAAAGGCTAATCCCGAAGGAGTATAGGGTTAAATATGACATCACTAATCTTTTCAGGGTGGAGCTGCCGGGGCATTGGAGGATGCTTTACACGCTCGCGGCCGGCGAAAGCCAAATTGAGATAATCGCATTTGTGCTGCATATAATAGACCATAAAACGTACGACAGGAAATTCGGATACAATTAATTTTTTTAATTGCCAGCCTCACTTCCGTCCGTGGCTCTGCAAACTATTCACCGCTTCACGAATAGAACTAAACGCGCCGTCCATCCTCGTTTTATAGGCGTTCTCTATTATCGTGTTCAGGTCCTTCTCAAAGCCGTCGCCCAAATAATAAAGGTTTTCCTTTTTCGAAACAAGGCCCATCTTCTTCAATCTATTAACGTGATAATAAACAGTCTTGTCGTCCATCTTGGAT
>JBGQMB010000052.1:0-3238 GCA_041500405.1 Candidatus Micrarchaeia archaeon | reverse complement strand
GGGCGCGGATGCCCTTTTAAAGCTTCATCAGAAGGAATTTCCGAGCGTCACCTGGGGCGACTATCACACTTATTTGCAGAAGCTAAACATAAAGGACGGGAAAGCCTTCAACGAAAGCCTGTATAACATAAAGAAGAATATAGAGAACATAAGGACCTGGGCCGAGAACAACCAAAAATACAACGAAGGCGCCGATGGCCTTTTTTCGTCTTACAGCAGCAAGTTCCCGGAAATAACCAGGGACGATTACTATAATTACCTCAGGCTGTTCAACATAACGAGCCCGCAGGACTTCAGGAAGAGCCTGGGCGACCCAAAGAATATAGCGACGATAAAGGGACTGGTGAAAGTCGAGCTTGCAAGCCGGGAGGGCGCAACTGTCGCCGTGCCGGTAACCACGCCTGCGGCTGTCGCCGCCAAGGAGTCAGTATACAGGGCCGGTGCGGCCGACCTTTTCTTCATATTCGGGTCCAAAATCAGGGATGTTACCCAGAATGATTACTATAATTACCTCAAGGCGTACGGAATAACGACCACAAAGGGATTCCAGGAAAGCCTTGGAGGCGGCGAGGAATACGTGAATAACATACCAAAAATAAGAGAAATGGCAAGAAGGGAGCTTGCGAGGCAGGCAAGCAGGGCCGCTGCCGAAAAGGTATCGACCGCAGGCATCCTTGGAGAGGCAAGGAAGGCAGCCGGAGTCGTGCCTACAACATATACAACTTATATGAGGGCGCCGGTTGAAGAAGAGGCGGCAGTTCCGACAACGGCAATCCACAGATACGCCAGAAAGGTTTTCGAAGGCAACCCGGCCAACACAACCGTTGAAATGGTGAATGAGAAAGAGGTAAAGACGCAGCTATATCCGAAGAACATAAACGCGCTCAGGTCTGTTACAACAGACATTGCCGCGCTTGAAAAGGCAAGCGATGTGGAGTTCGGCAAGGAGCTGAACGAGGTCAGCGATTTGAGCGTTGCCGGAAACAAGGAGCTAGCGGAACACATAATAAACAGGATTTCAGGCTGTTATTTGCTGTACAATGCGTTTGCACAGGCGGGAATCGACAAGGATAAGATTGACCTTGGCAAATACATAAAGAGCGGATATGCTGAATACCTCGGCTCGGCCTTGGGCCTAATGAACCTCACGGAGCAGGCGAAATTTGATGACCAGATAATATCGTTCCTGGCATCTCATATAAAGAAGGGCAAGCTTGACGAGGTCGGCGAGCCTGGCAGAATGGCGGACTACGCGGTATCGGCGATAGGGACCGCGTTCGGAATGCAGTATATGTATGAGGGCACTTCGGCCATAAGGGCTGAAAATGAAGGCAAAAAGAAGGAGATTGAGTCCAGGATAGGCCAGATTGACAGGGAGATGGAAAGGGCTGCGCCAAAAGCCAGGGATGCGCTCAGCGTGGAAAGGGCGGCCCTGAAGGGCGATTTGAATGCCGTGGACGAGACTTTGGCCCAGCTTGACAGGATTGGCGCCAAGCCGAAGACCATTTCGCAGCTTTACGAGGAATTCTCCATGGGCGACAAGATGGGGATGGCCAACCTTGAGAAATATATCAAGAATATCCAAAAAATGTCCGTGAAGGCAAAGGCGGCTTTCCTCAGGAGCATAGACAAGGAGGGAAGGCAGAAGCTGCTTATGCAGGAGGCGATTGAGGCGTCCATGGGGAAGATAGGCGCCAGGGACATTGCCGAAGCGAACAGGAATGTGAATATCTGGAGAAACTACTACAGGGGCGTGATGGGCACGCTCAAGGAGCTTGCAAGCGCAAACCTGTCGCCGCTGCAAAGGGTCGTGTACGGCCAGGTGGAAGCGACATACAGGGACAGGCTGGACGAGATAGTCACAAAAATGAAGCCTGAGGAGGCCACCAAGTTCATAATAGACCTCATAGACCCGTTCAACAACAAGGTCAAGGACCAGTCATACGAAGCATACCTGAAGAGAACCGTACGCGAGAAATGGGAAACGCTCTGCCTCGAGGATTTCAAGGCGGGCTTCAAGGACAGGTTTTATTTCGGGTTGGCGGAGAACGTAGTTAGCGACGTCAACATCGTATCCCTCGTTTTCGACCACCGCGTTACTGTCGAGGAGATGAACTATGTAATCCGCAACGGCGGCTCCATAAACTCCGTCATCACAAAGCTCGAGAACGCCAAGAAATACTTAAACACAAAGGACTACGAGACAATAAGGAAGATAATGGAAAAGGCGGCAGACAAGCTCGATATGGACAAGGGGTTCAGGAACGAATTTTTCGGCATAATGCTCTCCAGGCTGGCAATAATGGATGCGGTAAATCCTAATACGGCAACGAACGCTGTGTTGTCTGTCGAAGGCATTGAGTTCGAGGGACAAACCGGCGAAAGGGCTTTTTCAGCTTTGATGGAACGGCTTTACAATGAAAGGATTGAGGTGTCCGGCAGGAAATATGTGGAAATCAGGTCCCTAAGCGACGAGGAAGTCCAGATAATCAGGAACCTGGAGATGGCTGAGAGGGTAAATTCGTATCTCAAGCTTTACCACAACAAGTATCTCAAGCTGGAAGACAAGAGCAACACCATGATTTCGTCCAAAGTCCTGAAATACTTCAGGAACAGGATTGAAGTGGAAAAGGCGTACATAAACAAGCTCGGCAAGAGCGAATCGTATATCGCGCAGGACAAGGAGCTCAGGGAGGCGTCCAATGTAAGCCTTGACTATACGCTTTCAAGGATAAACTATTTCATGAGGATAATAGGCGACGGAACCCTCAACTCCGAGAGGCAGGCGAAGCTCAGCGACGGGGACAGGTTCCTGCTGGACAATGTGCTTAACGGCAGGATAATCGTCGCAGGCCCGTACGGATGGAACGTGGCCGACGACATGTCCGGGGTGTCGAACGGGAAATACATCCAGGGATTCACCCCCGTAACATATTACTTCATGAACAACGCCTCAAAGCTGAACGACATACTCAATGACGACGAAGGCAGGTTCGCAACCGGCGGATGGGCATACATAACCGGCAAGAAAAAGAATGAGTTCTACAACAAGGCGTTCGGGCAGGCGTATGCGTATTATATGGCGGAATACGCCAGGAACGCCAACTACACGTACAAGGGCGGGGCGCTGGATATGAGGATAAGGAACGTGTTCGGCGAAAACGTCCTTGCAAACCTCAACAGCAGCGTCAGCCTGGCTGCGGACTTTTTCAAGTACCGCAATCCAAGCGCATCCGCT
>JBGQMB010000051.1:0-3371 GCA_041500405.1 Candidatus Micrarchaeia archaeon | reverse complement strand
CTCGTTCTTTTTCTTGAACAGCTCAACAGCCTTCTGCATCCCGTTCTGCACCCACGTTCTTGAGGCGACGTAGACCTTTCCGTCAAACCACGGCACTATCGCAAGCGCCCTCAGCTCATACTGGCTTGACGCCCTGCAAAACACGTTGAAGTCCTCCTTCGAGAAGACCGCGTAATCGCCTATCTTGGAGCTTGCCTTCTGCTGGGCGGTTGCCCTTCCCTCCATGCTGTAGCTTTTCAGCTTGCTGTACAGCTCGGAAGAGAACTGGATGTACTTTTTTCCGTCCCTTTCCACAAGCGAGACTGTCTTTGAATCCACCATGCCCTGCAGCATCGCCCTCTCGCCTGATTTCAGCCGCTCGGAAACGCTTTCAACATCCCTTTTGCTGAACGGTATGAGGGATATGCTGTAAAGCAGCGCGAATTCCTCATTGTCGCCCCTGCCCTTCCTTTCAGCCGGCTTTTCCGCATCTTCCGCTTTTTTCTGCCCAAGGACCGGCGTTATCATGAAATAGCCGTTCTTGAGCGCGAATATCTCGTTCACGTCAGAAATGCCGTTGGCCAGTTCGTCAGGTATCCTGAAGTAGAATTTGTCCTTGACCTTTATTTTCCTGAGTTCCGGCATCGGACGAATCTGATGGCAAGCCAATAAAAAGCTGCCGTTTCAGTTTGCCCTTTCCTTCGCCATCTCTGTCCCAACTTTTTTGGCGTAATATACGGAAGTCGCATACTTTGCCGTATATTTGCCGTCCTCGTTCCTTATGCCAAAGAACCTTATGCCCATCTTCTTCAGCCTGCTTAGGCCCTCCGGGCCTATGCTGCCGTCAGGGCCGACCGTGAATGACGCCCTTCTCATCTCTTCCGCCTTGACATCGTGCCTATTCGGCCTCAGCGTGATTGTGACGTCAACATTCTTTCCCATCGTCCCGCTCGAGTTTATGTCGACATAAAGCGTGTTTTTCCCAAGCGTAAACTCATAGACCTTGTTCGTGTCCGAGCTCAATAGTTCGCTCTGCCCCTTTTCGCTGGGCATTGCGTCAAGCACGATTTCCATGCTGTTCCTGTTCGGCTTGGCCCAGGGCATTATCAGATGCAAAACAGACCTTTTCTGGACCAGGGCCTTGCTGAAGTCAATGTTGATCCTTGTGCCGTCCATCGTCGCCCCTTCCCCTATCTCGTTTGCGGCCTTTGAAGGCGCTTTCAGCGTAGGAACAATCCCCCTTTTCCTTGTTTCAGCCCCGGCCAAATATGCCGCCCCGTAGCGGCCCATCGTCTGCCGGACCTTTCCGCCGTATAGCGAAACGGTCTCCATGAGGGTTGTTGCAGGCTCTTTTCCTGAAAGTATGACCTTGAGCTTCTCGTAAGCCGCTGTTCCTGCGCCGTTCATGTAAAGGAACTCGTAAAGCGCCTTCCTTTCCTCGCCGCCTTTGAATTCAGACCTCAATATTTCAAGGTTCCTGGCGCCCAGGCCCCTGACCACGAAGTTTTTGTATATGTCCTTGTAGAACGTCTTTTCCCCCGCGGATATGTTCTCGCCCAGCACAGCGGCAAGGTGGAGCATTATCCTCTGGTCTTCCGGAATGCCGACTGCTGCGCCCGGTGCCCTCACCGGCGCGCCGGCCTCTTTCGCCCCCACAACGGCCGGTATGTTTTTCTCGTCATTGCCGATTCTTTTCATGAACTCATTCGGGCTGTCTATCCTGTTTGCCCTTATGAAGTCGTAATAGTCGTCCCTTGAGATGTCGCCGTGGAACCAGTTGTATTTTCTGTAAAGGACATAGGATCCTTTCCTGTACCTTATGTTTTTCACGTCCCCGTTCAGGCTCCCCATGAATTCCGAGTCCTTCGTTATCCCGTAATCCTTTATGTACGTGTAAATGAAATCCTTTGCCTCAGCCTCGTTGCTGAAGTCCTTTCCCTTGCCTATGAATCCATTGAGCATGACGCCGTATTTCCTGAAAAGGAAATCCGCGCCTTTCCTGTAATTGACATCCGGCTTGATTTCTGCCGTTGCAACGTTCGCCTTGCCTGCCTTTGCCGTTTCCAGCTCCGCATAAGTGACCTTGCTCTTCACGCCGTTGTAAACTCCCCCGAATGCGCTTTTGTCAACAAAAACAGACCCGAACGGGCCAAATTCCACAGTGGTTTCATAATACTCCTGCAGCCCTGTCTCAATCTCCCTTTTCATTTTCTCGGAAGCTTTTGCGTACGCAGACCTTATTCTCTTCAGCATGGCCGGCTGTATGGCATTTATGCCCTCTTCCAGCGCAAGGCTGCGCTTCCCGTCCCTGACATATCTTTTGCTGGACTTGGAAAATTTCGCGCCGTCAGAAAGAACGTCCGCCCCGACTGTGAGCGCCGTCATGTCCACAACCAGCTGTTCTTCTGGGCTAATCCTGGCGTTTTTCTCTGCCATCAGCATCACTGACGTTGTTTATGCTTGAGGTATTTTTAAATGCGGCGCATGCCCACGGCTGGCAGAATCCCAAAAAATCCGGAAAAACGCCTATTCAGTCCAGACCCTTCCCATGTCGAAGTCCGAGCTGCCGGATTTGCTTATGTTCCCGTCGCCGTCTACGTAGAAAGTCACGGAATTGGTATTGTTCCTTATGTTTTCCGTGAGGTCGATTTTGACCTTGCCGTTCTGGTTTTCTATTATCATGCTTACCCTTCCGAAATTGCCGAAATACATTATGCAGGTCTTGGCCTTTCTGTCGTCGCTTTCCCATCCGTTTATTGAATTCAGCCTGGAGTTGAACTCAATGACAACGCGCTTGTCGCTCTGCGCGCCGGCTATCTCCGCAATTTTTATGCGCGCCCTGCTTTTGTTGACCGCCTTGCCCTTGACAGGCTTGCCCACAAAGCACTCAAGGTAACCGGTCATGCTGGTCGGCATGATTCCGTCGTACGGCTCCATCGGCACGTTGTACCTTTTGACTGGCTTTGCCACAGCGACAGGCTGCGGTGCGGTCGTTGTCGCCAGTATTGGCTCTACAGCCGCGGGCCTTGCCGGAGCAGGCTGCGCCACGCTGGCCGCAGCTGAAACAGGCCTTTGGGCCTGCCTTTCTGCCGCCTTCCGCAGGCTGTCTTCGACAAGGATATCTCTCCATATGTTGAGCGGGGCTTCTGCCTTCTGCGGCTCCGCGTTTGTTGCCGGTGCCTTTGTTTCGGCAGGCACATCATCCTCGCCCCAGAGGTTGCCCCACGGGTTGTTTTTGTCGAAAACCCTTCTTGCCGCAGGGGGCTTGCTGGCCTTTTTCTGCTCGTTTAACAAAGCCGTATATTTGCGCTCATATCTTTTGACAAGCTTCTCGGTTTCCGCGTCATCGGCGCTTATGCTGCGCTTGGCTTTCCTCAGGCTTTCTTTGGGCG
>JBGQMB010000050.1:0-3643 GCA_041500405.1 Candidatus Micrarchaeia archaeon | reverse complement strand
GTCGTAATTTACGCTGAAATTGGCAAGCAGGCTTGCCAATGAGGTCGTGCTTGAATTTATCAGGCTTCCAGTTGAGTTGTAGAGCATTATTGTTAGGTTTTTTATGCCAGATGCTATATCCCCTCCGCTTATGTTTGCATTTATGTATCTGCGTGAATAAAATGCGCTGGCATTATCAGTTGGGGCTGTGAAGACTATTATTGGATTTACCGTATCAACAGTAAGATTATATGTTCCGCTTACCCTTGTGTTCAAGGCACTGTCCGTGCATTTGATATACCAAAGGTGGAAACCATTTGACGAACTTGCCACTGAGAACGCCGTCAAAGTGCTGTTTATTGTTGTCAGATTGGTCTGGTTTATCGTGCCGTCAAAATAAAGCGAGCAATTGAACGTTCCAGCATTGTTGTCCATAGGAGTAAAAGCAAAGTCCAATGCCGAAACATTGAATATGGAATTGTTCGCTGGGCTGTTTATGGTTATTGTCGGCGCAGTAAGGTCTATTGAAATGCTGTTTGTTCCGCTTTGACCTGTGTTGTTGGCATAATCCGTGCATCTAACATACCATGTGTGCAATCCTTCCGACAATCCAGCTATCTGGAAGTTTGTCATGGTGTTGTTTATTGTGGTTGCATTCGTCTGGTTCAAAACGCTGTCAAGGTATATGGAGCATGAAAATGTGCTGTTTATGTTTTCAACTACCGTGAAATTGAAGGTGAGGGTTGAAACATTCCATAATGTGTTGTTTGCTGGCAAGTTGAGGCTTATGGTTGGTGCTGTCAGGTCTATGACCAGCCCATATGTCAGGCTGTTTCCAATATTTCCCATGCCGTCTGTGCAAGCGACATACCATGTATGGAGTCTATCCGTAAGCCCAGTGTTTGAGAATGTTGTCAGGGTATTGTTTGAGACTGTTGCATTGGTCTGGTTGAGCGTTCCGTCAATGTATAGAGAGCATGACATCGTTGATGACACCGCGTCTGTTGCCGTGAAATTGAACGTCATTGAGGAATAGTTCACCGCAGTGTTGTTGCTTGGCTGGTTCAATGTGATTGTCGGAGCAGTGGTATCTATCGTCATGTTCCTTGTCTCTGTGCTGTTGAGGTTGCCTGCGTTATCAAATGTTGTGGTGTTGAAGGAGTAACTTCCGTCAGCTGATACGGAGAAGTTCGCGAACAGGAATGCGGCAGTGCCTGTGCTCGAGTTTATTTGGGCTCCTGTCGAGTTGTAAAGGTAGATGGTTATGTTCTTTACTCCTGAAGTTGCATCTGTCGCTGATACATTGATTTGGACGTACCGCCTGCTGTAATTCGTGCTTGAGTTGTCTGTCGGAGTTGTGAACGTTATCGTAGGGTTGATTGTGTCAATGGTTATGCTCCTTGTCTCGGTCTTGTTCTGGTTCCCCGCGTTGTCGAACGCTGTGGCGTTGAAGGAGTAGTTCCCGTCATCGTTGACTGAGAAGTTCGCGAAGATAGATACGGAGGTCGTGTTGCTTGTGTTTATCTGCGCTCCGGTCGAGTTGTAGAGGTAGATTGTTATGTTCTGGAGCCCCGAGGTTGCGTCCGTTGCCGTAACGTTTATCTGGATGTACCGCCTGCTGTAATTGGTGCTGGAGTTGTCGGTCGGAGTGACGAACTGTATTGCCGGGTTTTCTGTTTCAATAGATATGCTCCTTGTCTCGGTCTTGTTCTGGTTCCCCGCGTTGTCGAACGCTGTTGCGTTGAACGAGTAGTTGCCGTCAGGCAATCCTGTCCAGTTTATGTAGGTCGATGCCGTTGAGTTGTACAGTCCCGTTGAGTTGTAGAGGTATATCGTTACGTTCTTCACCCCGGTTCCTGAATCGGTTGCCGTAACGTTCGCGCTTATGTATGTTTGCGTGGTGTAGGATGTTGTGTTGGTTGTCGGGGTTACGAACTGTATTATTGGGTTCGTTGTGTCTATCGTTATGTTCCTGGTTTCCGTTTTGTTTAGGTTGCCTGCATTGTCGAATGCGGTTGCGTTGAAGGAATAGTTTCCGTCGGCGTTTACGCTGAAATTGGCGAATAGGGAACCTGAAATTGTGTTTGAGGAGTTGATTAACGCCCCTGTGGAATTGTAAAGGTATATTGTTATGTTCTTGACTCCCGAAGTTGCGTCTGTCGCAGAAACGTTGATTTGGACATATCTCCTGCTGTAATTGGCGCTGGAGTTGTCAGTCGGCGTTGTGAACGTTATTGCCGGGTTGACCGTGTCGACAGTGAAGTTCCAGGTTGCGGACGTGTTTGACGTTGTCCCGTTCCAGCACTTGACGCTCCAGTTGTGGTTGCCGTTCGTCAGGCCTGTGACGGTCCTGTTGGTTGCGGTATTGTTCAAAGACGCTAAGCTGCTGGCATTGATAACGCTGTCTATCGTGAGGTTTGCCAGGAAGGATGTTGAGCTGCCGGTGCAGGTCCAGTTGAAATCCACTGTGGATGAGCTTGAGTTGTAGCCGTTGGGTGGGGCATTCAGCGTTACGCTTGGCGCTAAGAAGGCGTTTATCGTCACATTGTTCGACGCGTTGGTTGGACCTGCCGTGGAACTTGAGAAGGGCGTCACGCGGCACTGCCACGTGTCATTGACTTCGGTCTCCTGCTCGACGATTAGGTCCGTCCTGTTCTGGTAGAGTGCCTGTATCTGTTCCGGCGATAATGAATAATTGTAAATCATTACAGCATCGATACTGCCATTGAAGAAATAGTTGTCTGTATTGTCCTGGTAGTAGATTGCGCCTATGTCAAACCTGTGCGCTGCAAGAGCGCTTCCGTTAGAAGTCAGGTTTCCTATATTTATGCCATCTGAGTAGAGCTTAATCACTGTTCCATTGTTCGCTGCAACGATAAAATGCCACTGGCTGTTATTAATCAGTACACTGGAAACCATCTGCAAATCTGAGCCATTGAGGCCCGACCACATGCTTATGTTTCCTGCCTTCATAGCAATGCCAAAGTCATTGCTTCCAGCACCTGTAGTGCCTGTTCCTGTAATGGTCGGGCATTGCCATAGATTCGTGCAGGTGGTGTTGGCGAAACCTGTCTTTACCCATAAAGCAATAGTGAACTTAGTAAGGCCTTCTGTGGTGTTTTGCGGCAGTATGATATAATCATTAGAGCCGTCAAACTGATAGGCCCCGTTTCCATCATAACCGCCTGTTGCATTCCATGTTGACCCGTTTACTGTCCCGTCACGTCCGTATCCGGAGTAGTCAGCTGTCCATGTAGAGTTGCTTCCTCCCTCAAATGGCATGTTCAGCATCATTATGCTGCTTCCGTTCCTGTACCATGTGACTGCTGCGGTCGTTGCGGAGCCGTTGAGGACGTAGTTGCACGTGAGGTTGTCTGTCGTGAGGTTATCCAGCGAGGTCGCGTTCAGGCTCAGGTTGGCTATTGACGGCGTGGGGATGCTGATTGTGATGTTCCTGGTTTCCGTCTTGTTGAAGTTTCCTGCGTTGTCATATGCTGTTGCGTTGATATAGTAAATGCCGTCAGGAAGGGCAGTCCAGTTGATGAACAGCGGGCTGGTTGTTGCATTTGTGGAATTATACAGCCCCGTGGAGTTGTAGAGGTATATTGTTATGTTCTTGAGTCCGGAACCGGAATCGGTTGCTGTGACGTTGGCGAATATATAG
>JBGQMB010000049.1:0-4010 GCA_041500405.1 Candidatus Micrarchaeia archaeon | reverse complement strand
GGTTTCTGAAGGAGCTTTATGCGATGGACGTGCGCGTTGCGTTCATGCCTCCCAATGTGCCGGAAGATTTCAATCCCAAGTTCAGCCTTTTGAAGACCGATGATGCGAGTGAACTTTCCAAATATCCGAAGTTCAGGGACATTGTTACGTCCAGCACGGACGTTCTAAAAAAGGCAAATGCGCTCAAAAAACGCGTATTTTTCCTTGGCAAAAACGCGGATGCGTTCTGCTCAATAACAGACTACATGTAATACCTGCAGTCCGGGAGCCTCCAGTCAAGGCCGAAGCTGCATTCAAAGTCTCCTTCATCAGGCGGAAATTTGACGGTTATCGTGTCGCTGTAAGGCTGTGCGTCCGGGTCAATGCTTCCTTTTGCGGTCACATACACCAGGTTGGTCGCGTTCCCGCCGGAATCATAATCCAGGGAATCATCCGTTAGCGGCAGATAATGGTCCAGGAAATCCGTTAGCCCGTTCCCGTACCTCACGTCGCTTGTTTCAGCTTCCGGGCAGTCCATGGGCTCGCCGCTCAGCTCCTCGTAGCAGGTCATGTTGGCCATCTTCGTCTGGCCCGGATATGTCGCCAGGCTTCCGGGGTCGAACCTGCATTGGAGCTGGTATATGCCGCTGCAATCGAATATCAGCCTTATGCTGTTGTCACTGTAACTATACTCCGGTATCGAGTTGTCGAGGTTCACCACCAGCAGCACCTCATCAAACTCCACTCCAGGCCTGCACACAGTTATGACAGTGGGGATTCTCGGGTCCGGCAGCTGCGTCGGCGTTCCAATCTCAAGCTCGGGGACAAGGATGAAGTTCCTGTACGTTCCGGTAATGGGAATCAGCGTTGGAATGCCGGAGCCAAGCGACCAGTTAAGCCTTGGTACTTTTATTTCTGTTAAATTATCCGTCCTGTTGACGAAAAACGATATGTCAAACCTCGTGTTTGGCGCATCAACGGTTATTGTGGGCGTGCCACTGGTATAATATGTCAGGTTGAGCAGTATCAGCGGAACAAGGTTTATGACCGGCGGGTTCACCCTAGGTATATCCACATTGACCGTTTGGTTCAGCGGCAGACCGCCCGGCATCTGGTGGTTGACGTTTTCAACGGAGCTTGGCCCTGATTGCTTGCTCCCATCCACATCATAAAGCTCGCTCACAAAATAGCACTGATAAACCGCTGAAACAGGAACCGCGGTCTGGCCGTCAACCAGCGTTATCCTTGCGCTGAACGTCTGGTCGTTGTCAGTTATCTTGCCTACATTCACGCCGTTGACCCGCACGCTTCCGTTGCAGTAAAGGTACCCATTTCCCATTCCTGCAGGGTTTGCGTCTGCAGGAAGGCCGGTCGGGTTATAATGGATAGAAATCGCCGTCGGGTCCTGGAACGTATGCATGCAGGTTCCGGGAAGGACGTAGCTTCCCCTGCTCTTGAAGTTTATTGCATGCAATCCCTCATAGGGGCTGTTAAGCCCGGCTATCTTGATGCATGTTGGATATCTCGTTCTCAAAAAATTATATTCCGTGTCATCAAACATGGGGGTTATGGCCGCGTTTTCCACAGCTCCGGTTCTGCTCGGGTTTGAGTCAGAGGCAGAGAGCGCATATCCCATGGTTGCGCTTGTCCTGACCCTGATGGTCACGTCCGCAGGCCCTGAAACGAACGTTGTGGTGGGCCTGCCGTTCTGGTTTATGCTGACGTCATACAGCACATCATGGGTTATCATCGCATTTGTCGTTATCACGCTGCCCCCGGTTGCGACAGGCTCTGTGACGCCGCCGTGGTATTGCAGGGTGTTTGTCGCGCTTCCGTTGAAGTCAAGCGCAAAAGCCGCGCCTGCCAAAATCCATATTGCCAGTGCAACGCATATCGCTTTCATTTTTTACCGCCCTTTCTTTTTGCCTTGTTAAGCGTTCCGAGGTTTGTTATGAGCCTTACCTGCCCGAAGAATGCCGCCCTCCTGTTGAATATCATTTCCGGCCCGTAGTATGGGTCTTCCTTGGCGCCGCCCCTGAGCTCCAGCAGAACGTTCTTGTAGCCGAGCGAAACGTCCGCGACATAGGTGTTTATGGCACCGCTTCTCCTAAGCTCCGCGCCGGTTCCAAGCCTCCAGTTCCAGGTCATGTCCCAGTTTATTCCCAGCCCTGCGGTCTTCTCCAGAACCCTGTCGACAACGGTGCTGCCCAAAAGGTTGTCAATGGGGTTGTTGCTGTTGAGCCCGAGCGTTCCGTATGCGCTGAAATTCGTCCCGGTGTACCATGTTTCCGTGAGCAATATGTTGGTTGTGAGGAGCCTCTGCTGGCCCGCAATCGCTCCGGGAATATACCTTCCAAGCGCCTGCGCGGTAAGGTTGGTCGTGGTCCTCTCTGTTTCAAGGGTTGCGGTTCCGCCGACGCCTGCTGCGAACGCCCTTTGGTTGGAACTCAACACATCCCTGACTTCACCCAGCACGTACGCCTCCGCCCCTACGGCGTCTGTCCTGGACAGCATCCTTTCCCATCTTGTGTAGGGTATGTTGCTGCTGAGCAGGACGTTCAGTATATATTGTCTCTGCCTTGTGGTGAACGGCATTGTGCCTTCCTCAAGCCGCGTATTCAGCGTTATCTTCTTGCCCAGCTTAACTCTTGCTGTCTGTACAAGGTATGCAGAAAACCTGTCCCTGAGGTTGCCGTATAGGATGCGGCTTATTGTCGCATTGTCTATAAGCACGGCGGCGCTCTGCAGCGCGTTTCCTTGGCTGTCGTATGTTGCAACAACTATGTCTCCGTTGTTGTTCCTTGACAGGCCTATGTGCATAGTCGGGTCTGTATTAAGCCCGAAGAATGCGGAAAGGAAGCCGTTCCTCACCTGCTCTGCCGCGCCCGGCCTTGCAGGGTTATCAGGGAAGAGCTCATTCAGTAACGTAGTCATGTTTTCCAGGTTAAGCTCCACGCCTATTTGGTTGCCTGGCCCTATCCTGTTTACGGAATATTGCACATTGCCGTAGGCGTCCGTCCTTATTACGACCCGCGCATACCCCTGAAGCGCCGCAACGTCAGCAGGCGACATTCCGCCCGTTGTGGTCCTTTGTATTATGAGCGCCATCTGCTCGGTCGTTATCGGGATTACTTGGGTCTCGGTGAACGGCTTGACGGTCGACTCGACGTATATCGGCGTGAATGCCGCAAGCTTCTCCACGAACGCCATGGTCTTGTCCACAACCGCGATTCCGGTGCCAGGCGTGATGAACGCCCTGTAATACCCGCCATGGAATGACGTTGGTATCAGCCCGGTCTCATGGTATCCGTTTGGCACAAGGTTGTTGCTCAACAGCTCCTTTGCCTTAGCCGGCTCTTCATATCCGGCTCTGCCCACCTTGGCGCTGGCAACCATCACTATTGCGGTGTTGGACTTTGAAACGAGCGCAACCTCGCCGGTCTCCCTATCCCTCATTATCATCCTGTCCCCGCTGTAAAGCGTCAGGCCGCTGCTTATCAGGTTTTGCAAAGGCTCAACCGGCTCTATCTTTATGTTGGGCACTGCCGACTTCCTGACCTCGCCCATCATCTGCGACTCGACAGTCACGGCAAAAGACCTTTTTATATGTTCTCCGTCGTCAAACTCTATAACGTACTGGCCGGACTTCAGGCCCTTCGCCCACTTTGAGTCGGCGATATTGCTTATGAGGGTGTTCATTATCGCTATGTCGTTTATCTGGACCCCTGAGCTTGCCTCCTTGTAACCCTTGACCCACCTATCCATGAAGTTCCTGTCGAACCCCGTCTCGTCCCTGTCCGGTTTGTCATGGCAAAGGCTGGCTGGAGATCCTGGGCTCGGGGATGATCCATCCCAATGTATTCAAAAATGTCGGATATGACCCCAAAAAATATACCGGATTCGCCTTTGGCATGGGGATCGAGCGTATTGCCATGCTCAAATACGGGATAAATGATATCCGCGTATTTTTTGAAAACGATCTGAGGTTCCTGAAACAATTTTGAAGCGATGAAAGTTACCTATAATTGGCT
>JBGQMB010000048.1:0-4193 GCA_041500405.1 Candidatus Micrarchaeia archaeon | reverse complement strand
GGATGTCCCTAAATCACTACAATGAACACTTCAACCTACGCCCATTAAGGCCCATAAGCGAACGGGATCTGGAGACCCTTGCAGTGGAAAAGATGAAGGCAATAGATTCAGAAATCCAATCAGGCAAAAGGAAAACTATAAGCGAAGAGGAATTCCTAAGTCGCCATTCTCATCTCAAAAAGGTTTGATTCCTTGCCCATTTCTCATAATCCTTATGGGTGCCTGCGAAATAGAATATGATTTTGTTTTCTTTCTTATTTACATTATAACATAATCTATACTGTCCAAGCTCTTTTACAAAATAAGGCACTCTGTGCTGAAGGTGCCGACCTGGTGCATCCAGGTTTAACTGTCGGATACTTTTCCAAACCCTAAGCTGAACTGATTTGTCAAGCTTATCAAAATGTTCTTCCCATTGTGCATCGAATTCCCTTAAGGCCATAAATTATTTTTTCAAGGAACCTTTTAATTGCTATCTTACAGAATCATCATCTCAGTAAACTCACTTCACCCAAAACACTCTTTTCAGGCCCTTTTGGCAAATCAGGTGGGTTCCAAGTTCGGATATTGCACTCCAACATCATTTCAGTAAACCGGATTTCAGAACCGCGGTTTTGGCTGTTTTGTGTTGTATACCATATAAGTAAACAACACCTATTTTTGTTATACCGTATTGGTAAACGGATTTCAAAAGATAGTATTCTCTTATCTTTTCTAAAAGACTATTATAATATAGCACACCTGAAAAAAGGCACTTTATGCAATCAGGGGGCTAGGTTCCAGCTCAACAAATGCCCAAACGCTTGGTTATATATAGATTATTAGAAATTCTAATAGAGTATTATAAGAGATAGAACCCTCTATTATTTAGGTGTTGTGCAATGCGCGAAATGCTTGTTCCAGCCTTGCAACAGCTACGTTTTTGCATAGATTGGTTTATGATAATATGATGTTAGAAATTATAAGATATTCTTATATCATATCTTTTCAGCAAAAAATGCAATGGAATTAAAAAATTGCTCCAAGATATTGTTCAGATGCAAAAGGATTTGGAGTACATTGCGCAATTAAAATCCGCAAAAAAATTCGTAAGAATCAACACACTCAAAATTCAGGCTCAGGATTACATAAAACAAGATGAGCTTGTTTTGGAAAAAACCGCAATCCCTTTCATGTTCAGCGTAAAGGATGGAACTCCCGGAAAAACGCTCGGATACAAGGCAGGATGGATACATCCGCAAAGCCTTTCATCCTCAGTGGTTCCGCTTGCGTTCGAAGGATTCAGCGAAAGGGACGTTGTGCTTGACCTTGCGGCATCGCCCGGAAGCAAGTTCACTGAAATTTCAATGCTGATGGAAAACAAGGGAATAGCTGTCGCAAACGACCAAGAAGAAAGGATGGATGCGCTGATGTCCAACATAGCAAGGCTGGGCGTGCTTAATTCCGTCGTTATGAGCGCCGATGGCAAAAGCCTCGGGATAAAGGAAAAGTTCGACAAGGTCCTGCTTGACGCCCCCTGCACCGCGCTTGGCTCGCACCCGTTCGCCTGGGAAAGGATTGACGAAAGGAGCATCAAGGTGATGCCGGACGTGCAGAAAAAGATGATAAGGTCCGCTTTTGAGGCCCTAAAGCCGGGCGGAACCCTTGTTTATTCGACGTGCACTATAACAAAACAGGAGAATGAAGAAGTCATATACTATCTTTTGAACAAGTTCACGGACGCGAAGCTTGAAAACATCGGTTTGGACCTGCCGCACAGCTCCGGATTGCCGGAATTTGGGACAGAGTTCAGAAAAACATGGAGAATATCGCCAAAAGACCTCGACAGCGAGGGATTTTTCATAGCGAAGATAAAAAAGGAATGACTATTGCTCTACCTTGACCTCGCCGCCCTTTATTACAGCCTGGCACAGAAGCCTCTGGGTTGGCTTTGCGCCGAAGTTCTTGAGCATCTGCTTCTCGTACTCCGACGGAGGAGCCATGTTCTTTTCCCCTTCCTTTATTGTTGCAAGGCAGCTGCCGCAAACGCCCTCCCCGCACGCAAACAGTATGCTGCACTGGTTCTGCAGCGCAAGCAGCTTTGTCCCGTCCGCAACCTCAATCCACTTGTCATCATTAACGACGTAAACCTTTGCCATGATATGGATTGGCAAAGCAAGGTTTTAATTCCTTGTCATAAGACTGTTCGCGGATTGACGAAACAATTAAAAACAGGTTTGTACAGTAAATGACACCTATGAAAACAGTCCAGGAGTTTGTATGCTATTCCAGCGACAGGAAAGTGAAGCTGAGGATTATGGTGAAACCGGCCAAGACGCTTGATTTGTCGCCTAAAACCTCGGACATATACGCGTACAGGCTCAATGGAAATGGCTATAATCTGATTGCAAAGCGGTTCTGCAGCGGAAAAAAGGGGCGGAATCTAGAAATCGCGCTGATGCATTTCAAGGAGATACTCGAGAATTAAAGGAAAGACGCCGCGTTCTTGAAAAGGATGCGCTCCCAAGCCTCTTGTTCGCCCATTCCGAGCCTTTTGAGCGTTTCTTTTGGCATTTTGTAGGTTGAAATCGCGTCCTCGTAAACGCCATACTCTACGAACGGCCAGTCAGTGCCGAAAAGCACCCTGTCAACCGGGAACTTGCCCAGCCAGTCGTCAAAGAACTGCTGGAGGTATGCCCCGTTCCTGTAGGAATCCGACTTTATGGCCATGCCTGAGAAGTCGGCATAGACGTTCCTGTTCTTGAAAAGCACGTCCCTTGTGTCGGCGAACCAGGGGTCCCCGCAGTGCGACATGATTATCTTTAGCTTCGGAAAGTCCGTCGCAACGGAATCTATGTCCAGCGGCCTGCAGTACTCGAGCTTTGCTTTGGGCCAGTCTGTTATGCCTGTGTGAAACATCAGGGCCGCGCCATTGTCCTCAAGGAACTCATAAACCGGCGCCATCCGTGCGTCCTGCGCATGGAAAAACTGGTAAGGTGGCATCAGCTTCAAAACATTCAATTCAAGCTTGCTGAAGCACCTTTGCACCTCTGCAAGGCCCCAGTCCTTGTGCAGGGTCGGGTTTACGCACGCCGCGCCCACGAACCTGCCAGGATGCTCCTTCTGCAAAGAGGCCACGTAATCGTTGGAAACAAGGCATCCTGGAATGTCGAGAGCCAGTATAATGGCTTTTTTGACGCGGAACTCGTCCATTCTCCTAAGAAGGAATGCCGGCTCCGTGCTTTCATTGGTTGTTGCCACCCCCTCGTCAAGGAGGGGGTTGCCCTTTCCCACATGCACATGAACGTCTATCTTGTCCATCATCAGTATCCGCCTATGTGGACTGTCTCAAGTCCTTCATGTAAATAAGGAGCGGTTCGTCTTCGCCGAAATAGTGATCTATCTTTCCGGAGAACGTGAACCCGCATTTCTCGTAAAGCGCTATTGCAGGGCCGTATATGTGGCACGTTTTCACGCCCATATAGTCATATCCGCCGTCCTTTGCGCGCCTGCTCATGAAATCCACCATGGTTTTTCCGAAGCCGTTGCGATGGAAACGCCTTGCAATGCCTGTCCAATTAAGCCACACTATCTTGCTCGGGCCGTCGAACAATGATATCTCGAGGCCTGAAAACCCGAAAACCATCTTTTGGAGCCTGAAAATGAACCATTCCTGGCGCACAAGCCCGTTCATCCTCCTTACCGATTCCAGGTTCAGGTGTTGCACCGAGCGCAGCGGCTCAGGGCATTTAAAATAGTCGTTAAGCTGTATTTCAAGCCCAACAAGGTCGTCAGGCGTGAAAACAGTGGCGCCTATGCTCAGGATCGCGTTCCTGTGCGCCTTTCCGGCCTTTTCCGCAGTGATTGGTCCGTGGACGCTTGGCGCGGGCATTCCTGCCGCGACCGCGGCGTTTTCCGCAAATTTTTGTGGCGAATCAATGAGACAAGTCCTGTTTTCGCTTTTGAACATGTCCTTGAACCTGTCAAACAGTTTTGAAGCAGAGCGTTTTGACGTCGGATTTCTTATGCCTGAAACCAGCTTTTTTCCATCATTTTTTTCCTTGTTCATTTTTATGCAGTATATTTTTATGAGGGGTAAAACTTAAAAACTTATTTATTTTTTTTCGTTCTGCAAAAGAATTTTCCAAAAACAATTTAGAAAAAACGGAAAAAACCGGGAAAACCGGCCCGCGCATGGCATTTTTTAAAACTTG
>JBGQMB010000047.1:0-4668 GCA_041500405.1 Candidatus Micrarchaeia archaeon | reverse complement strand
TTGTTCCTTTCCATCGGGAACAGGAGCTTCCTTGCCGCAATCACGATGCCTATGAAATAACCGGCGATTTCCGAATATGATATGCCTGCGCCAAGGTATTCCATGATTATTGTTGCGGCTATTGCAAACCCGCCGAAGATGGATATGACCTCAACGGCCCTTATCGCGTATTTTATGAACCCGAGCCTGTTGATTATTATGAAAATGATTGCGCCCAGGACGATGTATGCAAAGAGAATGAATGCGTCCATCAATGCGCTGCCCCCTATGGGAGACAGCTCCCGGATTTCCTCAATGCTGGCAGGCATGATTGTCAGCATCATCGCGCCCAGCATCGCGGAAAACAGCACGGTGTATGCGTAAATGAAGAAAAGCTCAACCCTCAGGTCCATGCCTCGCATGTGCGGCAAAGGAATTAAAAATCAGCCTAGTTCCTGGTAACAAGCCTCACGAACCCGTGCTTCGGGAAGTATATCTCCCCGTTCCGCATAAGCTCGTCTATTATCCTGCGCGTCTTGCCCTCCTCTATGTTGACGCCCTTTGCCTCCTGCACCACCATTTCCATTTCAACGGCTTCGAACTGCGAGGACAGCTCCTTGATGATGTCCATGATCTGGATTATCCTTTCCCTTTCGCTCTGGCTCTTGCCCGTGCTTATGATGTCGACGTCAATCCTTCCGGTCTCCTGGTCCGTCATTATTGCCTTCATGATGTAGTTCATCAGCTCGACCGCGACCTTAGAGTCCCTTTCCTCGACAGTTTCGCTAAGCCTGAGCTTTGCGTTCGCCTCCGCCAATCTCACAAGGCCCTCGAGGTATCTTGGCGTTATGGGCACCGAGCCGGTCTTTTGCCCAAGGCTCCTCAAACTCAGGTAAAAATCCTTTATCGCGCCGGCGGCATGCTTGGTCAGCTTCGGATTTATGTTTTTCTTGGCATATGCGATGTATTTTTTCAGGATATCTCCGCTCATCATGTCGTCCCTTTTTTCCACCTTCTCCTCCATCTCCTCGCGCGACTCCATCGCATTGAGGTGCGTGTCAAGTATGTGGTCCGCCAGCCTCTCGTCCCTTTGGGCGTCCAAAACGTCCAGTATCGGGAATATCAGGTCGAACCTTGAAAGCAATGAGGGCGGGATGTTGAACTGCTCGCTTATGTGCTTGTTCTGCTGGAACCTCCCGAACTTCGGGTTTGCGGCCGCGACTATCGCGGTCTTTGCCCTTAGCGTCGCCACTATCCCTGCCTTTGCGATGCTCACTGTGCTGCTTTCCATGATTTCATGCAGCGCGCCCCTGTCCTCGTCGTCTATCTTGTCAAACTCGTCTATTGCGGCTATGCCGCCGCTCGCAAGCACAAGCGCGCCTGCCTTGAGCGTCCAGCCTTCCCCGGACAATTCGTCCTTTTCCGCGCTTGCGGTAAGGCCTACGCCGGAAACGCTCTTTCCGCTCACGTATATGCTTTTCATCGCAACAGAGACGGCCTGCTGCAAAAACCTCGTTTTTGCGATGCCGGGGTCTCCGACCAGCAGTATGTGGATGTCGTCCCTTATCTTCGCCCCGCCGCTCGTCATCTTGTTCTTTGTGCCTCCGAAAAGCTGGAGCGCCAGCGCCTTCTTTATCTCCCTGTACCCCCAGATGTCCGGCGCTATGGAGTTTGTTATAAGGTCCTCTATGTCGCCCCTTGAGGCAAGTTCCAGTATCCTGTCCTCGTCCTCCTTGGTGAGCACTATGTCCTCCACGTCTTTTTTGAGCTTCCTTATGTGGACAATGTCGACGTGCTTTGAGAAGACGGTGTATGACTTGTTCTTGCCAAGGTTCGGGCTTATCCTCAATATTCCAGTTACCTCCACGTTGTCGCCCGGGATTATCTTGTTCACCAAATCGTCCTCAAGGTTGCAGATTATCTTGGATGTCGGGCTTCCGGACCTTACCCTTTCAAGCATGTCCTGGACCTCTATCCTTTGCAGGTCCAAAAACCTGCTCTCGTCAAGAAGCTCCTTGAGAAATCCCTTTTTGCATATCGGGCACTTTGAAGGCGGCGTGAAATCCTTTGCAACGACCAGCTCGAATTTCTCATTGCATGAGCCGCACTTGTACATGAGCTTGTGCGCCTTGTTCAAAATTTCGCCTCTCCTGCTTACCAGGCCCTTGAAGGCAAACAGCTTGTTGAGGAAAACGGAGCCTATCTGCTCCACAAGGAGGTTCCTGTCCGGAAGCCCGTAAAACCTGACATGTGGCCTGAACAGCTCCCCGGACGGCGTTGCTATCTTCAGCCTTTCTATGGCCATCTCCGCGGCCTTGGCTATGTCATCCGGGCTTTCTTTGAGCGCATTGGCAAGGTCGATGTCAAACCCCAGCAGGGCCTTGAAGTCAACCTCTATGCTCCTGTTCTTGGGGTAGTCCTTGAGGATGCGCTCCACCTCCTTTTGGTGGAATGACGTGAAAAACTGCTCAAACTGCGGGATATATCCTTCAAGGTCTGCCATGGCAAAACACTTCCAATTGCCGCTTTTTTATTCCTTTGCAGGCCCCGTTGCCAGGGTTGCCGGCTTCTGGAATCCTATCGCCTTGGTCAATCCGCCCCTTTAAAAACACTGCTTTCAAACCTTGAACAGGGGTCGCACTTCCGCTATTATTTTAGTTAATCTTATATTCCTTCTGTAATAATACAACACAAAGGTTATTGATATGGCAGACTTTATGCTGGTTTCGGACCCGTACTACAGGAATGTCCTGGGTAAGTTCGGGTACGATTTCGAGGTTGTGAACGCGGAAATAAACGACAGGGCGCTTTCGGACGCGAAAAAGACCGCGATGTTCAACTCCTTTGTAAGGGCGTTCAACATGAACGAGATGACAGGCAAGAATCTTCCCATCGTTTCAGTTTGCTCCTATCTCGGCGTCGGGAACTCCATCATAGGCATAACCAGGGACGAGGAGGCCGCGAAAAAGGCCTGCATGTCCATGTCGGACGCATGGGTCTCGATGCACTGCGCGGTTTCCGCTGCATACAAGAAAAGCATATCAACGGAATGCGAAACGCTTGACATGAGGATGAAGCACATAGACATGGAAATCGTGGAAAAAATCATGAAGACGCAGAACCTGCACGAGAAGCCGGGGTGCCTTTCAATAGACTTCGTGAAAGAGTGGAACGGCGACATAGGCCTCATGAAGGGCGTCGGCAAGGAACTGGTCGACAGGGCGCTTGGAAAGGTAATGTGATTGGATCCCCTTTCGTTCATCCAGGAGTTTTTCATCAGCCCCATCTATGACAGGGCGGGATACAACATCGTGAACACGCTGGTTTATGTCGCCATAGCGCTTGTTGCGCTTTGGCTGATAAGGCATTTCCTTAAGTCAAAAAAATTCGAGATTGACAATTATTTCATTTACACCGTCATTGCGTTCGTGCTTTTCGGCTCAACAAAAAGGGTCATCACCGACGCCATAGACTCGGGAATGCATTTTGACCCGTTTGTGAATGGCTTGCTTGCGTACAATGCGTTCAACGTCACGCCCGGCATATACATTTTCGTTGGGGGCCTTTTCCTGCTTTCAATCGCGATAGACCATTTTTCAAAAAGGAAAATCGCGCTTTGGATAGGCGTTGCGCTGTTTTTGGCGCATCTGTACATCCTGAGTTCCCTGCTCTACCGCTTCGACGCCTTTTCATTCGGCATAATCGCAGTCCTTGCCGCAATCCCGTTTGCCGCATTTTATCCGCAATTCAAGGACAAGCTTATGCCGTTCGTGGTTTTTGCGCAGGGCCTGGACGGGGGCGCCACATTCACTGCAATGGAGCTCAAGAGCGGCTACTTCGAGCAACACGTTTTCTCCAATTTGATAGGCCAGAACCTCGGGTTTTTCGCATTCTACCTTTTCAAGATAGCGCTTGCAGCGGCGTTTGTCTATCTTGTCGAGAAGGAGAAGATGGACGGCTTTGACAAGCGTTACTTGCTTATTATTGCCATGGTCTTCGGCCTTGCTCCCGGAATAAGGGACCTCCTGAGGGTCGCTTTTGGCGTCTAGCGCCGATAGGGTTTAAAATAACTACTTCCACAACTTATGCATGGCGCCAACAAAGAAACTTTTTGCCGAGAAAAAGAAAGCGGCACCCGCTAAGGCTATGGAAAAACCCGCATCCATGATAGAGAAAGGCGCCCATGACAAGCAGGAATATGTTGAGGCAATGCTTTTGGCGGCAAGGGATGGCGCATTGGCCCTGATGGCTGCAGGAGCAGAGCCAAAGGTGAATTCCCAAACACTGCGCAACCTGCTCGGCAGGCGCGCATCATCGGAGTTGTTCATGAAGAAAAAGTCTGAGACAAAGGGCCTTGAGGGAAAGTCCAAAAAGGAGCTTGACGCGCTGCTGGAAGGCCAGTTCAGCAAGATAGCAAGGCTCATGGAAAAGGGCAAGCTCGTTGGGATAAACACGGATTAGGTCTTTTCACGTACATTTAAAACCCTTCTTATACACACCACAATCTAAGGTCAACATGTCTATCCAATGCACGAATTTCGCATACAAAAAAATCGTGAGCAACAAGGCGCTTTATGGCAAAATCAAGGGCAAAAAGGACAAGTGGGGCGATGTCCTGCTCGGCGCTACGCTTGACGGGTCGGCATGGAGGATAATAGAAAAGGCAGAAGCGTACTTCAAGGACCTTTC
>JBGQMB010000046.1:0-5028 GCA_041500405.1 Candidatus Micrarchaeia archaeon | reverse complement strand
GTTATGCCGATGTCCTTTGGGATGAAATGCGTCAACGGCATGTCCGTGGCGTCAAACCTGCTGGTGCCGTCCTTGAATATGAAGACGTTGTGCTTTGCCCTGAGGAACCCCTTCTCCAGGCGCTCCGGAATTTTCGAGGCGCTCATCATGCCTTCAACGCCCTTTATGTCGTCAGAGGAAAACCCGAGCCTTTCCCTTGTCATCTCGTAAACGTTCATCAGGTCTATATCCATCTCCCTATACGGCAATGAGGGCTTGTCGCAGTGCGTATCCTTCAGCGTCTCCATCCCGCAAACCGCGCATTTGTACAGTTTTGTTGTTTCCCCTCCGCAGTAGATGCATTTCCTGTAGGCATTCACCTTTCCGCACTTGTTGCACCTGTACGCGGAAACCTCTGTTGCGGTCGCCTCCCTGCTGTTTGACTTCATCATCTGGTAAAGCTTGTTCAGGTTGCGTATCGCGTTCCTTCCGGAAGGATAAAGGACATTGGGGCTGCAGTTAAGCATCCTTTCCTTTGCCTTCTCCGGCCTCCCCATCCTGCCGCCGATATAGGTGCCTGCCTTGTCCTTTATCTTTACGCCAGAAACGGATGAAAGGAACTCCAGGCTGTTTTTCGCATTTGCAAGCGCGCCTTTGTGCCTTGCTATCGAGTCCGGCATAAGGTCCGCGGCCCCCAAAGTCAAAAGGAGCGATTTTGCATTGTTGCCTTCAACAACAACTTCGTTGCCCAACAGCCTGTGCTCAAGGCACATCAGTTCAAGAAGCCGTTTTTCCTGCTTTTTGGGGAGCTTCAGCTCCGTTCCGTCAAACGAGCCCGAAGAGACATAATCAATCAGCGCCGAGAGCTCGTCCTTTGATATGTCATTCCAGAAGGGCAGGAAATCGGGGTGCAGCGGCGTTCCTGTCTTTTTTGCGAAATCAAAAGCCTGTTCCGCGCTTATCGGAACCGTTGGCTCCGCCCCCTTTGCCTTCACGTCCAGTGCCCACCACTCCTGGCAGTAGCCTGGCGGCATAAGCGGGCAGTTGCTTTTCAAAAAGTCGCCGTATGCGCAAAGCACGTCCCCAAGGAATATTATTTCCGTGACCCTGTCCTTGAGCTCCATGGCCTGCTCGATTGTTTTCACCTTGACAACATCGCCGTTCCTGAGCTTGACGACAGGCGGCTCAAGCCCGTCATGGCCGGAGAAGACAGCGCCCTTGCCGGGCCTTTCCATCTTCAAATGGGTCCCGCAGGCTATGAAATCGTCGCAAAGCGCCATTGTCGCAGGATGGAGGTTTTTTGCCATTATGCCGTTCGTGAAGCTTCTGCCGTACCTGAGGCGGAAGCCCCCTTTCCTTGATGGATATGCGAAGATGGGCCTGCCTGCGACAGTCCCCTCCAGATAGGTAATGTCCGGCTTCACCTCTATGATGTTTTTCTCGCCTTCCTTTGCCTTTTGCTTCACTTTTATTATTTTGGACATGAACTCCCAGTCCTTGAGCCCGAGCTTGTCAATGTTTTTCTTTATCTTCGCGGCCTTTTGCGCTATGCCCTCGCAGACCACAAGGGGTATTCCGCCCCTTACCCTGTTTGTCTTCATCCTTGGGAGGTTTCTGTGGACTGAGACTTCCTCATCGGACGTGGATTCTCCGTCTATGCATACCGGGCAGCTGCCATATATTATCCTGATATGCTCCTCTGGCGGATAATACTGCATGTGCGCGACCCTTGACTCGTAAAGCTCTATCTCCTCCACTATCCTGTCAATCTCCTCCTCGGTGGGCTTGTAGGTTCCCAAGCCAGCCTCAAGCCTTGCTATATCGGCAAGCACAACGCTCATTGCCGCGGTTGACGCGCCTGCGCTCCTTATCGGGCCTGCAAAATAGATTGAGACGTAAGAGGTTCCATCCTCATTCTTGTTGACCTCCACCTTGACTATCCCTTCTGTCGGCGCAACAAGCACGCCCTCTGTGAGGATGGCAACGCCTACGCGGACCGCGCTCTCAACCCTTTTCTCAGCGTTCGGATAGCTGAGCAGTTCGCCTTTTGCTATTGCTTTCGTCATTCCGACCGCTATCGCGAACCTTTCCTTGCCCTCCTTTTCCATTGCCCTGATGGAGTCGCCGATTCCCTTGAGCTCAAGAAGCCCCTCGACCCTGCTTGCTATATCTTTCGTCAGCGCAATCTCAACGTCGTCAACAGGGTCAAGGCCCTTTGACCTTGCAAGCTTTGCGATGTCATATGCGCGGTAGGACTCCCTTGTCAGCGAATCAAAGTACTTGTTGGGGTCCATTATCATTGTCATATGAAATCCACCCTGTTTATCTTGCCGAGCTTTGTCTCGTAAACGTAAACCTGCCCTGGCGTGGGCACGTGGCCCTGCTTGACCTGATAGTCCGTAAGGTCCTGGAACGTCCCGGAATTCAGCAGAAGCGAGCCCCTGTATTTGCCTATGCCGTTCATGTGCACGTGGCCGGTATGGAAAATTTCCGGTTCAGTGTCAATGACCAGATAGTCTATCGCCTCTGGGACTATGGGGTTAATCCCGTAGAGCGGGGAAAGGTGCCTCCTTTTCAATAGCTCCATCATTACCTTCTGCGGCTCCTTGTAGCTGAGCTTTGGGACAGAGGAAATCATTGAGTCAAAAGACGTGCCGTGGTAAATCAAATGGCTTATGCCCTCAAGCTTGCAGAAGGACGGGTTGCCGAGCCTGTGGCAGTCGCACGTGATAAGGTCCTGTGCGATGGCAGGCATGGGCTCGCCCCTCCTCACCGCGTCGTGGTTGCCTGGTATGGTTATTACCTCTATATAGTCCGGGATTGAGGAGACAAAATCGTCAAACATTTTGTACTGCTGGTAGATGTCCTTTACCTCAAGGTCCTTTTCCTGGTTCGGGTAAACGCCTATGCCGTCCGCGATGTCGCCTGCGACAACAACGTACTTGACTTTTCCCGCAAGGTCGGCAGACTGGCCCTCTATCCTCTCCTCGCCGTTCAGCCACCTTACGAACCTGTTGAACGCGTCCCCGTTGAACTTCTTGCTTCCCATGTGCAAATCGGAGATATACGCTATGGCAAGGTCCCTTTCGGACATTGTTATGGAATCCCTTCTTTGTATGTCAGGAAAGTCAAAATCGTCAACTATCAGGAACTTGTTCTTGACCTGGCCGCTGAAGCAGATTATGTCGTCCTTTATTATGTACGCGGCCCTGTCGAACGCCTTTTCGTTTGTCTTTGAGATTATGATCCGTCCGAACCCCGTCAGGTCCTCGCCAATCACCATTATGTTTCCGGACTTTGTGGCAATCTTGTCGTTCACCATGGCATGGACGCTTATTTTCTGGCCTGCCATCGTGTCCCTCTGGGCCTCGTCCATGGTTGAGTGCGTGTATCCCGCGGTCTGGAACGGGAAAAGGCCGGTCACGCGCTTGAACCTGTTCTGGAAGTGCTTTATGAAATCGTCAATGGTGCCGGACACCCTGCTCTTGCCGGTGACATCCCTTTTGTGGTCTATGTCTATCTGCGGGTCAACGTCGCGGGCCGGGGCGTTGAACGAGGCCTGCCTTTTCACCACTGTCTTTATGGACTGCTTGGAAAGCCCGTCCACTGCGGACTGGACTTCCTCCTTGGTGATGATTCCGGACTTGCCTTCCTTGTTGAATTCCGCAAGGACCCCGGCGCGAGACTCTTCGCCGAGAGACTTCAACAATTCGTCCGCAGAAACCGATACCCTGCGCATGCCTATTTCTTCTTCACGGCTTCAAGCGCAGAAAGTATGCTCCACAGCCCCATCCTTGCATGGGCCATGAGGTTAGGGTCCTCTGTGACCTTCTCTATCCTATATATGGCGTCGGAAACGCGCAAGGTCAGCTCAAGGGAGTTGTCCTTCATGCGCTTCTTTGCCTCATCGACGGCCAGCCTCACGTTCTTTGGGACGGAGCTGTCCGCGCAAAAGTCGTCCATCATCTTTATTATGTCATTAGCCTGCATACGAAACACCCTGCACTCCGCATATGGAGAGTTGTAAGGTTGATATTCCGGAAGAGGTATTTTAAATGCTATGCACGAGCCCAAAGCACCGGTAAGCGCAACGCCGCCAAGGGGCCAACGAAAGGGTTTTAAACCTTGTTCAAAAAACCATCTCAATGGGAAAGATTGTTTACGTTGAGATTGAGACCGGGGGCGTGACGCAGAAGCACGGCCTTAAGATGGCCAACGAGAAGACGCCATTTGGGGATTATGAGTTCATAGACGCAAGGGAATTTGATTTCCCGCAGAAGGAGCTCATAAGGACGGCAAACCACGAGAAGATGCCGATATTCTCAAAGACGCACAAGGTCTTCCCGAACGGCAAGACGTTCATGGACTTTGTGAAGAAGGCGAAGTGAACGGGTCTTTGCATATGCCCAGTTCTCTGTTAGTCGTCTTCGGGCGTACTATATTTTTGAATGAATTTGTTTCACTAAGATAATAGCTGCGTCTATACCTAATTTTGCAATTTGTTTATCACGATGAAACGGTAATGATGTCAATGAAGCATGCCCACCACCTGCACCGAGATCTGGCACTAAAAATCCAACATGCTGCAGTTTATCTGGGATAAGATCGTTCTCGATAGCCCAACGGTGAAGTTTAACAATTCCTATAGGCCGTTTTCCAAAGTGCTTACCGCACTGATCGCAGACGAATTCATCATATGGTTTTTCATTTTTTATTTTTTCATATGCGGCTACCAGTGCATTTTCATAAGCTTTTCTTGCTATTACTAATGCCGCATGGTAACAACCCGCATTAAGAGAGATAATTGCTTCATTTAGATCTTTTTTTTCTTCTGAATCTTTAATATCTTCTGGAATATTGATGGCTGTGGTAGATGTTACTTCGTTTAATCTATCTAATTCCAACTCCAATAATGGAAAAAATACATCTATACTATCAAGGCGATTAGTTTTTTCTTCGATATCCTCGGTAGAAATAAATTCTTTAAAGAGCTCGATGAATTTTTCGACAGCTTCTTTGACATTTTTATTTTCAATATAATAAAATTTT
>JBGQMB010000045.1:0-5149 GCA_041500405.1 Candidatus Micrarchaeia archaeon | reverse complement strand
CGCATTGCCCAAGCACTTTGAAAGAAGGACAATGAAGGTCTCTTATTTGAAAAAGGGAAGCGCGGCCTACAGGGAGATGGAGCGCGGAAGGGCGCTTGACGAGCTTATTCTTTCGCTCCAATGAAGTCCCTTTTCACTGATTTCAGGAAATCCAGGTCGTTGTTGTAGAATGCCCTTATGTCGTTTGTTCCCAGAATCATCATAAGCGGCCTTTCAAGGCTCAGGCCAAACGCAAGGACCGGGTATGCGCATCCCAGTATCTCGCAGACCTCCGGGCGGAACATGCCTGCCCCGCCGATTTCTATCCATTCCTTCCTTGGCTCGAAGAACACCTCTATCTCCAGGCTCGGCTCGGTATATGGGAAGTACGACGGCCTGAAGCGGACCTTCTCGAATCCCAAACGCGAATAGAATGTCTTGAGCACGCCGAGCAATTGCCTGAACGTCACGCTCTCATCGGCGATTATGCCCTCAACCTGGTGAAACTCCGCCAAATGCTTGAAGTCAATGGCCTCGTTGCGGAACACCCTTCCGATTGCGAAGAACTTGCCCCTTTTCCTTTTTGCAAGGGTCCTTGCGCTTAAAACAGTCGTGTGCGTCCTTAGCACAGTTTTCTTTGCCTCGTTTATGTCCCATTTGCAGTGCCAGCCTTCCTCATGGACAGACTTGGCCCTTCCGATGACGTTTTTCGGGGCGTCGGCAAGCCTGCTGGACTTGTTCATGTAAATCGGGTCCGCAGCCTCCTCCTTTGACGCGTCAACAAGGTCGCTGACCTTGTTTATGTAGAATGTGTCCGCAAGCTCCCTGGACGGATGGTCCTGTGGCTGGAACAGCGCGTCGAAGTTCCAGAACGCCTCCTCGACGTAATTGCCCTCCATCTCCTCGAAGCCCATTGATATGAATATCTCCTTTATCCTGTCTATGGCGTTTGTGATAGGGTGCGTCTTTCCGGAATCCTGCATCGGCACAGTGTCTGGCGCAATGTTGAGCTTGGGAAAGCTTGCGCCTTTCCAGGAGCCGGACGTTATCATCTCTGCAGTAAGCGACTTTGCGCCAACGGTCTCGTCCAGCTTTGTGCCTTTTCCCTGTTCGGTTATCTTTGCGGATATGTCCTTGGACTCGAAAATCTCAATATAGCCCCTTCTCCTAAGCTCGGAAACGCTTGGCGCGTCCGCCTTGTCAGGGGATTTCAGCGCCTTCAGGAGCGGATAGGCTGTTGTATCCTTGCCAAGCGGCTTTATCTTTCCGTTCTCAAGCGAAATGTACCCGAATTGCTTCATGGGGCCAAGAAAAGCCGCCAAGCCCTGCGGAACATCCTTTACGGATTTTCCGCCATAGCCAAGAAGCCTGAGGTCCGGGAAGTCCTTCAGCGCGGCCTGCCCCTTTTCCGTAATCCGCGTTCCTTTGGATTCCTTGACATTCATCAGGACAAGGCCCTTCTGGCTCAGGAAGAAAATGCCCCTCCTTGCGCCGTCCGCGCCCAATCCGGTTTCGGCGCAGACTGCCGGCAGGCCCTTTTCCCTGCCGTCCTTCAGCGCCTTGAGGACAGTGGCCTCATTCTGGCTTAGCGTCGTCATTTGGAATCCCCTTTCTTGGAGGACGGCGCCTTTGTGCCAAGATAGATTATGAAGCCTATGACAAAGAATATCATGCCAAGCATTATCCTGCCCTGGTCTGTTGAGATGAAGGACTGCGTGGCCTTTGTCTTGTCGTCAAAATAGGAATTTATCTCGTCCACCATCGTTGTCTTTATTTCAGCGCTAAGCGCCAGCTGCGGCAGTATCATGCCTGTCCAATAGACTTCGCTCCTGCGTATCGGGAACAATGATGTGCCGATGTCCTTTATATCAGAAGGAAGCGGGTTCAGGTCAGTCAAAAGCGTGTCTTCCGGAAACGTGAATTTCAGCGTTGTCCTGTCATCCAGCATAATGTCCCCTGCGCTGCTCCTGACAAAAGACAGCGCCAGTTCGTTGAGACTCATCTTGGTGGCGCGCGGAATAGAGCTGTTGATTGTGAAAAGCCCTGTTTCCGGCTTGATGTTCGTCGTTTCGTTCTCGTAGTACGGCTCGACCCTGTATGTTATGATTATCCTGCCGTTCGCCCTTTCCTGGACCGTGTTGAGGTTCCTCAGCGGCTGCGGCCTTACCTGGATGTCGCTGACCTTGGCATATGTCCTGTCCACATGTATGCTCAGCAGGTTGGTCCCGAGGAACTGCATCCAGGTGCCTATGTCATTCTTGCTCAAATGCTCCGTGTAGTTGAAGATGTCCTGGTTCCCGGTTATGAGGATGTCTGCCGTCTCCATCGCATTGACCGTGCCATCGGCATTGACCGTGAAGTCGACTGAAAGCGAGCTTATTGAGAATGCTGCGAATGACACGCCCATGGCTAATGCCATGAACGCAAAGACTGGCAGTGCTTTGCTCATTTTTACACTTCCATCAGGCGTACTGCCCGATGTATTGCTTCAGCGGCCTTTCGTCGGATTTTCCTATATAGAACAGGTATGCGATGTAAATGCCGTAAAGCCAGGCGGCCAGGCCCACGATTGAAAGTATTATCGTGAACGAGAGCACCAGTATTACCACGCCGAACACTGCGGCCTGCAGATAATGGTACCTTTCGCTTTGTGTCCCGTTTTCCTTCTTTATGAAGTAAAAGAACAGCGGAACTATCACTGTTGACGAAAGTATGTACGCCAATGCCACGAACAGCTTCCCCTCCTCGGGCTTGGACTGCCCCTTTGGCTCTTCAGTCTTCTTTTTCGGCTCTGCCATATATGAACACCTGTTGGTCTGTTGTGAATTGCAATTTAAAAAGGTTCTCAATCCCCACGCCCGAAATGGACGTTTTATAAACTCTTTTCCACACCATTTGAAACGTGAATGCGCAGAAGCGGATTAATGCGTCCCGTTGCGGGAGCGAGAGAAAGCGCAAACCTTGTCTTGATGCGCAAAAGCCGGAAAGTGAAGAGCCGGTCAGCGAGACACAGAAGCGGCTAAATGATGAAATTCTCAGGGTTGCAGGCGTCTCACATGGTTGGAAGAGCATGAAAAAGGAAATAGCTCGGCTCATCAATGCAGGTGCGGACGTCAATGCAAAAAATGAATGGGGCGGAACCGTGCTCATATGTGCCGCAGGCGGGGGCGACACCAAAACCTGTGCGCTCCTGCTTGAGCATGGCGCAGACATTGATGCAACACGGCATGGCATGACCGCGCTAGAGCATGCCGAAGATAACAGACGCGACAAGACGACCGCATTCCTGACGTTCGCAAAATATGTTGATTCATCAATGGGCAAGGGCAATTTCCGCATGTTCCTTTCAGATTTCAGGGAGTGTGTTTCATGACGCAGCTCCAAATCGGAAAAAATAAGGGAATGCAGCTGCAAAAGCCAGACCTTAGCGGGAAAAAGCCTGAAACGGAAAAGCCCATAAGCGAGACGCAGAAGCTGCTAAACGATGAGCTCCTCGCCGCCGCATGGTTTGGCAACAAATTCAGGATAATGCAACTCATTAATGCCGGTGCGGACATTGAGGCAAAGGACAGCGATAGCAGGACACCCTTGCACTTTGCCGCAACCGAAGGACATATTCAAATCTGCGTACTGCTCATAGAAAATGGCGCGGATATGGAGGCAAAGGACAGCATGCACGGCTCGGATGCGATTGGATGGGCTGAAGTAGGCAGGAGAGGCGGCAGGCATGCCAAGACAGCCGCATTCCTCAAGTTCGCAAAATATGTTGAAGCATCAATGGGCAAGGGCAGCTTCAGGTCTTTCCTTTCAAATTTAAGGGAGTGTGTTTCATGATGCAGCTCCAAATCGGAAAAAATAAGGGAATGCAACGGTCAGACTTTGCTGGAAAAAAACTGGAAACTGAGGCAGGGTGGAAGTTTGCCGATGAGAAACGGTGGCAGGCCGCATGTCTCTCGTTATCGGCTTTTCTGCATAGGATTTTCGCGGACGAGGAAATATCTAATTTGTTTTATTCAAGCTTCAAGGCATGCATCGGGAGCTAACCAACCGCCAGCCCCGCTATAATGTGCCCTTTTTTCCTTCCCAAATCAAGGTATTTTATCCCTGCCGCGAAGAAAAATGCAAGGCTGGACCTTGTGCAGATGAGCTTGCCGTTTATGCAATCAGAGTGCTCCGCTGACTCGAAGGACTGCAATGGGTTGTGTGCGATTGCAGGATCCTTTATTAGCGCTTGACCCACATAATTGTCGCCTTTTATTTCGTCTATGCTGTTTTTTAGGCTGGCGATGTCGTCATTTTCAATAAGCTTGTCTGTCGCGTTTGCGCTGTTGGCGAATCCGTACGCCTTTTGCAGGTATTGCTCTATGCCATAGGCCTGCTTCATTCCTTTGACCCTTGCGACCTCCGCATAGTGCCTTGCGCCCTGCTCGTATGTCCTTAGGCACAGCCTATCAGTCCTTGTGACCCCGCACTTTATCTTTTGGCCGAAAACAGCAAGGTAAATGGAATACTCAAAGTCCTTTATTTTCTCGAACTTTTCCTCAAAGCCCCGCTCGTCGGCGCAGGCATAAAGCCTGGTTATGTCCTTGTCGCGGCAGGACGGGCACTGCGAGACATCCGGAACAAGGTCAAGGCACCTGTGGTTTCTTTCGCCGTCGAAATACCCCTTGCAGAACCTCTGTTCTGAAAAGCCCATGTTGAGGATTGCCCCGATGCTCAGCGTGAACGTGCCTATTGTGTCCCCTTCGCCCCAATAGCTTAGTTCGCGCTTCAGGGCGTTGTAACCCACCATCTGCATGGCTGTTTGTCTGTTTTGCCATTTAAAAGGCGGGGCAGACCCCGTTGCCAGAAGGAATTAAAATATAAGGGACGAAATTGCATGCGTGAAGGCATACGTCGCGTTTGTCCTGGTCTTCCTTATTATCTCATCATTGATAGCGATGGACATCGCGATAGCCAGCATGTCAGGCAGGGAAGGCGCGTTCATCTCCCAGCAGGGCGCATTTTATTCCTCATTGGACGCAAACAGGAAGATAGAAGAGGCTGCAACAGTGGGGAGCGCAGGCGGCATAAGCGCCTATATTGCGTATCTGACAACCAAGGCCACGCTGGAAATAATCGGCTCAGCAGGCCTTCTTACCCCTGAAGCCGTCATTGAGGCTGTCAAGGG
>JBGQMB010000044.1:0-5168 GCA_041500405.1 Candidatus Micrarchaeia archaeon | reverse complement strand
GGCGCGGATGTCAATGCAAAGAGCGAATATGAACATTCTAGTGAAAGGAAGGGCAGTACGGCGCTTATGTTGGCCGCAAAAGAAGGGCGCACCCAGATATGCGCGCTCCTTATCGAAAAGGGCGCTAAAATCGATGCAAAGGATAATGACGGTGTAACTGCGCTCTTGAACGCCGAATTGAATAACCATATAGAAACCTGCGCCCTGCTGATTGACAAAGGCGCGGATGTGAATGCAGAGGATGATAGCGGCTGGACTGCGCTTAAGTATGCCAAACGCGATGATAAAAAGGAAATGGTCGCATTCTTCACGTTTTTTACATTTGCGCCAAAGCTTTTCCTTGACAAGAAAGCAGCCAACTCATTTTACTACATATTCCGCGAGTGCGTTGGTGGTGTCTGAATGGCACAGCGCCTCAAGGATTCCAAATTCTTCAAAGCCATGCGCAAGGCATTGGGTTTTGGCCCAAAGCCCGGGCCGGACATGGATGCAGGCAGCAAAGAACACCAGAGGCGGATTAACAGAAATCTTTTGGAAGCGTGCATGGGGGGCAAACAGGAATATATTGAGGCATTGCTAAATCTGGGCGCAAACGTCAATGCAAGGGACGGCGACACAGGCAGGACGCCATTGATTGTGGCCTCTTTGAACGGGCATGTGGAAGCAGTTGGATTCCTGCTCAGGAAAGGCGCGAACACCGAGGCCAAAAGCGACACAGGCAGAACCGCGCTCATGTTTGCCGCTTTGTCAGGAATCAATGACGTTTGCGTTCTATTGCTTGAAAACAATGCCGACATCGGTGCGAAGGATGAGACGGGCAAGACTGCGCTCGGATGGGCCTTATTTGAAAAAGAAAGGGGGACGGCCAGGCTCCTGGAAATGTATTATCTGAAGAGGATGCTGGGCAAGGAAGCCGCGGAAAAATTCGGTTTAGATTTCAAGGCGTGCATCGGCAAATGACCGCAAAGGATTAAAATGCTGAAACTAGAAAGGAAAGCGTGAAGGCATACGTCGCGTTTGTTTTGGTCTTTCTCATCATATCTTCGCTGATAGCGATGGACATCGCGATAGCCAGCATGTCAAGCAGGACCGGCGCGTTCATATCCCAGCAGGGCGCATTTTATTCCTCATTGGACGCAAACAGGAGGATAGAGGAGGCCGCAACAGTAGGGAGTGCGGGCGGCATAAGCGCCTACATTGCGTATTTGACAACCAAGGCCACGCTGGAAATAATCGGCTCCGCAGGCCTTCTTACCCCTGAAGCCGTCATTGAGGCTGTCAAGGGAAGCCTTGACATCAATGAGATGAAAAGGTGGTCAAACACCGGCGTGGTTGTTGCGCTTGACGTAATGAAAAGCAAGAACGAGGCAAGCCCGAACGGGCAGGGGTTCTACTGCACCTGGGCAACTGACGAAGAGATAAATGACGCGATGAACGCGACGCTGATGGAAAAAACGCTTTACCTGCCTCCGCAGACCCTTGGCTTGAACCTTGGCAACTGCTACATGATTCCCCAGACGTCCATAACACCGGTTTCAACAGACATTGACATCAGCGAAATAGGGTCCGGCAACCTCACAGGCCTTGGCATTGAAGTCTCATTGTATGACGAAGAAAGCGCGGAAAATGGATATAGGCGGGGAAGGATTGCGCACCTTTATTACGATGAGGAGAACGGCATTGCAGGCCTTGTCGAGTTCCCTTCTGAAAGGGCGATAAAGGTCCTTGCTGTCGATGAAAGCGCAATCAAGGATTTTACCGGCAGCAGTTACGGCTGGGAAACGGTTTTGAAGGACAGGTATAACGCAACAATAAACGAGACAATACTTTACCAGGCGCTGTTTGAAAATCAGTGAAGCGATTCCACGTATTCCCCTGCCTTGTGCCCTGCTATTGCGCCCTCGCCTGCGGCTGTTATGGCCTGCTTGAACGGGCTGCTCCTGACGTCGCCTGCAACATAGATGCCTTTTGTCTTAGTTTCCATGCCCTCGTTCGTTTTCACATAGCCGTTGGCGTCAAGGTCAGCAAGGCCCTTCAGCAATGCGGAATTGGGCTCCATGCCGACGTAGACAAAGACCGCGCCACAGGGGAAATCAGAAACCTTGCCTGTCTTGGTGTCCTTTATCTTCAGGCCATTGAATTTTTCCTTTCCAAGCACCTCGACAACCTCGGCGTTCCATATGAACGACATTTTCGGGTTGGAGAACGCCCTGTCCTGGATTACCTTGTCTGCCTTGAGCACTTCCCTCCTGTGTATGAGCGTGACCTTGTTTGCGAATTTTGCAAGGTAGATTGCCTCTTCAACCGCAGAATTCCCGCCGCCAATCACAGCAACGTCCATTCCCTTGCAGAACGGCGCATCGCACACCGCGCAGAAGCTCACGCCCTTTCCCAAGAACTTGTCTTCGTTTGGGACATTGAGCTTCCTGTAGGCTGCGCCCAATGCAAGTATGATTGCCTTTGCTGAATATTTTCCCTTTGATGTCTGAATTTCCTTTGTCTTGCCGTTGTCGCGTATGGCTGAAACAGGCTCTGCCAGCCTTATGACAGCGCCGAACGACTCAGCGGCCTTTGCCATTGCCTGGCCAAGCCCTTCCCCGCTTATGCTCCCGATGCCCGGATAATCCTCTATTGTCCCTGTTGTCGCTATCTGGCCTCCGGGAACTGCGCCCTTGTCAAGCACCAGTGTCTTGAGCTTCGCCCTGGCAGAATAAAGCGCGGCAGAAAGGCCCGCCGGCCCTGCGCCTACTATTATGACGTCCCAGTCCTTGTCTGTTTTCTGGACGGACTTTGCGAAAGACATGTCAAAGGCTCCCATGCTTTTTGATTTGTCTGAAACCCTTTTAAACTGTTGTCCGCTTCCCGTGCTCATGGACGAGTCGTTGGCTCTCTTCTGGAAGATAGCAACGGTATTCATCATTATCAACCTCATTGTTTTGCTGCCACTGCTGGCTGTTCCGCTTTATGTTAACAACGACATGGCCGCAACCGCAGTATATATGATTTATTCGCCGACGTGCCACCAGTATATCTCAAGAAGCTACTGCTTCTTTGACACAAACTCAAGCTGGGGCTTTGGGGACTGCATTGAAAACGGAGCCAATCCTGCTGTCGCAACCGAGTTCACGCCTTCCAAGAGAAACTATAGCGGAATATTCCACTTCAGCAGGATGGACATAGGCTCCAACAGGGCGGACGTTGTCTTTTACGCCGACAGGATAGGTTTCAAGATGCCGGTCTGCACGCGCGACTTTGGCATTTACCTTGGATTTTTGCTGGGCATGGCGCTGTTCCTTGGCATGAAGAATAAAATGAGGCCCTTCAACATCTGGGTTTACGGGCTGTTCCTTGTCCCTCTTCTTATTGACGGGCTTATGCAATTGTTGACAGGCTACGAATCAACCAACACAATAAGGATGGTTACGGGGCTTGTTGCCGGCGGCGCATCCGGCGTGGAGCTTCTTGCGCTTATTTATCCAAATGAGAAAAAACAATAAAAGCTTTTAATCTTTTGCAGCGAAACCCGCTTATGCCATTGGACAACCCGCTTGAAATTCACAGGAAACTTAAGGGAAAGATAACCGTAAAGGAGAAAAGGGGGATAAGGAGCATGCAGGACCTTGCCGTCCTTTATACGCCAGGCGTGGCGGAGCCGTGCAAGGCGATTGCAAAGAACAAGGCCCTTGTTTATGAATATACGATGAAGGGCAACGCCGTTGCCATCGTCACTGACGGGACCAGGGTGCTGGGCCTTGGCGACATAGGCCCTGAGGCGGCATTGCCTGTCATGGAAGGAAAAGCGTTAATCATGCAGCAGTTCGGGGGCATTGACGCGTTCCCGATATGCCTGGACACAAAGGACCCTGAGGAAATAATCAAGATAGTGAAGGCAATCGCGCCTGTTTTCGGCGCAATAAACTTAGAGGACATTGAGACGCCAAAGGTTTTTTACATTGAGGAAAGGCTCACGAACGAATTGGACATACCGATTTTCCACGACGACCAGCACGGAACGGCAATGGTCGTGCTTGCGGGGCTGTACAACGCGCTGAAAGTCACTGGAAAAAGCCAGAACATAAAAATCGGGATAGTGGGCGCAGGAAGCGCGGGATACGCAATATCAAAGCTGCTCAACGCCGCAGGATTCAAAAACATCGTTGTTTTCGACAAGGAGGGCGCAATCTACAAAGGCAGGCCCAACCTGGAGGAATACAAGAATGTCCTCGCAGGCTTCAACAGCTCCGGCTTCAAGGGAAAGATAACGGAATTCAGGGGCGCGGACGCAATAATCGCAGCATCGTCGCCAGGAGCGGTCCCGCTGGAAACGATAAAGGCGATGAACAAGCCCAATATTGTGTTTTCATTGTCAAACCCGGTTTCAGAGGTTTCGTACGAGCAGGCAAGGCAGCTCCAGATAGACGTTTTCGGCACAGGAAGGAGCGATTATCCCAACCAGATAAACAACTCCATATGCTTCCCGGGCTTCCTGAGGGCGCTATTGGACTTGCGGGTCAAGAAAATAACGAACAGGATGAAGATAGCGGCTGCAATGGGGATAGCGGAGACTGTGAAAAACCCGACAAGGGAGAAAATAGTGCCGGATGTGTTTGACAAAAGCATTGTGCCAAACATACTTCGCAGGGTAAAGGAGTCTGTTTAGCGGATTGCCCTTTCGCCAATCAGCCTTGAAAGGTTGAGCTCCTCCCTTTTCTTTGAAATGAAGTTCAAAACAGAAGTGTGCCTTGCGCCCTTGATAAGCATGCTTATTGCCTCTTCCGCATAAGCAAGCGAGTCTGGAGGCGCGATTATTCCGACCGTGTGCCCATAGACCGCGATATGGCAGTCTATCATCCTTTCTATGTCAATCTTTATGCTTCCCTCTTTTCCAATGATGCGGGCCCTGACGCGGTGAAGCGCCTTTTCCGTGTGGCAGAACTCATTTAGGTCAACAAGATGGAACATGTAGTCCTTTTCAACCAGATAAAGCGCAATCTCGGTGCTGAATCCCCTGCTTATCGCCTTTATCACGTTTTTTCCGAAGTAGATTTTGTCTGAAGGGCCGTCCATCGTGATTGTGCCGTCCTTCTGGATATTGATTTTCAGGCCCAATCTTGCCTGGAGCATTCTCAGGGTTGAGCCGTCCTTGCCTATGAAGCAGCGTATCCTTT
>JBGQMB010000043.1:0-5191 GCA_041500405.1 Candidatus Micrarchaeia archaeon | reverse complement strand
CGCGTCTCTGCCGAAGGCAGCATCATATCCGTGCAGTCCTTGTCATATGGCGTCGCCCTTCCCGTAACCACAATTACGCTTCCGACCGGCACGAAGGTCTGGTTGTTGCTCTTGTTGTAAATATCATTTAGCAATTTTGTCATGAACGGCGTCGCTACATTGTCCTTGCAGGAATAATTGACCATCGTGCTGTTGTAGCACATCCTGTAAAGGTCCGGGTGGTCTGCAAAAAGCATCACCGATATTCCGTTCTGCAGATAATCCCGCGTCTTGTTTTTCAGGTAGTCATAAGGAGGCCAGAAGTCAGGCGCGGCCATTGCTGAGATTGCCTCGCTGTTTGGAACCTGCGCAAGCAGGGTCCCGCTTCGTTTCGGGTCGAAGACCGAGAAATTTATCGTAGGCTCAAGTGCGCCGACTGTGGAATAAGGTTTAGAAGCATAACCTGTATCAGAGCAGTACATATAATCATTATAAGTGCCAGAAACAAGATAGCAATATGTATAACCCGAGCAGCTCGGTGAGGTTGCTGCCGGCCATTCCCATGCCCATCTTGAGCTGTTGAAAACACATTGCGTAGGAAGAGCATAAGCATAATACTCACGCACCAAATGGACTGATAGCAGCTGGTCGTTGTATGAATAAATTTTACACGCTTCAGTCCCTGAACTGCAAAAGTAGATAGAGCTCCATTTAGAACATGTTTCAGTGCCAGTCTTGCGGCACATCATGTCGTTGCCTCCGGCGCCGAGGGTGCAAGGCGTTGTGCTATCTGAACACATAGGTTTGTCTTTATATGTCTCAGATGTTGGGTTATGACATGCTCCTGTCCCAGCAAAGCATATACTGTAATTGTACGCAATCTCCTTCTGATAGCTGGCGGTTGCAGCCGAAGCCGGCGCATAGCCAAGGTTGGTTCCTGAGATGTTGAAATACAGGCTTGCGGGCGATATCTTCTGGACCGCAAGGCTGACGTATGACGGGTTTGTGCACATGCCGTACTGATTTACATCGGGGGCATACCCGTTGGATGCGTCGCATTCCCCGTACTTTTTGTCCGCGCCTGGACTGAGCACCTCCATCACTGTCGCCTCCTTGACGCAGTCGCCGTTGGCGTCCGTCTGGAAGCAGAAGTCAGCCGAGGTCAGCTGCTCGCAGATGCCGGTGTTTTCAGTGCATGTTCCGGCTGCTGCATCCACGGCCGTGCATACCGGGACCGTATAGTTGCCATAAAGAGCTATGGAATTCACATAAGGGCCGCCTCCAGCTCCATGCATTAATATGTAATTGCTTCCCGGATCTCCGGCATTGCAGGTATTCCTGGCTGATGATATCGTCTTTTTATCGTCGCTGTCCCCTGTTCCGTTTGCCAGCGTAAGGCTTGAAACATACTGGACCCGCCTACAGGACCATACGTTTTGGTAGTCTGTATCTGGACTGCAATCGTCAGAGTGGCCATGAGCCACATATCCGTTCTCGCCTATCACTATCCCGCCCTGGTTGAGTATTTTTGGGTTGACACATATGCTGTGCACATCATCCGCGCCCACGCCGCATGACTGGAACAGCGGAACGTTCTTCCATGAGCCTTGGACATATTTGGTGCTGAGATATCCCAGCAACTGGTCAGCAAGTGGCAACATCCTGCCTGTGGCATCAGTGTTATATCCGCCGCTACCACTGGGTCCTATAGAGGTTATGTCACCGAAATACTGCGTATCCATGGAGCCGCTGCTTGTGGTTATAGTGGATATTGTGTTTACTGTAGTCTGCAAAGTTTGCCACCATCCATGTCTGCTTTCGGCATTGTGTGTAACAATGTGCATTCCGTATCCTCTATATCCGCTTCCGTCAAGATTGCGCAATACATAACCGTCATTGTCGTTGCACTTCTGATCCAGCGTCCTTCTCACTACCATGTCCCATATTTCAAATGGGCCTTCAGATACGGCTCCAGGATTTCCGGTTGAATCGCCAGCCAAGCCGAGATAATTGTTGAAATCGCTATTGCTGTCAGTGGCCTGCATTGCGATTGCGAAATATTGCTTTCCGTCGCCGGTCGTTATCATATGCGATTGCGAAGGCATCGGGTTTTCGGAAGACGGCACAGATATTCCCACGCCGCCGACCCTTTTGCCGATCTGGTCAAGGAAATTGATGGTCCCTTTCGTGAAAATCGAGCCCGTGTAGGTTCCGGCATAGCACCCCATCGTGTCGCATCCGCACTTGACGTCCACATTCGGGTCGCTTGCGCTCTTGCACCCTGTCCTGTAATATGTTTCCATGCTGCACATGCCGCTCTTGCAGTCCTGCCCCGAGCACTCGAACGGCAGTCCCGCCTTCTTCTTCCCGTCAACCAGCGAGAATGTCTGGCTGTAGGTGGAGCTGTCGTAAAGTGACAGGATGTTGGAATACGCCCTGAGCGGGTTGCTTACATTATATCTAGCCAACGTCATATTGCTGTTGCCGCCGCTCGGCATGCTGACGTTGCTTATTGAAACTATGCGCACCTCGTTGCTTATCACGAAGCTGTCGCCTAATTCCCCGAACTCGTCAAGCAGGTATTCTGAGACGTTGAGCCTTATCCTCGGCTGCCAGTTCGTGGTTGAGCTCACGTAGCTGTTGATTGCCGCCAAATCAAGGACACTGCCGGCTGAGGAAGACGCCGTCAGCGGCCATCTGCTGTAAAAAAGCTCCAAAAGGGTGTCATTGGCAAGCGGCTTGTTCCTCATTATCATGTTAAGCGCTTCTATGTCGCTGGCCTTCAGCCTGTTGCTGTTGCTTACGCAGTTCAGCAGGCACGACTCAAACGTCGGGAAGACCTTTGACGTGCTGTTGCACCTGTAACCATATGCGGCAAGGTCCATAACACAACTCCTTATTGCGGATTTCGGGTAATAATAAAGCGCGAAGCTCTCCACGCCGCTCTGCGACAGCTCGCCGACCTCCTCCGTGCTGTAAGGAAGGAGAATCCGCGCCTCGTCGAAATCCGCGAAGCTCTTTCCGACGCCGAAGCGGAATATGTCCATTGCCGCGTTCTTCTTCAGGTCGTTTGCCACCCTGTCGTCTATCGCCTGGTATGCGCCTTCAGAATAGAGGAGGTTGGTCCTCTTTATGTTGAGGCCGCTGCTGTTTATGTTGTTTGCCACCTTGGAGCCGTTGTCGGCGTCGCCGAAAATCAGCTTTAGCTGGTGCACGTCCGCAGCCGTAAGGCCAGGATTCTCGTTGGTTTTGATGTCCTTGAACACCCCTGTTGTGCAGTTTTCCATGCATACGCTCTTGACGAAGGTCGGGCAGAGGTTTATGGTCTGGTTGAATATCTGGGTTGTTTCGGGGCTTTCGTCTTTCTTCTTTACGGTCTTCTCAAGGTCGATGTTCTCGCACGTTCCGTCATCTATGCTGCATGCCTCATTCGGGTTTTCCGGGCTCATCTTGGTGTATGTCGCATTGGGGTCTATGTCCACAAGCTCCGCGCATTTTCCGCTCTCTATCAAGGTGCAGCACGGCAGCTTGTTCACGCCGAAGGCCATGTCATCGGCCCCGCAGGAGACCACCTCCGCCTTCACGTTTGCCGCGTTCTCCTGGCTTTCGCTGCCGTAGAGCGCGCATCCGGAGAACAGGATGGACAAAACCGCAAAGGCAACAAAAACAGCGTATCTTTTTTCGTGCATCTTACATCAGCCTCATGAGCCTTCCCTCGAACTCCGACGTCAGCATGCCGGAGCCGAGTATCAGCGTTGCGTGGTAAAGGAACATCAGCGTTGCGGCAAGCGCAATGCTGTGCGACAGGAACAGGCCCAGATACACAGAGTTCACGAATGCCGCTATCGTTGACGAGTAGTCAATGCTGCCCGGGCCCAGCAGCGCGGCCATGCTCTGCGTGCTGCTTCCGGAGAGCACGATGGGGTTGGAGAGCGTTATCACGTTGTATCCGCAGCCGTTGAGCTGCACGGTCTGGGCCGATATGGCGGGGGCGCTGAAGTCGTTGAACAGAGCGTAGAACACTATCGGATACACGTAGTATGCCGCAACGGACAGCGTTATCAGGAACCCGCCGAAGCCTTTGCTCCACTTGAACGCCCTGAAGAAGAAGCCAACCGCGAGCGCAAGCGGCGCTATTTTCTGCATCATACCGATAATGCCTATGCTCGCGTCTGTCCAGTATTTCAGCTCTATGGACGTGCGCGCGACGTATTCCCAGCGCGCCAGCTCCATATAATCCGCCTTGTCCAGCGACCATGCGAAAAGGGGCATGCCCATGAACGTCCAGGCATTCTTGGTGATGATATTCCTGGTCTTCGACTCCAGGCTTGTCACTGCCGTGGTTTTTGCCATGTCAAGCTGCGCATAGGCGTCGTTGAGGTTTCCAACAACGTAATCCTGTATTTCGCTGTAGCTGCCAATGCCGAACCCCGATGTTATGAAGTTCACGCCCGCGGTCTCTATGAACCCTATTGACGCGACCAAAACGAAAATCACTCCCAGGTCCAGCATCTCCGCCATGGCCTCGGTCTTTATCTTCTCCTCCTGCAGGAACCTGCCTATCATGAATTTGAGCATGCATATGAAGATGCCTGCCATTATGCCCCATATTATTATGCAAAGCCAATGGATGCCAAGAAGGCCAAACAGTCCCTCGGAAAGTCCCATTCATATCACCTTGACAAACATCTCCATAAGGGATTCCTCCTCGTCCATGAGGGTCGAGATTGCCTTGCTTCCGGCCGCTATCGATATCGTGTTTATCGAGAGTATGAACGCCGAGATGAAGAAGGAAGTGTAAACGTCCTTGAGCAGGGCGTAAACGTCAATTAGCACAGTTTCCTTGCACATGAAGCCCTCGCACACTACTCTGAGGCCCTGCCCGTCTTGGTCCATGGTCCATTCCATTGGCGATATGCCAAGGAGCAGGCCCTGGAGGATTGATTGGGATAGGAGGTCCTTCCAGTTGCCTGCCATGAAGTCCATGGCTTTTGCCTCTTTTTGGAAATCGGTTGCGTCATAGACCCTGTCAGGGTCCTTCCACAGGTCTCCAAGCACCAGCCCCTCCACTGTGACCATGAGCGGGAAGACCAGCATGAATGATATGAGCACGGCTATGACGCTGTTTGCAAAATACTTGAAAACGGGCAATGGCCTCAGTATCACGGCGAACGCCAGGAGCGAGAACATTATGGGGTTCGTTGCGGGGCTT
>JBGQMB010000042.1:0-5545 GCA_041500405.1 Candidatus Micrarchaeia archaeon | reverse complement strand
TACCGATGGGTCTATTGTGTCTATGGTTATGTTGATTGTTTCTGTTGTGTTTATGTTTCCGGCGCTATCGTATGCGGTTGCGTTGAGGTAATAAATGCTGTCCGGAAGGTCAGTGAAGTTGCTTGTAAGGAATTCAGAGGTTGTGAATTTGGAGCTGACAAGGCCGGCGGCGTCGTACATTTCAAGCATTATGTTCATTGGATTCGCGTCTATTATGGATACGTTTGCGAATATTGATGTCACGTTGGTGTAAGTGCCGGAATTTGGCGTAGGCGCAACGAAACTGATTGCAGGAGGTGTGGCGTCTATCGTGACATTCCTTGTCTCTGTCATGTTCATGTTGCCGGAATTTCTGTATCCGGTTGCATTGAAGTAGTATACGCCGTCAGGGAGGTCCGTGAAGTTCGCGAAAAGAGTATTGGATGAGTTTGTGAAGCTGTAGTTCACCAAATCCCCACTGGAATTGTAGAGGTAGATGGTTATGTTGGCCAGGTTGGTGTCGTTTGTGGACACATTGACAATGATGATGATCTCATTCTTGAACGTGCTTGAGTTTTCTGTAGGAGAGACGAACTGGATTGTGGGGTTTGCCGTGTCTATGGTGACGTTGCGAGTTTCGGTCTTGTTGAAGTTCCCTGCAAGGTCCCACGCCGTTGCATTGAAGAAGAAGATGTCATCCGAATTGACGCTGAAGTTCGCGAAAAGCGAACCGGACGAGTTTGTGAAGCTGTAATTCGCCAAATCCCCACTGGAATTGTAGAGGTAGATGGTTATGTTGGCCAGGTTGGTGTCGTTTGCGGAGACATTGACAATGATGATGCTCTCATTCTTGAACGTGCTTGAGTTATCGGTTGGCGAAATGAACTGGATTGTGGGGTTGATGGCATCTACTGTGACGTTGCGCGTTTCGGTCTTGTTGAAGTTGTCGGCGTTGTCGTATGCGGTTGCGTTGAAATAGTATGTGCCATCGGAATCTAAGCTGAAGTTCGCGAACAGCGAACCGGACGAGTTGGTGAAGCTTGAGTTCACCAGGTCCCCTGTTGAGTTGTAGAGGTAGATGGTTATGTTGGCCAGGTTTACGTCTGAAGCCGTGACGTTGATTGCAACATATGACTCGTTGAGGTAGGCGCCGCTTGTTGGGACGACGATGCTTATTGACGGGTTGACGGTGTCTATTGTGAACGCCCTCGTATCACTCGTGTTTGCATTGGCCGCGCCATCAGCGCATTGGACGGACCAGTTGTGCCCGCCGTCCGCCATGTCCGCAATCAAGAATGAGGATTGCGTGCCGTTTGCCGCGGATGGGTTTGTCTGGTTGAGCGACCCGTCAAGGTACAGTGAGCAGTTCATCAGTGCCGCGATGTTGTCTATAGGAGTGAAGTTGAATGACAGGCTGGAGGCATTGGGGAATGAAAGGTTGTCTGGGTAATCAAGTGAAATGTGCGGGGGTGTCGTGTCTATGTAAAAAGTGCGTGTTTCGCCTTCTCCGGTGTTGTTTGCGCCGTCTTTGCACTGGATGTGCCAGTTGTGCGTGCCTTCTGATATGCCGGAGGCAGCAAATGCCGTAACTGTGTTGTTTTGCGTTGATGCGTTGGACTGGTTGAGCGACCCGTCAAGGTACAGTGAGCAGTTCATCGTCGTGAATACCGAATGTATTACAGTGAAATTGAACACAACCGCCGATACGTTGAAAATGGCGTCGTCATTCGGGCTGTGCAGGTTCACTGTCGGCGTGGTCGTTGAAACCGTGAAATTCCTGGTCTCGCTGACCCCTGTGTTGTTGGCGTCGTCAAGGCAGCGCACATTCCAGTAGTGGTTTCCGTCCAAAATCCCGGAAACATTGGCTACGCTGGGGGTGTTATTTGATGTGTAGTAGTTGCGCCTTAAAACGCCGTCGATGTATATGGAGCAGTTCATGGCTGATGAGATGCTGTCCACTGCCGTGAAATTGAAGTATATCATTGACACGTTGAATGCCGAAAGGTTCGGTGGCGAATTGAGCGTAACTACCGGCGCATTGGTGTCCACTGTGAATTTCCTGGTGCCGCTCGTTCCTGTGTTGTTTGCGCTGTCGATGCAGCTGACATTCCAGCTGTGGATGCCGTCTGGTATGCCGCTAACCTGGAAGGACGCCATGGTGTTGTTCACCGATGATGAATTTGTCTGGTTTATTGTGCCGTCCAAGTACAGCGAGCAGTCCATGGTTGATGAGATGCTGTCAACTGCCGTGAAGTTGAAGTACGCGGTTGACATGTTGAAAACGGAGTTGTTCGCAGGCGCATTCAGGGCAACGGCTGGAGGATAGCTGTCGATTGTGACGTTCCTCGTCTCGGTATTGTTGTAGTTGTTTGCGTAGTCGCGGGCTGTTGCATTGAAGTAATAAATGCCGTCCGAGCTGACGCTGAAGTTCGCAAACAATGGGCCTGCCGTCCCATTGCTCGAGTTTATCGGCGCACCCGCGGAGTTGTAAAGGTAAATCGTCACGTTCTTGAGGTTGGCGTCCGTTGCCGAGGCGTTTACCCTGATGAACCTCGTGTTCTTGTACGTGCTGGAGTTATCCGTCGGCGAAATGAACCATATTGCGGGATTCGCGGTGTCTACCGTGACGTTCCTCCTTTCAGTCTTGTTGAAGTTCCCTGCAAGGTCCCATGCCGTTGCGTTGAATGAGTAGTTTCCGTCCGCGTTCACGGAGAAATTGGCAAAAAGGGTTCCTGATGTCCCGTTGCTCGAGTTTATCAACGCCCCCGTGGAATTGTAGAGGTAGATGGTTATGTTTTTCAGGTTGACGTTTGTCGCCGAGACGTTTATCTGGACGTACCTTCTTGGCAGGTAAGAGGATGAATTGTCCGTTGGGGAAGTAAAAACTGTTGCCGGGCTGACGGAGTCTAAAGTGACGTTGCGCGTTTCGGTCTTGTTGAAGTTGTTGGCGTTGTCGTAGGCCGTCGCGTTGAAATAGTACGTTCCGTCCGCAAGCCCCGTGAAGTTCATGAAAAGGAACGTTGAAACGGTCGTGAACTGCGAGCTGACAAGGCCGCCCGTGGAATTGTAAAGCGACAGCGTTATGTTCTTGAGGTTGGCGTCAATGGCAGAAACGTTTATCTGTATGAACGTAAGGTTCTTGTACGAGCTGGAGTTGTCGGTCGGCGAAATGAACTGGATTGCCGGGTTGATGGTGTCAACCGTTATGTTCCTTGTTTCCGTTTTGTTGAGGTTATCTGAATTGTCGTAGGCCGTCGCATTGAAGTAATAAACCCCGTTCGGAAGCGCGGTCCAGTTGACAAACAGCGGACTGGCTGTTGAATTGGTGCTGTTGTACAGTCCGGTTGAGTTGTAAAGATAGATTGTTATGTTCTTAAGTCCGGATCCCGAATCTGTTGCCGTGACGTTCGCGGTTATGAATGTTTGCGTAGTGTAAGGCGTCGTGTTGGTCGTTGGCGTCACGAATCGGATTGCCGGGTTTGCCGTGTCTATCGTGACGTTCCTGGTTTCCGTCTTGTTGAAGTTCCCTGCAAGGTCCCACGCCGTTGCGTTGAACGAGTAGTTTCCGTCAGCGCTTACGGAGAAATTGGCAAAAAGGGCTCCTGATGTCCCGTTGCTCGAGTTGACCAATGCGCCTGTTGCGTTGTAAAGGTAAATCGTCACGTTCTTGAGGTTGGCGTCCGTTGCAGAGACGTTTATCTGGACGTACCTTCTCACTAAGTATGATGACGAGTTGTCAGTAGGCGAAACGAACTGGATTGTGGGGTTGACGGTGTCAACCGTTATGTTCCTTGTTTCCGTCTTGTTGGAATCGCCAAGGCTGTTGAATATCGTTGCATTGAGATAGTAGACGCCGTTCAAAGTGACGCTGAAGTTTGAGAAAAGCGATGAAGACGCGTTGGTGAAGCTGGAGTTTATCAATGCGCCCGTTGAGTTGAAAAGCTGTATTGTCATGTTCTTCTGGTTCGTTCCGCTGGCGTTTGCAAGGATGAAGGTGCGGTTTACCGCCGCGCTGGAGTTGTCCGTAGGCGAAACGAACTGGATGCTGACCGGAAGGCCCGTTATGCGGATAGTGGCATTTTCCGATATGTCGGACTGCACCAAGGTGGAATTGCTGGACGAGTTCGCTGTTATCAGGTATGCGCTGTCCACTTCGCCAGTAGCGTTTACAGTCCAGTTCAGAATACATGACTGGCCAACTGCCAAAACGCAGCTCCCGGGCTGCGAGGATGAGGTGGAGAAGGGCTGGGCGCCGCCTGTCGTGTTTATGGCGCTGAAGTCGTCAGGCGGGGCTGCGCTGGCAGGCACGCTTCCGCTTGAGCTTGAGGCCTGAAGCTGAATCTTTCCCTCACTGCCGTCCCCTCCGCAGAGGGTTATGCCCTCATCCCCGACTGCGCATCCGCCCTTTCCGCTGCTGGCTTCAACAAGGTTGGTGCCAAGCGTCGCATTGCCCGCCATCAGGTATATGCTCCCCCCTGCGCCGCCTCCGCCGGAGGCATTGAAGAGGAACGTCCCGGAAGATTCGCTGCCCGCCCCTGCGGCGGTTATCCTGCCGGTGTTCACTATGTTCGCGGCTGAAATGAAAATTATGCCTCCGCCGCCGGCTCCGGCAGTGCCTGGGAATGTTGCGCTTGCATTAATCATGTCCCCGCCGCCCCCTCCTCCTCCCGAGCCGAGCAAAAGCTGCTGAAGGAGGGATGAACCGTACGCCGCGCCGCCCGCGCCGGGCGGGTTGTTCTCCCTTGCAGGGCTTCCCGGAAGGCCCGTTGTGTCATGCCCTCCGCCGCCCCCGTAGCCGCCGCTGTAGCTCAAGCCTATGAGGTCGTTGTATCCGCCCCCGCCGCCGCCCCTGTTGGATTGGAGGGAGCTGGCGCCAAGGCCGGAATATGATTCGCCCTGGTACGCATACTGTACCTCATTCAGTGGAGACACGGTTGCGCCTCCCCTATACCCCAAGCCCGTGACATTGATTCTGCCGGTTATATTCACGGTTCCGTTTGTGCGCAATGCCACGATGCCGCCGCGGTAGCCGTTCCACGCAGGCGCGGTTATCGAGCCTCCGGAGCTTACCGTCAGGCTGGTGTACTGCGGAACGCGGACAATCTGCGCAACGGTCGCATTTGTATTGTTGAATCTGCCTGTGAAATAGGCCCTTGACAGCGTGGCGTTTAGCGTGATGTTGGTTCCGCTTATTGAGGATATAGTGACGAACTCGTACGCGCCTGCCGGCGTGGTGCCGCTGAAGTTCTGCATCTGGATTATGAGAATGGTGTCGTTGACCGCGAATCCGGCCGTGCTGTTGACCGTTATTGTCGCGCTTCCGGCAGAGGCGTTCCTATTAAGCCAGGTGTAGTTGTTGATTACCCTGTTTGCGGAGCTGACAGTGAGCGCGCCGTCCGGCCCGGTGCCGTAGCTGACGTTGGCCGAGACATTGTAGCGCGAGAAAACGGTCACGTTGCCGCATGTTCCCCCGGCTGCGCCGATGCACGACACGTTCGCGCTGATGTTGAACAGCCCGAACCGGGTGACGTTTGTGACCGAATTCGGCGCAGGCACCTTTAGCGAC
>JBGQMB010000041.1:0-6802 GCA_041500405.1 Candidatus Micrarchaeia archaeon | reverse complement strand
TGCCTATCCTGTTTATGCCATTTTCATGCAGCTTTGCATCGTCGGAGTCAAAGCTTCCGAGAATATAGGGCTTGAACGATTTTATGACATCGTGCTCAATCGCGCCCGGCGTCGTGACAATCACGTCAATGAGGCTGGATTCAACCAGCCTTGCGATGTAGCCCCTTATGCCGGAAGCAACCATGTTGGCAGTGAATCCCAAATAAACGGTTATCTTGTCCCCCTTCTTTTTGTCCCTTATGGTTTTGAGGATGGCCCTCGCTGTTCCCAGGTTGGATGCCTGGAACCCAACGCCGGACGCGTTGTCCAGGTAGCCGTCAAAATCCCCAACGTCCCTTATGTTTTCCATGGATAGCCTTTGCTGCAAGGTTTTTATATGCTTTTGTAAACAAGGATAGATTACGCCGGGGTGGCGGAGCGGTCAACGCGCCAGACTCGAGGCAGGAAATAAGCGCAGTAATATGTTACTGCGTCATCTAATGGCGTGACATCTGGTACCCGCAAGGGTGCAGGGGTTCAAATCCCTTCCCCGGCGCATATCCTTTTTAATCTGTTTTCATTAATAGCGGATTGTGGCAATAAAAGTGGCTGAAAAAAGATTATCCGGACAAAGGCCCAGGCTCAATGCAAAAAAGCTTGAGCCTGATGCAGCATTCGACCCAAGGGAGGTCGTGGGCGATGTCTTTGAGGAAAAGGTCTGCAGGCTATTCGATTTGAAATGGGCAGATGTAAGAGAACTTGGTCATTTCCCTGATCTCGTCTCAAAGGACAGGACATTCTTCGTTGAAGTGAAGGCCGCGGCATACGACAACGGCGGGGTCATAAACATGGGGCAGCTGCGCAGGTTCGACCAAGAGATTAAAGTAAGGCGGTTTTACGCATTCTCGTATCATCCGGTCAACAGGGGGCAGGCGCATCGTTTCCAGACAAAGGAGGCGCTAATGGACGCGCTGGTCCTGAGGTCGCTCTATCTTTTCCCGTTCAGCATAACCAAGGCGCATTTTGAGACGTCCAATAAGATATCCAATCCTAAGCACGACACATATGTCCAGCTGAAGGAATCAATGGCAAGGATGATTTTTGAGAAAGATGCGGAAGCATGGGAAAGGCTTGGCCTTGACAAGGACCAATACATAGCAGTTTCGCCGCACGAAAAAATCCATATAATGACAAGGAACGGATACCTGGAACAGCAGCTGCTTGATGCGTTGGACAGAAATGAAATTTAGGTTCCATGCGAATTTCTCCAAATTTGCGGAATAGTCGCAATTGCTCAACTTTTGTGGTTCTTAATGGCAGATGTTGGTGTATGAAAATAGATACTTTTTTAAGGCAAACAGTTGACGTTTTTACAGGTAGGACAGATCGGTTGTCCTGGAAAGGATGCGACCGTAACAGCCTCTGTCAAGCAGTCGGCTATCAGTATGGTGCCTGGACTATAACTCACCGTACGAAACCCGTGCTTGTTAAGCTTGTATTGGCGCGAAGGAGTCGTTTAAAGCGAATGGATGGGTTAAGATCGATATCCGTGATCGTTTGATGAACTTCCTCACCGAGTCCATATACCAATAAGGTTGGGTGCAAAAAATGGCAAAAAGAAAGATAAAAAGAAGGAAGAAAAAAGGCGGAAGAAGCCCAAGCAAAAAAGGCAAAGCCTCGAAAGTCAAGAAGATGATCAGGCTTGCCAAAAAAAGGAAGCGCTAATTTTCATTAAGAGAGCTTGAAATGTGCATTAGTTCACGTAAGAAAGAAAAGAGGATTAATACCCTTCCCCGTATTCCGTGTTGTGGACCTTGTGCGTTCCCCTTTCTTCCTTGAACTTGTTGGCGTTTTCCTCGGTCGACTTGCGCTTGACTGCATCGCCAAGCCCGCGGTCAAAGCTCTTTTGCTGGCCGTGGCCGCGCTGGTCTCGCCCGTGCTGTTCATGCCCGTGGACGTGCTGGCCGTGGCTTTGCCTGTCCCTTCCGCCGCCAAAGTGGCCTTGCCTGCGCGCAAGGTGCTTGTCCCTCATCTGGTCAAGGTTGCGCTCAACGAACGTTATCGCCTTTCCTGCCTTGCCCATCCTTCCGGTCCTTCCGACCCTGTGGATGTGCGTTTCCACGTCGCGCGCAACGTCATAGTTTATGACAAGCGCAACGTCCTCTATATGCAGGCCGCGCGCAGCGACGTCTGTCGCCACAAGGACCTGTATGTTACCCCTCTTGAAGTTGTTGACAACGCGCTCCCTTGCAGGCTGGCTCATCCCTCCGTGCAGCTCCCCTGCGGAGACGTGCCTTTCCTTCAGTTTCCTGAAGACGGACTGCACGCAGTGCCTTGTTGCCGCAAAGACCAAGACCTTGCCATGCTGATCCCTTAGGATGTCAAGGAGCTTTCCTATCTTTTCGCGCCTGTCAATCCTTATTTCCTCTTCCTCAATCTGCTCCGGCTTCTTCATCTCGCCCATTTCCACGAATTCCGGCATGTTCATGTACATCTCTATAAGGTGGCCTTCCTTCCTGCCAATGGTGGCGGAAAGCATAATCGTTTGTCTTTGCTGCGGCACCCTTGCGAAGATGTGCTCCATATCCTTTTGGAAGCCCATGTCCAGCATCCTGTCCGCTTCGTCCAGCACAATGATATTGTACTGCGAAAGGTCTATCACGCCCTTTTTCTCAAGGTCTATGAGCCTTCCGGGGGTCCCGACGACTATCTGCGGGTTCTCGCGCAGGGCCTTTATCTGGCCCTCATACGCATGCCCCCCGTACACTATCGCATAGCGGAGCCCATGCGCATTCGCAATCGGCCTTATGTCGTTCACGATTTGGCTTGCAAGCTCGCGCGTTGGCGCTATTATCATTGCCTTGTTCGCCTTTCCAGAGGATATGCGCTCGGCTATCGCTATTGCGAAGGCGAGCGTCTTTCCCGTGCCTGTCTGGCTCCTTATCACAAGGTCCATGCCTTTCAGTAGGACCGGTATTGTACTAACCTGTACCTCAGTCGGGGTATGAAACCCGAGCTGCCTAAGCACTTCGGAAGTCCTTCCGGAGATGCTCAACTTGCTAAATCCCATTTTCATCATCTTTATTATAGCTATAGGAAGAGAACTTACCGACGATCAAACCGTCCAATGCTCATCTCCAAAATCACTATTATGGGTTGTTTATGCTCAAAAGCCTTTTTAAATGTTTCACTTGCCCCTGGCAGGATGCTTGATTTTCCGGTACTCGGAATATGAATACAGAACGGCAACAAGCGCGGACAGCATTGCGGGCACAAGGACAAAAAAGAACGCGTACTGCGGAAACGCAATCCCAAGCAGCGCGGCAATCGCGGAAAGCTTGAACAGGCCTGCGCCGAAACTGTGGGTCTTTTGCCACACCTCATCGCTGGCAAGCGTCCAGGGCGTCCTTATCCCGACCAGCATATTGCGCCCGACCTTGTCAATCATTGAGCCCGTAAACCACAGCAAAACAGCAAACCCCGGCGCAAGGAGCTGCGGCATGCTGATATGGGACGGCAGGGCGTTCCAAGACAGCACAAGGGAATAGACATAAAGGAGAAAGATTGAGAAAACGACCAAAAAGCCCTCGTATGACCAGGGCACCGGCTTGCGCAGGAGCAGCGGAAGCGCAAACAGCAAAGAGGATGAGGCTGCAAGAAGAACCGGCAGGAAGAACACCCCGAACGCCTTGTCCGAGAACCCGTCCGCGTCGCCCCAAAGGTTCCAGTGCACAGCAACCACGGATGGAAGGAACGGATAATAATACAGCCCAAGCGCGAGGGAAAACAGCGATATGCAGCACGCCACAGTGAAGCCGTTTGCCATGGCAAACGGTTGCAAATCCCCATTTATAAACGATGGGGGCGGAAAATAGGCAAAACTATAAAAATCATCGGTATCCAAGGTAACGTAATGTCCATCAAAAAATCGGTTGAAACGTACAGGAAGAACTATGATGCCGCGATACTTTTCGCGATGCCGCTTTTGCTGTCCATCCTGCTGGTGATAATATATCCGTATCCGACGTTCACCTCGCTTGGCGGCATATTCCTCCGCATGGTGACCATAGAGGACCTTGGCATATTCGGAATAGCCATGACCGTTGCCATTCTCCTTGGCTCGATTTTGCTGCTTGGGACAACGATAAGCGCGATATCGCTCATAGTGAAGGAGGAAAGGGTAAACCACAAGATAAGGTACAGCCTTTTCATTGAGGCGATAAAGGACTACACAATAACGATTTCTGTTTTTTACCTCCTGCTGTTCCTGCTTCTTGAGGGAATACAGCTCGCGGTCTTCATGCTCGGAGTGGACAGCATAGTGTATTCATTGCTGTCGCTTGCGATTTCATATGCGCTGTTCTTTGCGCCCTTCGCGATGGTGATAGACGACTATCCGATACCAAGGGGCATAGCGGCCGGCATTGACCATCTCAAGACAAAGCCGCTTGACCCGCTGAAATGGTTCGTTGGCATAATGGCAATAAACCTCGTAGTTATGGCGGTTTTTGGGCTTTTCATGGACTATTACATAGCGAAGATTCTCACGGCGATAGTAAACGGGCTTGTGCTCCTGCCGTTCATGATAGTGTACGGGGCGCACATGTACGTCGACAAGTACCCGATGACCAAGGGATAGGTGCAGGACATGAGGATATTGCTTATACACTCTGACGAGATAGAGGTTACGCCGAAACAGAAGGCGATAAAGGACGCGGAGGAAAGCCCAAAAGGCTTCGACATAAAGGACGCAATAGTCGTTTTCACTGCGGTTGAGAGCGGCGACGAGGACATGGATGCCGTTGCAGCCGCGCTTGTCAAGGAAATAGAGAACTACTCTTCCCAGGTCAAGGAGAAGAAGGTCGTTCTTTACCCTTACGTTCATCTTACGTCCAACCCGTCAAAGCCGGGCATCGCAAGAGCGGTGCTTGAAAAGGCAAAGCCCCTGCTTGAGGCAAAGGGGTTCAGCGTATGGGCTGCGCCGTTCGGGTGGTACAAGGCGTTCACGCTTAAGGCAAAGGGGCACCCGCTTTCGGAATTGAGCAGGCAGGTCACTGGCGCAAAAACGGAAGGCAAAGGCAAAAAGGAGGAAGAGGAATCCGAATCCCTGAAAGCCGAGTCCGTGATGAAAAGCAAATTCTACATTCTTGAAACCAATGGAAAGCTCACGCCGGTTGAGGAATACAAATTCAAGAAGGACAATTTTGAGAAGCTTGTGACCTATGAGACAAAAAAGGTAAGGGTTTACGCAACTCCGCCGCCGCACATAAAAATCATGCAGGACCTTGAGCTTGTTGACTACGAGCCGGGAAGCGACTCAGGAAACTTCAGGTATTATCCCAAAGGCAAGATGGTGAAAAAGATCCTGGAAAACTACATAACGGGCATGTGCCTCGGCTATGGCGCATTCGAGGTTGAAACGCCCATCATGTATGATTATGAGCATCCATCATTGAAAAAATATTTGAACAGGTTCCCTGCTAGGCAGTACACTGTCCTGAGCGACGATAAAAAGCTGTTCCTGCGCTTCGCGGCCTGCTTCGGCCAGTTCCTGATGGCGCATGACGCGGTGATAAGCTACAGGCAGCTTCCGCTCAAGCTTTTCGAGCTGACAAGATACAGCTTCAGGAGGGAGCAGAGCGGCGAGCTTGCGGGCCTGAAAAGGCTGAGGGCGTTCACAATGCCGGACATGCACACCCTCGCTTCTGATATGAATATGGCGAAAAAGGCCTTTGAGGAGCAGTTTGTGAAGTCCATGGAATTCCTTTCCAGCCTCGGGCTGCTTGAATACACGGAGCTTGCGTTCAGGATACAGGAGGACTTCTTCAACCAGAACAAGGACTGGTACATCGGGATGGCGAAGAAGGCGGGCAAGCCCATGCTTGTTGAGATGTTCAAGGAAAGGTATGCATATTTCATAACCAAGTTCGAGTTCAACTTCATAGATTCGATGGACAAGGCAAGCGCCCTTTCTACTGTGCAAATAGACGTGGAGAACGCGGACACATACGACATTTCGTATGTTGACGGCAAGGGCGGAAAAGTCAGGCCATTGATACTGCATGCGTCCCTTAGCGGCGGGATAGAGAGGGACATCTATGCCCTGCTTGAGAAGGAAGCCATGGAGATGAAGAAGGGAAAGAAGGGAATGCTGCCCCTGTGGCTCTCGCCTGCGCAGCTTAGGATAGTGCCAGTTAGTAATGATAAACACCTTGAGTTTGCGAAGAAGCTGGCCGAGAAAATAAGGGGCAGGAGCGTCAGGATTGAGGTTGACGACAGGGAGGAGACGCTTCCTTGGAAAGTGAGGGCCGCTGAGAAGGAGTGGACGCCCTATATTGCCGTGGTCGGGGACAAGGAGATTGAGAGCGGAAAGGCCTTTGTCACGATAAGGGGGACCGGGGAAAGGAAGGCGATGTCAATGGACGAGATTGCGGACGAGATAAGCAAGAAATGCTCAATGTTCCCGTTCGAGATGCAGACATTCCCGATGCTCCTGTCGAAGAGGCCGGTGTTCAGGGCCGTGCTTTGAGGGCGTTAGCCGTATTTTATCCTTAGCGCGACTATGCCTATCGCTATTGCCAGCACTACGGCGTTTGCCGCTATCATGGGCAGGCTGTTCATCATAAAGCCATAAGCAAGCCACAGGATTGTTGCCAGGACAAGCACTGAAAACCCGGTAAGCGAGAGGTCCTTTGCGGACTTTGTCCTGTATATTTTCAGGAACTGCGGAATGAATGCCAGCGTGCTGCACAGGCCAGCCGCATAGCCGACAATTGTTACGACGTCCATGAGCCTATTTTGGCGCCAAGATATAAGAAACTTT
>JBGQMB010000040.1:0-7007 GCA_041500405.1 Candidatus Micrarchaeia archaeon | reverse complement strand
CGTAGCTGTAGTTGGACACGTTGCAGTTCTTGACCGTGACGTTGGTCAGCGAGCCGTTGAGCAAAATGCCGTAGGTTATGCTGGCCGTGCCGTTGTCTGTTATGCTGAAGCCGCTGCAGTCCAAGACTACGTTGGAGGCCGCTATCTTGACGCATGACGTCGAGCTGCCGTTGAGCGGCTCCGCATCGTTCGGCGCGCCTGAAATGTCGGAATCAAGGGTATATATGCCGTCGCCGTACGAATCTATTACGGTGCAGTTGGACACGGTTGTGCTCTGGATGCCATATTGCGTGTTCCTTGTCTTGTTCTTCGGCGTTTCAGGCGCGGTTTCGTTTTCTGCCTCCTGTGCTGGAGCCAGGACGGACGTGTCTACCACGATTGTCCCTGTTTCCGAAATGCTAACCAAATCGGCGTCATCGCACGAGATTGCCCAGGAGTGCGTGCCATTTGAAAGCGGAAAATCCGGAACCAGGGCCGTCGGCGTGTCGTTAAGGACGGAGCCGTTGCTTGCTGCCAAGGCGTCGTCTATGTACAATTCGCACAGGAACGCGCTGGAGTTTTCGCTTGTTGCAATGAACTGGAATTCAGGCTGCGAAGACTGGGTGTATGCGGTTTCGTTCGCAGGAGGCTGTATGATGAAAAGCAATGCGATTGCAAGAACTGAAAAAAACACCAGCGTTATGCCGCTATTTTTTGCCTCCATAGTGGCGTTTTGTGGCGTAATGTTTAAAAACGGCTACAGCGAACCGCGGAAAAAAACCGGATTTTCGCTTACACGTTCGCTTATGCAAAATCACAGACGCCTTTAAAAACATTTTTCTTGCTTTAAAATTAAAAAAGCGACCAACCCCAACAGGCAACCCCCATGGAGACCTTAGTGCAGTTAGGCATAGTATTCGTCTTCGCCCTCGCAGGGCTTCTTGCAGCAATAAGGCTGAAGATGCCCCCTGTGATAGGCGTAATAATAATAGGCGCGCTTATCGGGCCGAACCTTTTCGGGTGGGTGGACAGGAGCAGCGCGATTGACATATTCTCAGACATCGGCGCCGTTCTCCTATTATTCATAATAGGGATTGAGTTCAGCCTGAGCAAGCTGATGAAATTCGGCATGAGGGCGCTTTTGTTCGCAATTGTCAAGCTCTCTTTCGTGTTCCTGGTGATGTACGCGCTTACCGCCCTGCTCGGGTTCACTCCGACGGAAAGCATCATAGTCGGCCTGCTGTTCTCATTTTCCAGCACGACGCTGTTCTCAAAGCTCACTGAAAATTACAAAAGGGATTACAAGAACGAGATACCCCTGCTGTTCGCGCTCCTGATATTGGAGGACATAGTTGCGGTCATAGCGCTTGCCGTGCTTCCGTCTGTTGCGGCAGCGGACTCGGCGATGTACTTCGAGAGCATAATGATAACAATTTTGAAGTCGCTGGCAATGCTATTGCTGTTTTATGCGATATTCAGGCTTGCGGTGAAGCACATGCTTGAGTATGCGGCGTTCCAGAACACCGAGGTGCTTCTGTTCACAACGCTCTCCGTATGCGCGATATTCGTTTTCATGGCGACGCTTTTGGGCTTCGAGGCCTCAATCGGGGCGTTCCTTGCAGGGAGCATGATGGCGTCCATGAAGCAGTTTGACAGGATAGAGAAGCTCATGCTTCCTTTTGGTTTGTTTTTCTCGTCATTCTTCTTCCTATCGTTGGGCATGCTGGTCAACCTGTCGTCATTGACGCCGATGATGGTTCTGGCGATAATCCTGTTCCTCGTTGCCAGCGTGGCGTCCAAGTTCATCTCGGTGGGATTCTTCAGCCACATCCTTGGCTCCAACCTCCAGGCATCGGTTTTCTCGGCCGTTTCACTTATTACTGCAAGCGAATTCTCGCTCATGATAGCCAAGAAGGTCGGGGGCCTTGTCAGTTTTGACATAATAACGCTCATGACCATTTCCCTGTTTCTCAGCGCGGTTGTGTCTGCGATGATGATGAAGGGCATACCATCCATGACAAGGGGCATAGACGCCAAAATGCCGTTCAGCACCAAGAGCAGGATGAAGAGCGTTTCCACATATATCAATATAGTGACAAAGGAGTTTGAGCCAAAGGGCGCGTTCTACGGGCTGTTCGTGGGCTGCGTGAGGCGCATAGCCATTCTCATTGCCATGCTTGCGGTTTCAAACGGCATAATAGCAATTTCAGCCGGATACGTTGGCGTGTTTTCATTTGCGCCATTCTCTGGATTCAATGACATAACAATAAGGGTTATCCTGCACGCGCTTGTCTCCGCATTCCTGGTGTTCAGGATAATAGACGAGGCGCACCAGCTCGTTGACGGCTTCCTGGGCACATTCTACAGGGTTGACAGGAGGAACTTCGAGATGGACCAAAGGATAGTGTACGGCGGCATCGGCGCGGTGATGCTTATCCTGCTTTCGGTGCTTGTGCCGTTCCTGTTCAGCGCAATGAGCGCCGGCGCCGTGATGGGGATAGTCCAGCTTGGCGCGGTTCTGCTGAGCATAATACTGATAGTGGAGATAATATCGACCGCGCACAGGATGGTCGAGGGAGGCATAGGCAGGAAGATAAGCTATGCCAGGAAAAGGCAGAAAAGCCTCCTGCTCGACATGGTCGGGCTCCAGAGGATATGAGTGCAGACGATTTTTCCGCTGGCGCTTTTACCTGAGCCCCGCGCAGCTGGCTGGCTCTGGAAAAAGGGCCAGAGGATTTGAGCCATAGCCTGATTTTATAAGCGTTTTGTTCAATATACAGCCATGCTTTCTGGAAAACAGATAAAAGAGTGCATTCAGAGGGGCGAGATAATAATAGACCCGTTTGAGGAAAGGATGCTCGGTCCGGACAGCATAGACATCAGGCTCGGAAACCAGATAATGGTCGCGAAGAACATCGCGGACATAATTGACTCAAACAGCCCGGCCGACTTCTGGGAAAAAAGGGACATTGATGAGAAGGGATTTATGCTCAACCCGAACCAGTTCATACTTGGGACCATTTTAGAGAAAATCGGAGTTGGAAAGGGCCTTTCCTGCCAGATAGAGGGACGAAGCTCAGTCGGAAGGATGGGCATAATGGTCCATGTGACAGCAGGGATAATACATGCTGGATGGGGCATAACCAACCCAAGCAGGATAACGCTTGAGATGTATTCCGTGAACCCGAACCCCGTAATCTTGAGGCCTGGCATAAAGATTGCGCAACTGACGTTCTTCAGGCTCGACGAGGAAGCGGAAAAGGGATATGACGAAATGAGCGGCAAATATACCGGGCACCATTCGCCAAAGCCGCCAAGGGGCCTGTAGTAGCCTTTTTAAAACATTGTCAAAACAACCAGAATGCAATGGACCTAATTATAGCTGAAAAGCCAAACGCAGCCGCCAAGATAGCGAAGGCGCTGGGCAGCGTCGAGGCAAAGAGGCACGGCAAGATAAATTATTACAGTGTGGACGCAAACGGGACAGAGATTTGCGTTGTTTCCGCAGTGGGGCACATTTTCACGCTTGCAGAAAAGAAGAAATCTTTCGCATACCCGGTCTTTGACATAGAATGGAAGCAGAGCCACCTTGTCTCAAAGGGAAGCAAGTACACCAAGGATTATGCCGACACGATAAAGAGCGTTGCCAAGGACGCGAAAAAGATCATAGTGGCGTGCGACTACGACATAGAGGGGACGCTGATAGGCTACAATGTCGCAAAATACCTTATCGGAAGGGAAAGGGGCCTTGAAAGGATGAAGTTCTCCACCCTCACGCCCAACGAGCTGAGGGAGGCGTACGAGAAAAGGACGCCGTTTGACATAAACAACGCCTATGCCGGCGAGGCAAGGCACTTCATAGACTGGTACTACGGAATAAACCTGAGCAGGGCGCTCATGGGCGCCGTGAAAAAGGCCGGGATGTTCCGCATAATGAGCATCGGAAGGGTGCAGGGGCCCACGCTGGCGATATGCAGCGAAAGGGAAAAGGAGATTGAGGCGTTTGTTCCGGTCCCGTTCTGGGCAATATCCATCATGCTGAAGGGCGCTGAGTTCAGCCATACCGGCGGAAAGATTTTCGAAAAGCCGATAGCCGAGGGGATATTCAGGAAAATCGGGGACAGGGCGAATATTGTTGATGTCTCAACAGAGCCGAAGAGGCTTTTGCCCCCGTTCCCGTTCGATTTGACAAGCCTGCAGGTTGAGGCATATGCGCAGTTCAAGTTCTCGCCAGCCAGGACGCTCCAGCTTGCGCAGTCGCTTTACGAAGCGTCGCTGATTTCATACCCAAGGACAAGCTCGCAGAAGCTTCCGCCCTCGCTTGGGCTGAAGGGGCTGATAAGCAGCCTTGCAAAGCACAAGGACTGGTATGCCGAGGGAGCAAAGCACCTTGTCAGCAAGGGGCTTTTTGCGCCGAATGAGGGCAAGAAGGAGGATCCCGCGCACCCCGCCATTTACCCGACAGGCATAGAGCCAAGCAGCATAGGCGACAGCGAAAAGAGGCTGTTCGAGCTTATTGTCGCGCGGTTCATATCGGTTTTCGGGGAGCCTGCGCTTGAGGAGATAACCAAGGTCTTGGCTGATTCCAATGGCGTGAAATTCTCAGCCAATGGAAAAGTGATAAGGGAAAGGGGATGGATAGCGCTTTACGGAAGGTTCTTCAAGAGCAAGGACGTCATTTTGCCAGCGTTCACAAAAGGCGAGAGCGCGAAGATAGAGAAAAAGGACTTGAATAATGACATGACAAAGCCGCCGCGGAGGTACACGGAGGCTTCCCTGGTCGCTGAACTGGAGTCAAGGCATCTTGGCACAAAGGCCACGCGCGCAGTCATAGTCTCAACAATGTTCGACAGGCAGTATTTTGCAAAGGAGACAAACGCGATAGAGGTAACAAAATTCGGGCTTGAGGTTTACAGGACCCTGAAGGAGAACGCGCCTCACATTGTTGACGAAAACACGACAAAGGAGCTGGAAGACGACATAGAGGAAATCCAGTTCGGCAAGAAAGGCGAGGATGAGGTCATAAGCAAGGGAAAGGAAATCCTTGTCGACATAATAAACGAGTTCAAGCCAAAGGAGGCCCAGATAGGCAACAGCCTTGTTGATGCGCTGAAGAAGATGGAAAAGGAGGGAAGCATCCTCGGGGACTGCAAGTGCGGAGGAAAACTGAAGATAATAAACTTCAAGAACTCGAAGTTCGTCGGGTGCACGAACTATCCGAAATGCAGGCAATCTTACTCGTTGCCAAGGGGCGTTTCCATAAAGCCTGCGGAGAAGCAATGCGACATCTGCACCGTTCCCATGATAAATATAAGGAAAGGCAACAGGGGCTGGCTCACAATCTGCATAAATCCCGCGTGCCCGTCCAGGGAAGAATGGCGCAAAAGGAACGAGAAAAAGGAAGGGAACGCCGAGGAAATCGTGGAGCAGGATGAGGAGAAGGAATAGGCGCCTGCAGGCGTCCTAATGGCTTTCTTTTTCCCCAAGTGCTTTTTCTTAGCAAAGAAAAAGGACTTAAGGAATAGCTCTTTTTATAGCCTCTTGTACATGTCATTATCCGGAAGCGATGATGAGCACCAGATGTGCTGATTTATGAGGAACGCTTTGAGTCCTGAGCTTCCGTCATTTTGCCTTTTTGCCCAGAAGCAGCCAGATCGCTATTGCGACGATGATTAGGGCTATTGACGCCAGCGCCACAGCCATCGTGTCTATGCCGAACAGGGTTCCCTGCCTGCTTACCGCATTGCCTGACGCGTTTTGGCTTGCGGTTGCGTTTGATGCGTTCTTCTTTGCCGTTGCGTTGGGCGCAGTTTGCTGCAGGAAACCTGACGCAAGCGTGTAGTTGAAGCTTTGGTTAAGCAGGTTGCTGCCAAAGCATGTCGAGTTCCCGCTTTTCAGGATGTAGCATGTGTGAAGGTCGCCGGATGCCACATCAATGGCGTCCGTTCCGTTATAGGGCGTTGACTGGAAATACTCGTTCCTTCCGTAGCAGACCGAACTGCCGTTCCTTAAAACATAGCATATGTGGAATCCGCCCATTGAGAACGCTATTGCGTCTCCCCCTGCGTATGCGTGGGCCTGCTCGGCGTCTTTCCTTCCGTAGCATACTGCGTTTCCGTTGCTAAGAAGATAGCATGTGGCGTAGTCCCCGACATTGACATCTATCGCATTGCCCCCGCCGTAGGGATTGTCTTCTCCGAACATGTTTTGGCCGCGGCAGGTCGAGTTGCCGTTCCTAATAAGATAGCAGGTGTGCTGGTATCCTGCGGATACTGCTACCGCGTTTCCGCCCGTATAGCTTTCTGATTCGCCGTATTTGTTCTGGCCGTTGCAGAACGAGTTGCCGTTGCTCAAAAGATAACAGGTGTGCTTTTCGCCTGCTGAGACCGCGATTGCGTTTCTGCCAGTGTAGCTGTCGGATTCGCCGTATTTGTTCTGGCCGTAGCAAACGGAGTTTCCGTTTGCCAAGACATAGCATGTGTGGAAATAACCTGCCGCGAGCGCAATGCCGTCTCCCTTGAGGTACGGCGTTGACTGCTTGGACTCATACCAGCCGTAGCACAAAGAGGTTCCATTGGCAAGAAGGTAGCAGGTGTGCCTGTATCCCGCCGATGCTGAGACAATGTGCGAAGGAGGCACGTCCGATGCGGCGAATGACAGCTGGACAAATGCAAACATTACAGCCAAGGCGATGGCGCCCAGCACAGCCGTTCTTGAAAGACGCATGAATGGATTTGCGCTGCATTGTTTAAATACGTTTCCTGCGCCTGCTCAGTCCCATGTTATTATATATTGGATTGTGCCGTTTCCTGAAACATTTAGCCTTTTGGAAAGCTCGACTATCCCCCAGCCAGGGGACCACCTGCCATAGCCGTATGAGGCCGGCGAATTGGACGCAACTGAAACGTCGTCTGAAACAAGCAGATACGACGCGGATTTTCCGCAGCTGCAGTAATCCGTTATTTCAACGGTTTTGCTTTCCTTGAAAATGGTAATGCTCCTTTCATAGTTTTCAAAGGCGCCGCCCT
>JBGQMB010000039.1:0-7312 GCA_041500405.1 Candidatus Micrarchaeia archaeon | reverse complement strand
CTAGGAAATTCATTGCAAAATAATCCCATATTTTTAATGCTCCTCTGTGTTTTAGCTGATATGCTTTATACAGCTGATAGAGATGGTGACCTCTTAAAACTATTACTTCTGTCCTAGGGTCGTCTTTATATGATGTAAAATCAACTTTGTCCCTTTTATCTGGCTTTAATATCTTGGCCAACTTGTGAGTCATTTAATCACACATCATACGGTGTTTAAGAGTGTTTAAAAAGGTATATTGTGCCTTGTCTTGGAGTTAGCTTTTATACGGCAATATAAGAAAATACGAATACGCTTCAAATAGCGACAAGGGGCTTTTTATGAAAAAGCCCCGGTAAAAACCGGCGCATGCTTTATATTGTTTGTTGCAATAATTACTTATCCGATGATGAGATACAGGTTTGCCGAGAGGCCCCTTTTCTTTGAAAAGAAAAGGCCCCTGGGTTCAAAAGAAGGCGTTTAGGAAAAAGTCTTCATCCCAAAAGAAACTACTGTTGGGCCCTGCGGAGCCTGAAATCTTTAGATCATTCCAACCCGAACCGTCGGACAACTGTGTTAAAACGTGTTCAAAGATATATTTAAAAGGACTTTGCCGCACGGTCGTATTCATGGCACAAGCAGCCCAACTGATAAGGGGAAAAAACCTGGAGATATTCAGGCCTTACAACAGCGGCCTTTCGGCTCGCGACGCAATAACGGAAACGGCAAAGGCAGGAAAGGTCATGGCATCAACGCTTAGGATGTGCAAGGCGCTTGTTGAAACAAACGACTGGCGTTATATGAGAGACGTTTTCCGGTGCTGGACAGGCACAATGACAGCTTACGTCGAGCCAGAAAAGGCGTTCAACGAAAGCAAGATGTTCAGCAAGGAACTGCAAGCAATAGTTTACACAGACCCGAAAATAGAGGAGCGCTGGATATTTCCAGTTGAAGACTACGGAAGCGAGAAGAACGCCATCCTAGTCTCAGAGCATCCGGATTACTCGCTTGAAATTGACGGCAAGGAGATTCTGGTCAAGCCAAAGGTTGTTGATATCGTCTTCAACTTCCCAGAAAAAGACGGCTGGTACCTTAGAGACGCGAAGCGCGGCAGACCTCGCCCGAAAAAATATGGCTGGTTTAGAGGCGTGAAGCACGGCATACCGACCGGAGTACGGCGCATTAGTCGCAGACAGTGGAAAACCATATATCTTAGTCGCATTTACGATGCAGGAAGGATTGGCCCCGTTGCCCGCGACTGCATCGATGCCGGACTCAACTACACGCACAAGAGGCACATCCTCCTCGACGTCAGGCCTTCCGACCTTCTCGGGGTAGTGGTTGAAGCGCAGTAACCGGCGCATTTTATATCTTTTGTTGCCATAGCACCTTATCCGATGATGACAAACAGGTTTGCTTAGGCCTCTTTTCTTTGAAAAGAAAAGACCCCTGGGAGAAAAGAAACTCTGGGGCTGCGCCGATGAAGACAACCTGGAGCGCTGAGGATCAATAATCGGCGGTAGAACATACCTTTTTAAGCATATTTACACACAATATCCCCAATGGCAGTGAAAAACTCGCCTTTTCCGGAAAACCAGGCTTCACAGGATAACAACGCAAAAAATGAAGCCAAATCGCTCAAAAGAAAGCTGGGCGCCGCGCAAGGCACAATAACAAAGCTCAGGCAGGAGCTTTCCGGTTTTGGCGCATTGGAGGAAAAGCGCTACCAGGATGCATTGGAAAAAGGCGAGCTGAAAACAGAATCAGAATCAGCAAAAAAGATAATTGACAGGCTTGTCGACGCGCTGGCAATAGCCAACGTTGATTTCCGCAATGAAATACAGGAGTTTGCCGCTCGGTTCGGCAATGAAAAGCAGGAGCTCAGCAAGGAGATAATCGCCCTAAGGGAGAGAATCGCGGCAAAGGAAAAACAGATTTTGGAGGAAAGGGAGGCAGGCAAAAGCTGGTATCCGGAATTCGTGACAAGGACTGCGCTATCCGACGCAGAAAGGATAAGGAGGCTTGGTACAAGCCTGACGAATTACAGGACAAGGGTCAGGGACCTTATGGGAAACATCAAGTCCGACACCGGGATGCACGGCGTTTTCCGCGTCAGGGACAAAATAAGGGCGACGCTTGCAAGGAACAGCGACCTTATCGCCGATTCGCCCAAGCAGCAAAAGGATTAAAACAAGCCGCATCAAACTGAATCCTATGAAGCTTGTTGCCAAATACGCAGAGCCTCTGCTGAAAGGGCCAAAGGAAAGGAAAAGGCTCGAAAGGATACTGAGGGGCAGCATAAAGGAGGCGTTTCCAGGCATCAAAATCTCGATGAACAACGGCGTGATAGAGATAACGTCCGAAACGGACATATCCGACGGGCTTTCGCGCGTCTTTGGCATAAACCAGGTCTATGCGTCAACAGAAAGCAAGAAAAATCCGGAACAGATAGCAAAAACAATCGCCGGATGCGCGGACAAGGCGAAAAAATACAAGCTTGAGGTGAAAAGAAGGGACAAGTCATATCCGCTTGACTCGATAAAGGCAGCGCAGACGATTTCGGAAATGCTCTTTGAAAAAGGAATGAAGATGTCCGTAAGGGACTATGACGAGATAATCTACATCGACATAGGAAAGGAAAAGGCGGACTGCATGTTCAACAGGAAGGAGGGCGCTGCAGGACTGCCGTACGGCTCCGGCGGAAAGGCGCTGATACTTTTTTCAGGCGGCATAGACTCGCCAGTGGCCGCGTACCTTCTTGCAAGGCGCGGGATACACCTTGACGCCCTGTACATAGGAAGCCCGGTGATGGCAAAGCAGGTGAAATCAATATGGGGCCATCTTAAGGAAAGATATTATTTCAAGGGGGAATTCTATTTCGCGGACAACAGCGAGGCCATGAAGGCGCTTTCTTCAATTGAAAGCGAGTTCAGGCAGATGGGATTGAAGGCCGCGTTTTACAGGATTGCGGAAAGGGTTGCGGACGAAACAAGGGCGGAGGCATTGGCAACAGGCGAAAGCGTAGGCCAAGTCTCAACGCAGACGTTAAGCAACATCGCCCTGCTAAACGGATTGAGCAAGAGGCTTGTTTTGAGGCCGCTTATTGGCATGACAAAGGATGACATAATCGTAATAGCACGGAAGATAGGAACGCTTGGAAAGAGCGAGTGCCTGCCGGAGATGTGCAAGGTCTCCCCGAAGCCCAGGGTAAGGATGAAGGAAGGCCTGTTCTTCAGCATAGACGAAGCAATTAAGGAGGGGGCGGAAAGGACGAGGTTCGGGAAGGGCTGACTCAAGACGGTCCAGCATCAATCATAAACATTTATATACTCTATGTAACACAATACAGTCCTGTGTGAAACAATGCAGAACCGCAAAATACTCATACCCAGCCTTTCGGTCAAAAATGCGGACAGTCTACGCGATTTTGCAAAATATTTCAAGGAGACTGAAATCGACCTTATTGGGATAAAGCAGTCCATCGACAGGGACCAGGGAGCGCTGTTGGCGGCTTTCAACATGCGCCTCATGGCTGCAGGCATGAAAGTATATTCCGTGCATCTGAGAAATTTTGACATTAGCACTGAAGATAGCGGCGTAAGGGCAAAGGCGCTTTCGTTCTGTAACGGAATCTATTCCGCGTTTCAACCAAACCTTGCGGTTATCCACCCAGGCGGCGGAAGTCTCGAAGCATTGGTTGCCAACCTTGCGTTCATGCTTGAGCGCACGCCATCCGGGCTTTCAATCGCCATCGAAAATATCTCCAGCCACAAATCCATTTTGCATTCTCCGGAAACAATATGCAAATTTATAGATATGACCAAAAATCTGCCTTCACGGCTCGGCGTCTGCATAGACACAGCCCACCCAAAATTCCCTTCACCGGACATAGACGCAACGTCCTATACTTCGCTAGTGCTGGAGCATATCCAAGCGGCTTGGCCGAGACTATTGCACCTTCATTTCTCGGACCGCGACAGGCGCGAAGGCACATCCATAAAGCATATGCCCATAGGGGAAGGCATGATAGAATGGAACAGGATATCTGAATTCCTAGCAAACGGGAATTATAGGGGCAAAGCCGTAATAGAATTGAGGGAACAAAACGGCCTCATTGAAAAGACCGTATCTTCCGCCAAACACTATTATTCCCTTTCTGAAGAGAAAGAAAGTGATTTAAACTTATCAGAACAAACTGACGATATGGGCAAAGCCGAGAATATCGCCGCAAAAGAAGTGATGCTTGAAAAGGCAAAGGTGCCTGAAAACGTCGCCCGCTTGATTGACATGCCGAAACAGGGCGTGATTGAAGAAGGAGACAACGTGGCATATTTCATTGTTCCAACAGCATCATACGGCAAAAACCATGCCGACCCTTACAATATCGTTAGCGGCTCGGAAGACAAGGTAAAATGGGCATCCTATGTTTTCGGCACCAGGCAGCACGGCCACCACATCAGCGCCGTCCTGATTGACAAGGAAAGGAGAATCGGCGTCGAAGAGCCAATAGCCAATTTTTTGGATGCGGCAACGGCAAACTGGGCAGGCTTCATTGCCGGAGTGAAAAGCGCGCTAAAGGCAGCATCCCAAAACAGGGACGCAAACCACATCATCCATTCCATGGGACAGACAAAGACAATACCCAACGATGATGAAAGGGCCTGGGAATAGCCGTTTATCGCTCCCGCCTGGCCAATTCCTTGCCCACTAATTCATCCAGCTTCCTGGCAACCTCGCGCATCGCCGGTTTCTTGGCAGTCCGGCCTATGTTAACGAAGTCGCTTTTCCATTTCTCCAGCAATTCCTTTGGGGCGCCTGGAACCTCTTTGCTTAGAATCTGCAGGCACTCTTCCACAATGGCAGGGTTTCCGGCGTTTATTCCTTCGCGAACAGGGTAGAAAATGCCATTTAGCATGTCATACCTTGCCTTTACCGGCTCTGTTTGGAATAGGGCTATGCGCTCGCGCATGGCGTTTGCCCTTGCGCCATCAAAAAATATTTTGGCAGTCCCTTTCTGGCTTCTTTGCAACGGCGTTCCTATGAATCTGGTGGCTGCATTGCCTATCGCGTCTGCATCCATTTTTGTTATTGCAAGTATGCCATTGTCTATGCCTCCCACAAAAGCGGTTATGCTTCCTGGCGAGTACCCTTTTAAGGGCACATCCCAGAACAAGGCATGGTCCCTTTGCGAAAACTTGCCGTCTGGCCTGAGGCCTTCCCCCCATCCCAAGCCGAAATTTTCAAAATCCACCCTTATTACGCTAACATCATCCCCTTTTTTGATGACGCGGTAATTCCCGGCATGGCCGTCCGGAAGCCCAAGCGCAAAATCTATTGTCCCCTGCCTTCCGCTGCTTCTTAGGATTGCGGTCCTTTCAGCCTGCGGCATCGCCATGTCCTGCAGCGCTTTCAGCGCGTCCATAATCCCAACGCTCTCTTGCATCGCTGTCCCGTCCCCAAAAACAATGAAATCAGGCCTGCGTTCACCTGCGATGTCATAAACCCTTGAGCCGAATTCTTCCTCCCTGAAAGACCTTGACCTGTATATCAAGGACAGCTCCTTCCCATCCGGCCCGCGGACCGTGACCCTGAAGACGCCAGTAGCATCCTCTATGGCATCAAAAGCGGTTATTCTTCCATGGGGCTTTTCTGTTTCTATGGCCACTTTTAAATCCTTGGATATTGCGGCTTTATCCGCAAGAAGGGCTTCGAGCGGCCTGGTTTCTGCCGCCTCTCCCCCAACAGCTTTGGCAACCGGCTCTTTTTGGGTCTTGGCCTTTGCGCTTTTTGCCATTGCGCCGCCTGCGCCAAAGCCGGCCTCGAACAGCATTGAGAGCGCAAATGTCGTTGCAAACGTCCTTGCCGCTTCCCCAAACGTAAGCTTTCCGCCGGGTTCTTTCAGCTTTGCCTCCATCTCCTTGAGATGGATGCGTTCGTTGCTTATAATTGACATTATCTGTTCTGCGTTTTTGTTTCCGCTTCCTTTAACCGTTTTCTCCGCCCCGAGCAGGAACCTGTCCATGCTGCCTATTCCTTCCGCAGGGTTTTCCTGGAACTTTTTGAGCGCGGCATCCATGTCATTCTGCTTCCATGCCTCGACGCCGACCGTTCCGGCAGAGAACAGGGTGTTGAATGATACAATCTTCCAGTTGGATACGGCTTTCCATGCGCCCCCTGCCGCTTCCTTGGCAAGCACCTTTGCGCCAGCCTTCATCCCCTCTTTGATTGCACCACTGGCAATTGCCCTTCCGGCCCCTGCCGCGAGCGCGCCAACGCCAGTCAAGGTCCCGATGGCAAGCGCAGCGTCTATCGCCGCAAAAACGTAGTCGCTTTTTGTGTTTATTGTGTATTCCTCAACCTTTTCCCTCAGCTTCGTTAGGCTTTCGATGTATGTATTGTAGGAGTTGAAGTATTTTTCCATCTTTTTTTCTAGAGCTTGGCCATCCAGCTTTATCTTGCCTGCCCCGGAACCAACCAGATACTTGTTTAAGTCAAGCAAGTCTGTCACAAAATTCTTGTATTGGTTTTGGACATCCAATGATTCATTTCTGATCTGCTCTATCTTGAATTTGTCTTCCCCCCTGAAAGGGTTGATGACATTGAATATCCCAAATCCGGATGTCTCTTTGGACAGTATGTTGGCAAATGATATTTTGCCTATTGCGCGTACGACGTTGTACTGCGCTTCTGACGTGCTCTTTACTACATGTATCAGGTTTATGTTTGCTTGGCTCAAGTTTGTTGCCTGCGCAACTGTGGTGGATTTTATCTTTTCGCGCTCCGCCTCAGCCCTTCTTTCCGCAAGCTTATCGCCATTTGGCATGCTTTCTTATATGCCACAGACGGTTTTTTAAGCTTGGCAACGAGGTCTCCCAACGTTTTTAAACAGTCCAACAGCAAGCCCTATTGTTGGGGCGAAGAGCCGCAACCCTTTGGGCCGAGGGAAAGACCCGGAGAGGAAAAACATGGAAGAAATTGTAGGAGAAGACGTAAAAGACCTCGAGGAATACGAGGAGGTTAGTGCAGGCAACAAACAGGGACAGCAGGAAGCCGAACAGAAGAAAGGCAGGAGGCCAGACTTGAGGATAGTCCAGCCCGAGACCAACCAGGACGGAAGCAAGGCATACCGCTCTGTCGGCGCGATGTGGAAATCCGTAAGCAAGAACGGAAGGGAATTCTACACCTTGAAGATAGGCGAGTTGAGGCTATTGGTGTTCCCAAACGAGCCAAGAGGCGATAGCTATGTCAAAACTCAATGAGCCAAGCGTCCCGAAGGACCTTGAGGACCTTCCCGGAGTCGGGGAGGCGACGGCAGAGAAGCTGAGGGCTGCGG
>JBGQMB010000038.1:0-7420 GCA_041500405.1 Candidatus Micrarchaeia archaeon | reverse complement strand
GTCAGCCGTAGGTCCTGGGTTCAAGTCCCAGCGGGCCCATTTTCAATTTTGGGAGGGGAAAGCATGCCGTGCATAAAGGTGGAAAAGGCGAAGGCGAACACGGCGATACGGAGCCTTGCTGCGCAGGGCATGCTTGACCCGTCTTTTTGCATCGCGCACGACAAGGCATATGTCTACATACCTGTAATTGGGGAAGCCAGGGGGTATGAAACCTCAAGGAAAAGGCTGAAGCCCAGGAAACGGGCGCCCAGCAACCTTGCCGAGGCAATGAAAAAGCAGGGCGTGGACGCGAAAAACGTCATTTCCTCATTCGACCTTCTGGGAAACGTGGCAGTGGTTGAGCTTCCAAAGAAGATAAACGCGAAAAAGGTCGCAAAGGCCATAATAGAAGTCCATAAAAACGTGGAAACTGTTTATGCCAAGAAAAGCGGCATGCAGGGAAAATACAGGGTGCGGAAGTTCAAACTGATAGGCGGAAAAAAGAACAAGATAGCGAAATACAGGGAAAACGGCGTCTTAATGGAGTTTGACGTTGAGAAGGTGTTCTTCTCCCCAAGATTATCTTCAGAAAGGAAAAGAATAGCGGATTTGGCGAAAGATGGGGAAAACGTCCTTGTGCTTTTTGCCGGTGTCGGGCCTTTTGCGCTTTGCATAGCAAAGCAAAAACCGCTAAGCAAGGTGATAGGCGTTGAGCTGAACAGGGAAGCTGTCAAATGGTTCAACAAAAACATAAAGCTGAATAAGTTGAATAATGTTGAGGCTGTGCTTGGGGACGTTTCCAAGCTAAAATATGACGGCTGGGCTGACAGGATAGTGATGCCCCTGCCAAAGGACGCGGAGCATTTCCTGAAGGATGCGGAAAAGGCGTCAAAGAAAGGGACAGTGATTCATTTTTACTCGTTCGTTGATTCAAACAGGCCGGAGCAGCACGCAATGGAAAAAATCAAAAACAATTTAACAAAAAAGTACAGGATAATACAAATAAGGAAAGTCAGGGATTATTCCCCGAAGACTGTCCAGATAGTCGCGGACATCGAGCTAATCTGAAATCCCTTTTCTTGAATAGTAGACTATTGAGTTATAATAGAAACGCGAAAACGCCACCATGGCCGCAATGTCCGCAAGAAGAAACAGGGTTGTCTTGAGCGGGTGCCTGGACGCGTAATCCGTTATCTGGCTTATGCTTGCATAATATCCCTTCTGCGTTATGCCGTTCTCGTGCTTTATGCTGAAGTTTCCTGCGGCAAACATGGTTGCAATCGCTATGGCAGGCACTACGATGGCCGTCCTGACGGCTTCCTCAGACGGAAGCTTGAACCTGCGGGTATTGAACTGCCTTTCGGGCCTTGGCTTTGATCTGAACAGTTGCATAGGGGTGTATGCCGGTATTCTGTTTTTAAATGTGGTTGAAAAGGTTAAAAAGAAAGGGTTACCCCGTTCTTTTTCTCAATCGTCCCTTCGCAGCCTATGTCCGCCAGGTCCTTCATTTCCTTCAATGTCATGCTTTCTATCACGATTCTCATCTTGGTCACCTTGACATAAGCTCCGGACAGTCCTTTAAAAGGAAAGGCAGACCCCGTTGCCAGAAGAAAGGTGCTTAAAAATGCCGTTATTGCTTTTGCCCGTCGCCTGTCGGTTGCCCGTCTTTCTTGCCGCCATCCGCCTGCTTGGCATCAGGCATTGCGGTCGAGCCGTCAAGCCCGCCTATCTCGGCCCTTGCCCTGCGCGCCATGCTTACGCTTGCGATGTCCGCAATCGTGCTGAGCACAGGCGGTTCGGCAGTTTTGGAAATCCCCTGCTGGATTGCTTCGTCAACCCACCTGTTTATCTTGCCCCAGTCGCCCTCGTCTATCGCCTTGGCTATCTCCGGCGCCTCCTTCTTCACGTCGTTGAAGTAGCGGCACTTGGCCCCAATCTCTATGACCTTGTTCCTTAGGAAGAAAAGCCTCCAGTTGATTTCGGCCTCCTGCCACCTCAGTATGGACTTTGCCTTTCTGTCCGCCTTTGCCATGATGTCCCTTATGCTCCTGTTGACGAAAAAGTCCGTGAGCTTGCCTGTCGCGAAAAGGACCGTTGAAAGGACGAACGCGCCCGTCCCAACCGCCATGGCGACATTGCTTGAGCCCGCCACATTCTCCACAAGCTGCTTGAGGTTGGACGCGAAGGCGGCCATCGTGACGCCAAGCGATGCGGTGATGGTGCTGACGTACGTCATTATCCTCGGCCAAGACTTTTTTGAAAGGAACTCGTTCGCGTATCCGATGGCCTTTTCCTGCTGGCCCGCAATCATGCGCAGCTCGGTGTCCGCGGTGGCGGTGATGTCCTTTATCGTATAAAGCTCGCTCAATATCATCGAGTAAACCGTTGAGATGAACTTGAAGTCCTTGAGCGCGTTGTAGCCCATGCCTATGAGCTCGTGGTTTATAGCCTCAAGCGCGTCTATCCTGGCGTCTATCTCCCTTATTGTCTGCGGTATGTCGTCGCAGTTGAACAGCTGGTGCGCTTCGGGTATTATGCTGGTCGTGAACCACGGCGCATCATACTTGTCCTTTGCTATGATTGAATTAAGGTGTATCTTGAGCTTAGGGTCTCCGTCTATTAGCGCCCTTATGGTTTCGTTCTGCTCACACTTGCTGTAAACTTCTATAAGAATATTGTTCGGCTTTTTCTGGAAGGGGCCTGGTTTTTTTGAGTTTTTGCACCTAGCCTTTTGGAGCTCTGCCATGGCTTTATTGTGGTATAAAGAGTATTTAAATGTTTATGCGGGTCTACGGCACCAATCTTGTCCTGTCTCTCGGGAACAGCATGGCCTCCCTTATGTTATTTAAGTTTAGCAGCTTCATTGTCAGCCTTTCAAGGCCAAGGCTCCAGCCCGCGTGCGGCGGCGCCCCGTACCTGAATGCGTCAATGTAGAACTCCAGGCTTGCCGGCCTAATGCCCCTCTTTTTCAATTGCGCCTCAAGCTGGGACGGAACGTGAATCCTTTGCGCCCCGCTGCTGACCTCCAGGCCTTTGTAAATCAGGTCGAACGACCTGCACACTTCCGGGTTGTCCTCCTTTGGCAGGGAATAGAACGCCCTTATTGCGGTCGGGAACTCCTTTATGATATACGCCTCCTCGCCCAGAATCTCGTACGTCTTCCTTTCCTGCTCCTTGGTGAAGTCCTCGCCCCATTTTATTTTCTCGTTGTTTTCGTTGAGCAGGTCGATTATTTCAGTGTAGGTGTGCGTCTTGACATTTTTCACGTCAGAAACGTTCGGGTTCGCAACCTTCGCAAACTCTGAGGACGACGCCGTTTTAATGATGTGCTTGAAGAAGTCTATAAGGCTTTTTATCGCCATGTCGTCGTTGCAGAATCCCATCTCGCAGTCCATCTGCATTATCTCGTTCAAATGCGTTGTTGTGTTGTGCTTTTCGGCCCTGAAGACCGGAAGCGTCATGAACACCTTCTCAAGGCCGCCGATGACCGCCATCTGCTTGTACAGCTGCGGGCTCTGCGCAAGGTACGCCTTGTTCTCGAAATACTGGATTTCGAAGACTTCCGTCCCGCCCTCTGTGGCGGCCGCAACGATGGAAGTTGGATGGATTTCGACAAAGCCGTTTGAAAGCGCGAACTCCCTGAAGGCGTTCACTGCGACGGACTTTGTCCTGAATATTGAGCTGATGTTGGTTGAACGCAAGTCTATGAACCTGAAATTGAGCCTTGTGTCCACGTCGGACGGCACAACGCCCGTCGGGTCGACAGGCAATTTCTTCTCTACTTTTGAAAGCATTTCTATTTTGGAAAGGACTATTTCAACGCCATCGGGCGCGATATTGCTTTTTGTCACTTTTCCCTCAACAAGTATTACGTCTTCCTTGTTCACGTTGGTCTTTGCGAACATCTCCTCGCCAACGTCGTTCTTCTTCGCTATGACCTGGATTTTGCCGGTCCAGTCGCGGAGAATTATGAATGCGAGCTTTCCCTGCTGCCTGACCTCATGCACGTATCCGGAGACAGTTACCTTTGCGTCGTGTTTCAGTTTCGCATCCGCAACCTGGATACGCGATGACAGCATCAAATCACTTCTTCGGCTCTTCCGCCTTCTTCTCCTCTTCCTTTATGAAGCCGTTCCTTTTAAGGATGTACTTCGGCTCCACGGTCATCATGATGTCAGCGTCGCCGTATGAATAGGCAAGCACTGTCGCCTTCCTTTCCCCGGCGTGCTGGTTTATCGACTTCAGAACAAGGGTGTCCGGAAGCAGGCCCGTTTTCATTACGATTGCCTCCCTGACCTCGGTTTTCTTAGGGGTTGTCTTGTCGTACGCTATCTCAAAGATGTACTCCTTCCTGCCGATTACCTTGTTTTCCGATTTTGCTATTATATCAATATTCATCCACTCAATCCCCTTTGAAAACCCTGACTATGGCCTTCCTGCCCATCGACTCCATGACTTCCACGTCAACGCCCTCGGTTATCTCCGCCTTGAGGTCTTCCGGGACGTATGCCTCGAACATCTCCAGCGTGTCCTTGTTCATGAGCTGGACCGTGTCGCCGCTCAGGCTTATGACCTGCGCGTTGAACTTGTTGATTATGGGCACGTGGATGTCGCCGTCTCCGCTGGTGAGGAGGTTTTTCTTCTGCCCGTCAAAGATGCCTATCGCCACTACTCTCATTTTCGCGGCGCCGTGCTTTCCGGGCTTTGAGATGTCTATGCTCACTACCCTGCACGGTATGTCGTCTATTATGACGTACCTTCCTGGTTTCAGGTCCTTCGCGGAACCGAAATTGAAGTTGAAGTCTCCCATCCTAACACCAGCGTTTCATTGGAAAAGGGAACGGCTGAAAATCAGCCGAAAAGGTTCGCAAGGCCTGCCGCGGCCTCCTCTTCCTTCTTTCCCTCGTCCTTCTCCTCCTTCTTCGGCTTCTCGGCCGCAGGCGCCGCCGCAGCCGCCGCAGGCGCTGCAACTGTTGCCGCCGCCTTCAGAAGGTCCTCGAAGTTGACGCCCTTGCAGGCGTCAGCAAGCACTTTTGCCCTTGCCTCGTCGGTTGCCGCTCCGGCCGCCTTGAGAACGGACAATATGCCGTCAGCGCTAACATCTTTTCCCGCCCCGTGAAGGACGAGAACCGCATGCAAATATGGATCCACTTTAGTCATTTTTCATCTACCTCATTGTTTTTTTCTCTAGCCACCTTTTTTCTCAATTGCCTTGAGAGCATTACCTTGTGAAAATGCCTTCGCCAAAAGCTCGGGCATCACGCCTTCCGAATAGGCGCCGGAACCTATTCCAATCGCCTTTCCCTGCCTCATTGCGCCTGTAAGCAGTATGGAGATGTTGGATTGGGTCGGATAGTTCGCGTTTATGCTCATGCTGAAGCCCTGCGAAACCGCATTCTTTAGGCCTTCAGCCAGCTGTTCCGCGCTCAATCCGAGAACGTCCGCGTTGAACACTATCTTGCCGTCAAATGCCCTCCAGATCGTAAGCCCGACCTTGAAAGGCTTTATGCCAAGCATCTGCAGCGCCCCTACCTTTTCCTTGGTAAGGACCGCGCCTTCCTTTGCAAGCACGCTGTCCGATGAAATCGCTATCTTTCCCTTGTCGACCTTCACGTTGAGGCCTGCCTGCTTCAATTGCGTCAGTGCCGGGCCTGGAGGCATGTCCGTCTCCCCTGCGGGAATGACTATCTCAAACGGAGCCTTGTCGCCTGGCTTTGCCGCAACGCTGAGCATGTTGCCCATGAACATGCTGCTTATGTCATAAGGAGAGAGATCGTTAACCGCGATTACCGCGACCGGGAAGTTCAAATCCGCGTAAAGCGCGGCTGGAAGCTTGCACTGCTCAAGCGCCCTTTTCACTATCGCGAGCTTCGCGACCTGGAAATACGCGCCATGCTTGCCCTTGAGCCTTTTCCTTACCTGCTGGACAAGCTTGTCCGGCGTCTTTGAAAGGTTAAGGAGCACAACGACCTTCCTTTTCTTGAGTTCCGCCGCCATTTCCTTGACAGCGTTCTGCTTGTCGATTATGGCCTTCCTTTCCTTCGGTTCCTTTGAGCTTGATGCCTTGACTGCCATTTCAGACATGGCCTTCTTTTCCTTTGGTTTCTTTGAGCTTGAAATCTTGCTTGCCATCTCAGACCACCTTCTGCGGCTTGCCCATGCTGAGCTTGAAGTAAACGCTCCTGACGTTTCCGGTCGGTATCTTCTTTGTCACTGCGTCGAAAATCGTCCTTGCGTTCGCCATTGCGTCTTCAACTCCCATCTTTTCAGTCCCTATGGGCGCCTGCACTGTCGGCAGGTACTTTCCCTTTGTCTGGACCTGGACGTTGTTCCTGGTCCCGTCTATGAACTTCTTTATGTCGCCTACTATTGGGATTGGGTTCTTTCCCCTTGGCCCAAGGATTTTTGCCCAGTTCTTGGCAACCATGCCGATGAACTTCGGCTCGACAAGGAACAAATGGTCCTTGGCCAGCTTCTTGACCTCCTTCTTGTTGAAGGACTCTATCTGGTCTGCTGTGACCGTGAAATTCGCGCCGGCCTTCTTCGCCTCGTGCGTTATGGGCTCTGAGCCTACAACAACGACCTTGTTCGGCTTGCCCTTCCCTTTCGGCAGGGGCAGGTTGATGTTGAGCCTGTTTTCAGGCTTCGAGAAGTCGATTGCCCTGAAATTGATTATCATTTCCAGGGATTGCTCAAACTTTCTCTTTCCCTTTTCCTCGAGGGCCTTCGTTATGCCATTCTTGATTTTCTCGTCTTTCCAATCCATAATGATCTCCCTCCCACGAGCCAGTTTGGCCCGATTGCGGCAAATCCCTCCTTGTGTGGGCTTGCCTGTGGTTAAACGGGTGTTATCAGAGATTGAACGAAAAGTTTAAAAAGGGACACGCTACCCTAGGGGACTTCCGGAAATGCGGTTTTTTGATTCGCATTTGAAACATTTATAAAGAGATGATGCTTAATTAATAAAATTAAGGTGGTATTATGGAATTGATTTCTATCAAAGATATGCCAATTGAATTAAAAAAAGAACTCCTTAAAAAATTAGGATATTCATCTGATAATATATATGTTTTAGATTCTAATGGTAATAAGCTAAAAGATAGATATATAGATGAAGAAGTAAAAATTTCTAATATGATCATAGTACCTGGAAGCACGATCATTCTAGACAATAACCCACTAAGTATTGCTTGTTATTTGGAAGAATATAATCGTACTTTTTAGTGAATCTTATGCCAAATGGAACTGATGTAAATGATCCTATAGGATCAACGATTAAAAATGTAAGTGAGGGCGCAGCAAAGGGTATCTTGGATTGGGGTAAAAAAAATATATTAGATTCACTAATTAAAAAGATGAAAATGGGTGATCTGGCATTTATAGAAGATGAAGAAACAATCAATATAGTTAATGACGAAAGAAAAAGTCCACAATGGGAAAT
>JBGQMB010000037.1:0-7695 GCA_041500405.1 Candidatus Micrarchaeia archaeon | reverse complement strand
CCAGCTTGAGCTTCACATCGCCCTTCCATTTGTTGCATGATTTCAGATATTGCTCGGCGAAAACGTATGCGAATGAGACAATCTGTCCGTCGCCTAGCGCAGGCGCAATGTCCAGATTGAACTGAGGCGACACGATTTTCCTTTCGCCCGTCTCGTATTCGGCTGTCACGCCCTTTCCGTCCTCGCCCGAAACCGCTATGCTGAGCGCAATGTTGCCTTTTTCCAGCACGCTGAACCCGCCGTAGAAAAGGATCTTTCCAGGAACGTTGACCGCGTTCATCCTTCCACCTTCTCTATCCTTGAGCCCTTGCCCATCTTCGTAACCGCGACCTTGTCGCTTCCGACTATCTCGGAAAGCGCGGACTTGACCTCGTTTTCATGCCTGTCCAGCGTGAAGACTATCGCGTTCGGCCCTGCGTCAAACGTGTACGCGGCCTTTATTTCTCTCTCATTCATTGCGTGAACGGCGTCTATTATGGCAAGGCTTCCCTCCGTAAGGTATGATATCCTCGGATATGTGTATCCCATTATTGAATGGAGGCCGTTGCTGCACTGCATTGCCAGCTTCGCGAATGCATCGAAGTTCTTTGCCTTGACCGCGTCAATCATGGCCGGCAGGTCTTTTTTCTCTTCGTAATCTATCCAGTCCCAGTATATCGGGCACGTCTGGAGCGAGGTCTTCATGCCTGCCCTGCTCTTTATTTTTTTCTCCTTTTCCTGCACCTTTGTGTATATTATCTTCAGCTCCGGCCAATGCTCCGGCTCAAGCAAGGTTTTGGAATAGCTTGAGAATATTGCATTCTCCTTCATTTCGGCATCCATATCCTCAGGTCTCTTGGCCCTTGGGCCCATGCCGCGCTTCCAAAGCACGAATCCGCCCTTCTTCGGCACGCTCCTTGTCGCCGAGCCGCTGCCCAGCCTCGCGAAAACGGAGAGCAGCCTGTCGTTTGCCATGTACTTTCCGTAAAAATCGGGCTCAAGCCTCTTCATTGCGCCCTGGAGCGCCCTTGCAAGCGCCGCGAACCCGCTTGCCGACGAGGCATATCCTGCGGCGGTCGGGAAATTGTTCTTGCTCTTTACAACATAATCGTACTTTTTGGTGTTGGGAAACAGCTCAAACGCCTTTCCGAACATGTCCTTCACATATTCATATTCCTTCATTTCCGGCGTTATTGCCTTGTCGTTGAGCGTGAAATCCACCTTGCCGCCGCCTGCCTGCGCATCCAGCTCGGTTTCGCTTTGGAACCCTTCAACAGTGAAGGAGACCGAGCTCTTGGTGGGTATCATGTACGTTTCCCACAAGGGGTTCTTTCCCCAGTATTTTACGACCGCTATATTTGTTGGCGCAACCGATTTCACATAGACCATATTCTCACCAGACTAGACGTTTTTTACAGTTAGATAATCTTTTTAAAGAGCGGATAATAATGGCTATTTTTAAACATTTACTAACACAATAAACCTATGGATACATTATTGACCTCAACAAAGGACATAGAGGAGCGGGTTCGCTGGATTGATCAAATTACGGATTGGTCGCCTGTACCGCTCGGCAGCATTTTGAGGGCAACTTCCTATTCATACAGGAACTGGGGCATAGGCATAACCCCTGAGAACATAGGCTGGCTTTATGGCGCATCTCAGGAGGCATATTCCGTCGAGTGGAAGGACACGGATGAATCACTCAACGACCTTGTCGGAAAGGCTTCGGAGAATGCCGGCCTGCGCGACGTAAATAAGATGATGAACATCGTTATAGGAGAGTATGCCGCGGAATATGTGCGCAAGACTGAGATATATGGCTTGACTGTGCTTGACATAGGTGCAGGTACAGGAGCCACTTCAATGGCCATGCTGTCCACCCTGGGAGACGCGGCATCGCGCATAAATCTTTTTCTCGTAGAACCTTCAAAAATCAGGACAGATGCGGCGCTTGAATCAATCAGGAAAATAAGCGAGACGCTGGCCAATGCAGCAGTCGTATACAATATGACTGAAACAGAGGCTATCCTGCATATACCATATACTATTGACATGGCAATAACAAATGCGGCAATGCACCACAACTCGTTTAATTTCCATCTTAGGGAAATATCCAAGGTGCTGGTGCCAGGCGCCCCGCTCATAATGGGAGATTGGTACGACGGGCTTTCGGAGAAGCCAGAAAGGGTTTACTGGCTACTTCTGCTGCTTGCCAACTACAGGGATGTAGATATGGAAAAAGATGTGATTGGCCGCATTCGGGAAGGTTTGCCGCCTCTGGAGCCGTCCAATATCGAAGAAAGAAACGCGATTGTATTCAGGAAATCTCTTGATCTTGATATGAATTCCTGCATAATGGCGTTTCAAAACCTTACGGAAAATGAACGTAAGGCGGATGCGGCAATAATGAAGTTCTGGCTCGAAGTCGGCAGGATATTTGCCAAAAAGGGCGAAAATGCGCCCATATATATGATCGAGGGCCACGAAAGGGCGTGGAGGCGCGAAACAGCCATTGCAGAGAGCGGATTCTGCTTTGACAAGGAGTGCCAGGAAAAATACAAGCTTGTCACCAGGGACAAGGGCAACCTCAACGTGGTTTCGATGGCCAAAAAGGGCCCCGTCGGTGCCATCAGGCAGCACTAACATTTTTAAATGCTTTTACACACAATATCATACTGATTACTATGACTGAAAAACGCCTTGATTTGAACAGCGGAAAAAGCGCTGCAAAACCGAACCTGAAAGGCAAGCAGGTTTCAGAGTTCTCGACTTTCCACGCAAAAATGGAAAGGTTTGTCGATGCAGCAGTCTCAATCTACAACGCGCAGCAAGGCGGCAAGGGCGGAACAAAAAGGCAGGCCGCGCACAACAGCGGGCACATGCTCAGGACCGCATATGCGGGATGCGAATACGTAAATTCAATCATTCCTGAAAACACGGGCTACAAGGCAAAAATGACGGCCCTTTCAGCCATCACAGGGCTTCTTCACGACCTAGTGAGGGCCCCGCGCGAGGTTAACGGCAGGAGCGACGGCATCATAACAGCCGACCTTATCGACTATATGTACAGCAAGGACAAGTCAACCGGCTATGATACAGATTATGCAAAGGAGTACAGGAGGCTCGGGCTCCTGTTCCCGAAGCAGGTGAAGTCCATAATGGGCATGCTGACGGCGCTTGATTTTGCCGAAGTCAGCGCAATAAGCGACGCGATACGCGTCAATGAAGGCACTGTCAAGGGCATAATGAAAATGATATCCTTATTGAAGGAAACCGGAAGGAACAGGTCGCCGCTTCTGCAGGAGGCCCTTCTTTACGGCGACAAGGGCGTCGAGGGCATTGGAAGGATAGTCGTCATAAGGAGGTTCCAGTTCGTTTCAGGGGAAAGGTGCGAAAACCCTAACGACATAGGCGCAATGAAGGCGGCCGTGTTTGCCGACGGCTTTTCCGAAAGCGAACTAAGGGCGCTTGCGTTCATCGGGGAGAGCATGATAAGGATCTATTCCAAGAAGTCGCTTGACGACTTCCCCAATGGCGGGCTGTGGGATTCCGCAAAGGCCGGAAGGAACGAGGAGGAGAAAGTCTACCGCACGCTCCTGAAATTTTTCCTCACGCGCCACCAGAAAAGGTTCGGCAGCGAGGATGACATTTTCGCGTATGTCCTGCAAAAGGGATTCCCGAAGATGGCTTCAATGGAAGTTGACATATTCTCAAAGATGAGGCACCTTACCTTGGAAAGCCCGGAAATGAAAGATATAGAATATGAGAGGATCGTCGAAGTGTTCAATTTCGGCATTGCGCTTGCCTATTCGCAGAGCCGCGACCCGGAGCTGCTCGAGGAATCCGCAATCTGCGCAAACCTTGTTTCAAGCGAGGACCTGAAGTCCGCGCTCAAGGAAGCAGATTCCGGAAGCGCGGCAGGCGCAATAAAGGAAAGGATAAGGTCGCTGTTCATCGACTGAACAGCAGTCTTTTATTCATAAAAACAGGAAATTTAAAAAAATCACTGGCCTTACGGCTTGAGCTCTTTCTTCAGCCAGCCGAAGAACTTTTTTGCCACAAAGTATCCCGGGACTATTGCCAGCGTGACCCAGATGTGCTCCGCGCAATACATGATTGCTGGCTTCACAAAGTTGGCCATGTCGTACCATGCGCTCTGGAGCGCCGTCCAGAATGTGAAGTGCGCCTCGGCCCCCTTCGCGGCCTTTGCGGCTGCCTTTATGGGCTCGCCTATCCTATATATCTCCTTTAACAGATAAGTGGCGAACGTCACGGTAGGCACGCCTATCATGCCGGCCCAGAACAGGCATTTGCCCGTCGGGAGCACGCTCTCGTGGATGACCTTTGAGGCAGCATAGCCGCATTTGCCCGCCGGGCTGGCCTTGATGCTTTCTATGATGTCCTTGAAATTGCTGCCGGGCGCCCTTTTTTTGCTGGCTCCAGTAACGTGAATCCTCTGCCTGTTCAGATTTCTTGTTTTTACCATGATATCTATTATGATACGAAACATTTTTAAACATTAATTTAGACAGTACCCTTCCTTTGCAGAGGGCATATTTTTAAATAAAATGCCGCCACATGCGCTTATGGCCATGAAGACAGTGTTGGGATTTCTTTTATTGGGCATGATTATCCTTGCAGGATGTACGCAGATAGCGAATGACCTTTCTGACTGCGCCGACAAGTGCGCCAACCTTTGCGCGCTTGCCAAGCAAAGCAATTTCAGCTTCGACGGCTACAACTATGTCGGATTGCAGAAAACGTCCGGCAGCGTTACCGTGAAATGCGCTTGCGCCTGCAACTAAACCCGATATTTGGGCTTTCGCCTCCCTTGGGCTAAGAGTCCCCGGAAAGCCTTTTGATGAATCCGCTGATTTCCGAAAGCAGTCCCTTGCCTTTATCGGCATTTCCTTCAATGACTTCGGAATGCAGGGCTTCCAGAAGGCTCTTGATTGTTTTCAGCTCGTTCTCCAGTTCTGTTTTGGAGTATTTGGCGAGCTCTTCCCTGCGCTTCTCCATCAGCTTGCTTTTTTCGTATTCCGCCCTGTCCGTGCCACTTTCCTTTTTCAGCTGCCTTATCCGCTCAACGGCCTCCTGGGCGCCTTTGACGTTCCTGGCATAGAAATCCAGGGCCTTTTCATTCTCGTCGTCCACCGCCAGGAACGCCGTCTGGTCCAGCGAGCGTATGCTCTCAAACAGGCTCCTGTTCCCAAGAACCGCTTTTTTGAACCTGGAGATTTCAGGGCAGACGTGCGAAAGCTTCTTTTCGCTGCAATCGAAGAACCCGCAAATCTGGCTTGCGCTGCATTTTCCAAACACGGGATAATCGGAAAAGAACTGCCTCAGCTGCGCCATCTCGCCTTCTTCCTGGAAAATCCCGCAGCATTCCTTCAGGGGCTGGAATTCAGTTTTTCCAAGCAGCTCCGCCACTGGCCTTGAAAGCAGGGACTGTATGTATGCTTCCCGCAATCTCTTTAGCTTTTCAAGGCTTTCCAGCAGCTCCTTGTGCCTGCGCACCTTTTCCAGGTCGACTGTTTCCCTTTCCAGCCCTGCCATCTCCTTCAATAGGTTTTCTATCTTGAGCTGCTCTCTTGCTAGGACGTGGTCCTCCCTCTTCACTCTCTCATCTATTGCCCCGCATTCCCTGTCAAGGGCCGCAATCTCCTCAAAATATTTCATTCCGTCATTTGCGCCCTGCAGTTTGTTGTCCCTGATCAGCCTTATGATTGATATGAACCTCTTCTCCAAATCCTCCGAAATGTTCTGGCTGTTGAATTCGCCCACCAATCCCATCTCAAAGCGGATAAGCTCCTTGCCAAGCACCATTGCTTTCTTTCCAAGCTTGATGCGCGGGCTCATGGCGAGGTTCGACAGGGCCTTTTCCTTGTCCTGCACGGATTGTATGCCGTCTATTATGTCCTTCATCCATCCGGAGAGATACACAACACTGTCGCACTTGCTTTTGTCTAATTTTTCCGCCATGCGCTCCTCTAGGGCGCGGCGCGCTTTTTTCAATTCCTTTATCTCTTCTGCGCTAATCATCTATTTTGCCCCGTTCTCACGTGCTGCTAATCCGCATAGCCTATTTAACCGTTGCCGGAATCCATATTTAAAAAATAGCGCCCCCCTTCCCGGACAAATTTCAAGAATCAAACCAGATTTTTTGCAAAATCCCCTGCTTTCTTCAGGTCATCCTTGTCGGGATGCCCCTTGTTCAATCCGCCTATTATCGCAAAAGGCCCGAACCTGTCAAGCCCTTTGCAGACAAAATCCCCAACAACATTGAATCCTTTTTCAACCAATTTCTTTTTCAGGGCGTTATTGTCCTTTTCCTGCCCTCCCCCGCTTGTGGAAAACACAAAGGCCTTCTTTCCCTTGCCGTCCAGCCTATCAAGCAACCTGAACAGGCTTTCATGGTGCCTCATCATGTAGATTCCGCTTCCGAACCCAACAAGACCATAAGCGGAAATATAACTGACTTCCTCAGGGTCCTTGATTTCGGCCTTCAGGATCTTTGCAATGACCTCGGCAACCTTCCTTGTGTTGCCTTGGTGCACTGATTTGCAGATAACCAAGGATTTCATGGTAGGATGACGGATTGATTCAATTTAAATCTTTGCCTTTCAGACGGAAAAAGCTACATTGTATTGTATTTAGCGACTGTTTAAATAGACAATCTTATTGGTTAATTTATGGCTGGATACTGCATTTATTGCGGGAAAGGACGTGATAAACATTGAATATAGGCTAAAAAGGCACATAACAAGCACACTGTTGTATGCAGTGATAATGATTATAACAATCGTAATAGCCGATGTCATAATTGATGCGCTAACGCCTTCGCATTCTCTAGCTTTCCTCTATCGTTTAATAGCTAACATCTGCATAGTTATAGGGTATGCAATAGCCTATTTTAAATACAAAAAGAAGTTATAAAGGCTCCGAACCCCTCTCCGTCTAAAACGCCCCACTTTCCAAACCAAAAAAGGATCGCCCGAGTAGGAATCGCACGTTTGGTTATATAAGTAGGGCGCATCCGACGGAAAGGTGGTCTGGATCACTCAAAAACGGACGTTTATGCAAGTCATTTATATTTATTTTGATTAAACAAGCGGAATATGAAAGTTGCAATATTGGTAATCGCTCTTGGATTAATTCTCCTTTTTGGATGCGCTGGACAAACAAATACTGTAGCAAATAATTCATCTACAGGGCAAGGATCTACAAATAACGTTGAACTGTTTAATGCAATCCAAAATAATAATACCGTCCTTGTAAAAAGTATGATTGAAAATGGCACAGACATCAATGCGAGGGACAAATACGGCAACACCATACTGATATCTGCCGCATCTTTTGGAGAGACAGATATAGTTAAGCTTTTGCTCGACAAAAGAGCAGACGTTAACGCAAAGACCAAGGGCGATTGGACAGCTCTACACTTTGCTGCATTGAATGGATATACTGAAATATGCAAATTGTTGATTGAGAATGGCGCAGACTTAAATGCGAAAACCAGCTATGGCTGGACTCCACTCCAGTATGCCGAATTAAATCATCATACGGACATAGTCAGCATCCTAAATCAAACAGGTGCTAAACAATAACTATTTTTTATCATCCTTTTTCTTGAATATTGAACCCATGAAGTATCCGAATATACTGAGTAGGATACAAACAATTGCGTAGCCTATTTCCATTCCCATATTGATG
>JBGQMB010000036.1:0-8350 GCA_041500405.1 Candidatus Micrarchaeia archaeon | reverse complement strand
CACAGCGACGTCAAAACGTTTGCGAAGAAGCTTTTGAAATTCATGAAAACATATAAGCTGCAGAACGAGCACGAAATTTCGCGCATAGTCCTGCTGAAAAGGAAAGACTCGAAAATTGATGACAAAATCATTTCAGTGTGCTAAATGTCGAAAAGCGCCTCTATTGTCCATCCTGATTTTTCATTTTTGGCCTTGAAATTGTGGTATGTCAATGCCTTTATCGGAGATGAAAAGCGTGACTTTTTCCCGGAGAAAATAAGCCTGAGTTTGCCTTTTTCTTTTTCTATGTTGATTGCCTTGCACGGCATCACGCCTTTTGAGTCTATGAACGCATTGAAAGAGTCCAAAAGCGCGAATGCGGTTTCGGCGCACTCCTTGCCATCGCACGTCAAAGCGTACTCTTTTGTTCCCTTGCACGCGCTGTCCTTGCCAATATAGGAAATGATGCCTTCAACAACAGAAAGAAGCGCATCAGTGAACGACTTTCCGCTGCCTTTTATGAAAAGGTCTGATTCGTGGTGCAACAGCTCATGCATGAAAGCGTTTGGTCTTATGTATTTTTAATGTTTGAAGATTTAGGTGCAGCAGCAGTGGCTTTTCCCGCTTAAGAGCAGTAATCAGGCCACCGTGAAGATGCTTGGCTTCCGTGTTCGGTATGGGAACGGGCATAACCATCTTCCTATGGCCGCTGCAAACCAATACGGGCGGCAAAGGGTTTTTAAAGCTTGTAGCTAACCCTATACGCCCTTTTCTTTCCGCCGCCGCTGGCGTGGATGTCCTCAGAAAGCAGGTATTCCCTGTCAAGAAGGCCTTTTAGGTATAGGCGGACCGTCCTTGGCGACATCCCAGGAGCCAGCTTTTCCTCTATCTCGGCAGAGGTGGGCGAGGAAAGGGATTCCACAGCCTCAGCAACCCTTTTTTCCGCCTCTGTGAGCTTTGCGGACGCCTTTTCCAGCAGGCTGGCCATAAGGTCCTTCTTTGCGTCCTCAACGTCCTCCAGCCTGATTTTGGGCCTGTCCTCTCCGTCGGCGCGCTTGGCTGCCAGCATAAGGAGATAAATGGCCAATCTTACGTTGCCCATGTGCCTTGACGCAAAGCCGGCTATCTTGCCAACCGTGTTTTCGTCAAAGGCGCCCGGAAACAGCCCAAGCTTGGCCCTTTCAAACAGTATGTCACGGACCTGCGCAGGCGAATAGGGATTGAACTCCATCCTCTTGGTTATGAGAGCAGGAAGCCTTGCATCCGCAAGCGCAAGGAACGAGGAAACGTTGGTTATTGCGATAAATCCTATTTCAACGCCCATTGTCTCCTTGGACTTTGCAAGCATGTAAAGAAGGTCGCTCTCCTTCAGGCTATCCGCCTCGTCTATCACGACCAAAACCCTTTTTGTGCCTTCCCTTATCCTTGCAATCAGTTCGTCCGGGCTTATGCCCCTTCTTGGCATCATTATGCCGAGCTTGTCGCACATCAGGGAAAAAAGCCCCAGCTTTGTGCTGGTCAATAGCGCATTCGCATAAACCAATTTTGTTGAATAGGACTGGAAGGCAGCGGAAACGTATTTCATAACGGTTGTCTTCCCTGTGCCAGGAGGCCCGTAGATCACGATGCGCGCAGGGTATCCCTTTGCAAACATGGACATCTCGTGCGATATGTCCTTTGTCTCCGCTTCCCTGTGCAGGATGTCTGCCGGCAAATAAGAATCGTCGAAAACCGATGGGTTGCGAATAACCGCGCTGTCCATGGTCTGAAATTAAAAAGCAAAGCTTAAATCCTAATCATTTCTTGCCTTTCAGTTCCTTTGCCTTTGGCCTCAGGTAGGTATAGTTGCACTTTCTGCACTTCTTCGCCCCCTTCGGGTTGCGCGCCTTGCACTTGAGGCATATTGAAATATCTAGCTCCTTGTCTCCTTCAGCGAACTTTCCCATTGCGACTCACCATTTGATTGAAAACGTGCAATATTTCCGCTCATAACATTTAAAAGGGTATGTCCGACTATAAATAGAAGATATATTGGGCCTGTAGCTCAGCCTGGCTAGAGCGGCGGACTTTTAATCCGTAGGTCAGGGGTTCAAATCCCCTCAGGCCCGATCCTTTTTCTTGCAAGAAAAAGTCTTCACCCCAAAAGAAGCATTTTGGGCGTTTACGGGCGCCATACGATTAGAATACCGTGGGCCCGTATATTATTGCTGCAAGTATCGCTGCCAGCACGAATTGGGCCATATAATAAAGCAGCGGCCTTTTTCCAATCTGCGACAGCACCGGAACCTTGATGTCCTTGAACCTTTGCGCAAGCAGGACAAGCAATCCTGCCAGGATGGCGAAAAGCGCAGGATAAACGTATGGCGCAGGCACGAACAGCGGCGCAGCCAGGAAAATCAGCGGTAAGAACGGGCTCAGTCCTTTCCTTATTGCAGCGCCCAGCGCAACCTGGGAAAGCGCTATGGACAGCGGATAGTCAAGGAACGGCCTTGTTGGGTCTATGCTGAACAGCATAAAGGCGGGAAGCAGGAAAACAATCCTGTCCTTCAATGCAAAATACGCAATGTATGAAAGCGCCAGGCTCGCCAGTATCTCAAACTTGCCCAGCGCAAGGAAGAAGAGCATGTTCACGAAGAACGCCACCATCAAAATTTCAAAAAGCCGGAAAACCATGTTCTTGGTTTCGCGCCCTATCAGGAAATATCCTACCAAGACTGCGAATATGGGCTCGGCTATCCTTGTGAAGAACCTTGGGCTGAATGGGTCAAATGAGGAGTTTTCGCTGAAGAAAAGGATATGGTCAAAGAACATCACGACTATGGCAAGGCCGCGCAGCGCGTCCATGCTCTCTATCCTTTCCATAAGATGGGATTGCTGGCATCGGTATAAATATATTGTGCTGGGCGCCATTGGAAAGATATTTAAGCAGCAATAATCAATATTGGGGCAGGCAATACGATGGTTCTTGGAATCGGGGAAGGCAGCATCGATATCGTTGTGGATGGGATTACGTTCAGCCGTGGCGACACCATAAAGGGGAAGGTCGTGCTGGACCTCAAGAAGCCGAAAAAGGCAAGGGGATTTAGGATACGGCTTGTTGCAGACAGGATTGAGGAGCATTACAACCACAAGGGGCAAAGGACCAGAAGAACGGTCATACTCTACTCAAAGGAGATTGCGCTTGATTCTGAAAAAGAGTATCCGTCCGGAAAAAGCGAATATGCGTTTGCGTTCCAGGTTCCCGACCTTGAGCCCCCAAAGCCAAACGAATTGAGGATAGGGCCGCTGTCCGTGCAGGTCGGGGGGAACCCTCCGTTAAGCTGGAGACTGGATGCCTCGCTTGACCTGCCGCTGGCATTTGACATAAGCAAAAAGCTCGCCATAAACATCATATAGACAGCATCTTTTTAAACTCCAAAATGCATAATCCGGCATGGCTGAGGAAACGCTGAAGCCAGAAAGAAAAAAGCACCTGGAACAGCAGCTAAGGCCAGAAGACATGATTGTAAGAAAAACCGGGGGCGGGGCAGGGAATCCCGCTGCAAGGCCGCCGCAGCCAACGCAGGACGAATCCGGACTGGTTGAAAAGGCCATGGAAGAGCATTATTACAGGGGCATGGCGGCAGCCGCGGAAGGAAGCTATGATGAGGCTGTTTCATTCTTCACAAAGGCGATTGACCTTGGGAAGAAGGATGCGGACTCTTATTACAACAGGGGCTTTGCAAGGCAGAAAATCGGCGACTACAAGAACGCGAAAAAAGACTATGGGGAATGCGTGATGCTTGGGGACAGCAACGGCATGGCGCGCAACAACATGGGGATAATCAACGCAGAGGCAAATGACTTCGGCAAGGCGCTTGACTATTTCAACGGCGCGATATCGGCGGACAAGGAGAATCCGCTGTTCAGGATAAACAAGGCCAACGCATGCATCAACCTGGGCATGGCACAGGATGCGATGAGGGAATATGGCGCGGCAGAGAAGCTGGACCCTGACAATATGGACATCTATTACAACAGGGCGGCCGCAAGGCAGAAAATCGGCGACTACAGGGGCATGGTTGCGGACCTTGAGAAATATATGGAGCTGAATCCCTCGGACAGCGAAACCGCGGAAAGCCTGAGGGCGCTGAAGAGGAGGGTTTGAATGGACGCAATTGACGCAATAATGTCGCGCAGGAGCATAAGGAAATTCCTTGACAAGCCAATAGCGAAAAAAGACATTGAGGACATACTTAAAGCTGGAATGCAGGCGCCGTCAGCGCACAACGAACGGCCGTGGCGGTTCATAGTTATAACAAGCAAGGAAGCGAAGGAAAAGATAATGAAGGCGCATCCATATGCCGGGATGCTTTCAACTGCGCCTGCGGCGATTCTGGTCTGCTGCGACATCAGCGCGCTGGAGGGAGGATACGGGCAGCAGGACTGCGCGATATGCATGGAGAACATGTTTTTGGCTGCGCATGCGAAAGGGCTTGGCGCGGTGTATGTCGGCGTTTATCCGCGCGATGAAAGGACGAAAACGATTTCCGCGGTCTTCGGGCTTCCGGAAAATGTTGTGCCGTTTGCGCTTCTGCCTCTTGGATATCCTGCAGAGAAAAAGCCGGCTGAAAACAGGTACGAGAAGGCGCGGGTGCACTGGGAAAATTGGTAAGATTAGTGAATGCACTCGGTGAAGCTTAAATAGAACAAGCCGGATGCTTTCTTGTTCTTGAAAAGCCCTGGCGCGAGTGTAGCGAACAGGAGGTATCCGAACGTTTTCCCTTCGCTGTTTGATTTTGAAAATTCTAGCGCGGTCATGCCGGTGCTGTTTTCTGCTTCCAAATCCGCCCCGTTTTTGAGCAGAAGCTCACAGATTTCTGCGTTTCTATTACGACTTGCAGCATGCATAAGCGCGGTCCACCCAAAGGCATTGCTTTTTGCGTTCACGTCCGCACCCTTATTGATCAGCAATGCACAGACGTCAGCGTGTCCGTTAAATGCAGCATGCATAAGCGCGGTCCTGTTATCGTCCCTGTCCCTTGCGTTCACGTCCGCTCCAAGGCCCAGGATCCTTCTAACCATCCTTATCTGGCCTGTAGCGGCAACATCTACGAAAAAGTTGTTAATCATCTTCTGCCCGCCCGGGTCAAAAATTCTCTTTTCTGTTGGTTCTGTTGGCAATTTCTTTCTGGTTAGGCCTGGCTGTTCAACTGTTTTTTCAGTATTGGACGTGCCGAGCCTTTGCGCCATGCCCCTGTTATTGACAAAAGGGGTTAAAAATCAGGCTGCAAGGCACTCGCTGAAGCTGGAATAAAACAGATCTGATGTTTTCTTGTCTGCAAAAATCTTTGGCCCAATTGTAACGAATGTGAGGAATCCGGCCGTTTTTCTTTTGCCGTATAATTTGGCAAGCATGAACGCAGTGTAGCCTTCTCTCTCCTTTGCGTCAATGTTCGCGCCCTTGTCGAATAGGAAGGCACAGGTCTCAGTATAGCCCCGACATGCGGCAAGCAAGAGCGCAGTCTTGTGCCTTTCATTTTCTTTTGCCTCGATATTTGCGCCTTTTTCAATCAGGAGCGCGCAGATCTTGGTGTGGCCGTTTCTTGCGGCGCATATAAGCGGATTGATGCCATCTTCATCCCCTGCTTCGATATTTGCGCCATTTTCAATCAGCAGGGCGCAAGCATCGATGCATCCGTGCTCTGCGGCAAACATGAGCGCGGTCCAGCGGTTCCACATATCCCTTATATTTACGTCAACGCCAAGTTTCAGCAGCCTCTCAATCCGCTTTGTTTTGTTTCCGCTTGCTGCATTCAAGAAAATGTTACAAAACCGATCCTGGCCTTCTGGACTGAGCATCCTTTTTTCTGTTGGCAATTTGTTTTTGGTTAAGTCTAGTCTTTCAGCCGTTTTTTCAGCCTTGGATTGCCTGCTCGCCTGCTTCATAGTTTTATTATGGCCACAACAGGTTAAAAAACCGTGTTGCCCCGCTTTTTAAAATGTTCAGCCCACAAGTAATCTGATAAAAATGCCAATTGAACTGCTGGCTCCTGCAGGAAGCCCGTCATCGCTCAAGGCCGCCGTTGAGGCCGGCGCCGATGCCGTGTACATGGGCTCCGTCTGGAATGCCAGGATGAGGGCGCGGAACTTCACGCGCGAGGAGCTTGCAAAGGCCATCAGGTACTGCCACGACAGCAGCGTGAAGGCATACATCACGCTCAACACGCTCATATTCCAGAACGAGCTTAAGCAGATTGAGGAATATTTGAAATTCATCTATGAGTACGGCGCCGATGCGGTCATTGTGCAGGACCTTGGCGTTGCCGCAATCGCAAACGAAATCGGGAATGACATGGAGCTTCACGCAAGCACCCAGATGTCGACGCACAACTCAAAAACGGCGAAAATCCTCAAAAGCATGGGGTTTTCCAGGGCAATCCTGGCAAGGGAGCTTTCGCTTGAGCAGGCATCGGCAATAGGGAAAAACGCCGGCATTGACACAGAGGTGTTCTGCCACGGCGCGCTCTGCTATTCATACTCCGGAAAATGCTATTTCAGCATGGTGCAGACCGGAAGGAGCGCAAACAGGGGCGCGTGCGCACAGCTTTGCAGGATTCCGTGGAAGATGAGGTGCAACGGCAAATGCATTGCGCGCGGATACCTGACAAGCGCAAAGGACCTTAGCACGATTGAAAAGGTCTCGGAGATTGAAAAAGCGGGAATAAAGTGCCTGAAGATAGAGGGAAGGCTGAAGGGGCCATCTTATGTTGGCGCGGTCGTCTCAGCATACAGGAAGGCAATCGACACAGGCGAAAAAGCCGACCTTTCCAGGCTCACCCAGCGTGGATATACGACAGGCTATCTTTTCGGGGAGGCAAAATCCAGCAGGCTGACAAACCCGCGCGCAAGCTCGTTTTCAGGGGCAGAAATCGGGAAGGTGACATCCGCATCGAAGGACGGCGCGGAGATAAGGCTTATTGGAAAGCTGTCAAAAGGGGACCTGATAAGGAGCACAAGCTCAAAGAAGGTCACTGAGATTTACAGGCTCTACAGAAACGGCAAGGAGGTTGACTATGCGACAGGAAACTGCACGGTCATGATAAAAACGCTAAAACCGGGGGACAAGGTCTTCAGGGTTGAAAGGGAGGAAGTTGACGAGGAATTTCTTGCGCGCATAAGGACAGAGCCGGTCCGCGTCCTGAGCAAAGAGAGAATAAAAATATTCAAAACGTTCAGCGGCGAGCATTATCCGCAGCTGATATATCTGGAAGACGAAAAGGAGCTTGAAAGGAAAACCAATGGCATGGCAATAATTCCCCTCGACATGGCAAGCGCCGGGAACCTGAAAAAGGCAAGGGTGAATTTCAACGGCTTTGCGATTGACACCCCTCGCGTCATATTTGACGCAGAAATGAACGACGTTGAGGAAAGGCTCAGGAGAACAAAGGAAAACGGGCCTTCCGCATTCATGGCGTCTGACCTGTCAATGGTTTCCGATTACCCGACAATAGTGGACGGATACGCCAACGTGACAAACGCGATGGCCGCAGCCCAATGGGGCATGGTTGGAAACGTCACCGCAATTGTGGGCTCGCCGGAGGTTCCGAAGGACGCCGCCCCGAAGATGGGCCTAATCCCGTTCGGCAGAAGGACGATAGAGCTTATGATATCGGAAAACGACCTTGTTATGGACAACAAGGCCGATATGGCGCAGGGGTGCGAGCTTGTGGACCCAAGGGGCGAGAGGTTCAGCATCATCAGGAAAGAGGGCCGCACGGTAATAGTCTCCAGGCGGAAAATCAACTAAGAAGAGAGGCACTCGCCGAACGGTTTCATGAACGCATTTTTGGTTATGCCAGCGAGCCATTCCATGGACTTGAGGAACTGCACGGTTTTGTTTTTGCCGTTTGCTTCGGCGATTGAGGCTGCGGTCATGCCTTTCCAATCTCCTTTTTCAGCCTTCGCATTCAAATCTGCTCCTTTTTCAAGCAGGAATTCGCAGGTTGGGGTGCGTCCATTAGCTGCGGCATGCATGAGCGCAGTCCAGCCGTCGTTGTCCTTTGCATCGATGCTTGCACCTTTTTCAAGCAGGAATTCGCAGGTTGGGGTGTATCCGTACCTTGCGGCATGCATGAGCGCAGTCCTTTTGAGATTGTCCGTTGCCTCGATGCTTGCGCCTTTTTTGAGCAGGAATTCGCAGGTTTGAGTGTGTCCGCCCCATGCGGCACAGATGAGCGCGGTCCGGCCGTAATTGTCCGTTGCCTCGATGCTTGCGCCTACCTTCAGCAGTCTTTCCGCTCTTTTTGTTTTGCCTGTTTTGGCAGCATCCAATAGCATGCCATTGAGCTGTTTCTGCTTTTCCTCTGATAATGCCCTTTTTCCGCTCTTT
>JBGQMB010000035.1:0-8493 GCA_041500405.1 Candidatus Micrarchaeia archaeon | reverse complement strand
AAGGCGCTTTATGGCAAAATCAAGGGCAAAAAGGACAAGTGGGGCGATGTCCTGCTCGGCGCTACGCTTGACGGGTCGGCATGGAGGATAATAGAAAAGGCAGAAGCGTACTTCAAGGACCTTTCCGACCTTTCAAGGATAGACAGGAGGCTCAAGGACGTTTATCTTGACATCATTGAGCTTGGCAGGATTGCAGAAGAGCACGAATTTATGTGCTTTGACAAAGACAAAACATTGGTGGAGAACCCTGCCCTGCTGGCATTCGCGGTTTTGGGCAAGGATATTCTCAATCCACAAAAATACGGTTTCGCGTCAAGAAGGCAATTGGAGGAGTCAATTGCAAGCTTCTGCATCGGAGAACACTGGAATCTTGGCTATACCTATGGAGAGAGGTATGTCTGGAGGAACAGGCAATACAAAAATCAGTTCTGCAATGCCCCGCATGGCGACCTTTCCTTAATCCAGAAAAACACGTCTGGATACCATTATGCGTTCAATACGCTTTTTGGAATCAAAGAGGAATTTGACACATGGAAGGACACTGCGGATTGCTCAGCCGGCCTTTCATGCTTCCAGAACTGGAGCAGCTTCCTGATGACTGTGCTTAGGTATGCAGAGACAATAGGCAAGGGAAGGATGCCGGAAATAACCAACTGGAGAGAGATTGAGGCGTCGCTTGACGGCTCTTGCCCAGCGACTGCTGAGGCATTGTCCGGCAACCCACATCATTTTTACTGGCTCGAGAACAGCCCAATCCTGGTCGAAGGCAAGGATATCGACACAATGCCCCTTATGGTAGTCTCGGGCATCAGTGACGAGGCATTCCCGAACATACCCTATGTCAAGGATGGCAAACTCTTCATTCTCAGGGAAAGCAAGAAAGGCACGATAACCCCACTTGACAAGGGATATTTCAAAGGCAGGAAATACTCAATCCACATGGATTTCGAGGAATCGGACCTGCCGGACCTGCTCAAGGGCACATACAAGCTTTACTCAAGGGACAGGACCGAGCTGCCGGAGCTCATGGACGCGTTCATAAAAATCCCGCACAAGCAGCCATAATCAAGGTTTTAAAAACAAACTGTGGAAACGCTTCTCATGGAAAAGCACTTCGACAGGGCCACTGAGGAGAAAATCCAGCGGTTCTGGGAAGAGAACAAGGTTTATGCGTTCAACAGGGAGGCCGCGGTCAGCGGAAAAAAGCCCATATATTCCATAGACACGCCCCCTCCTTTCACAAGCGGAACAATGCACATGGGCCACGTTCTGAGCTACACCTATTTTGACATAGTCGCGCGCTACAAGAGGATGAACGGCTTCGAGGTCCTTTATCCCCAGGGCTGGGACTCCCAGGGCTTCCCTACGGAAGTGAAGGTCGAAAAGAAGTTCGGCAGGCTGCCAAGGGATGAATTCAGGAAAAAATGCGTTGAGTTCAGCTGGGAAATGATAAGCAAGATGAGGGCGCAGATGAAAAGCATTGGCTTTTCGCCTGACTGGTCCCTTGAATATGTCACAATGACGCCGCAGTACCATGCAGTGGTGCAGCGTTCAGTCATAGAGATGCACAAAAAAGGCGAGGTTTACAGGGCAGACCACCCCGTGCTTTGGTGCACGCACTGCAGGTCCGCGATAGCCAAGTCCGAGACAAACGACAAGGACGAGGACACGACAATTTTCCAGTTTCCGTTCTCGCTTCCTGGCAAGGAGATTCTGGTTGCGTCGACAAGGCCGGAATTCCTGCACGCCTGCGTCGCGCTTATGGTCCATCCAGATGACGGGAGATACACGGGCCTTGCAGGAAAAGCCGCAAAGACGCCGTTCGGCAAGGAAGTCAGGATAATAACCGACAAAGAGGTTGACATGTCTTTTGGAACCGGCGCGGTCATGCTTTGCACCTACGGGGACAAGCAGGACGTGATGTGGCAGAAAAGGTACAATCTCCCGATAGTCAAGGCCATAACCGAAAACGGCAAGATAATAAACAGCCCGTTCTACGACGGATTGAATGTCAAGGACGCAAGGCAAAAGGTCATAGAGCACCTTGGCCAGCACAGCATGCTGGGGGAGTCAAAGCCGCTCAGGCACACGATAAAGGTCCATGACAGGTGCGACCACGCGGTTGAAATGATGCTCTCAAAGGAATGGTTCGCCAATGTCAAGGAAAAAGGGGACGAAATCAGGAAGATGGCTTCCGAGATAAGATGGTTTCCGGATTTCGGCATACACTATCTTACAGACTGGCTGGACACAATAGACTGGGACTGGGTCATCAGCAGGGACAGGGTTTTCGGGACGCCGATACCGTTTTACATTTGCGAATGCGGCAACGTGGAGCCGGCCCCTGACTCGGAGATTCCGTTTGACCCTGACAAGGCAAAAGGGATGAAATGCAGGAAATGCGGCAAGGCCATGAAGCCGGAGCCAAAGGTGTTTGACGTCTGGATAGATTCCAGCATAACGCCGCTCATAGTGTCAGGATGGAAAAGGGATGATGCCCTTTTCAAGGTCGCTTATCCGTGTTCCTTGAGGCCGCAGGGCGTGGAGATTGTGAGGACATGGGCATTCTACACGATTTACAGGTCAGGCGTCGCTTTAACAGGAAAGAAGCCGTGGAACGAGATACTTCTGAACGGCAACGTGCTTTCCCCCGACGGCAGGAAGATGAGCAAGAGCCTTGGCAACATAATAGACCCAAGCGACCTGATGAAGGAATATCCCGCAGACGCCATCAGGGGCTGGGCGGCAATGAGCGGGGCGATGGCTAAAGACAGGCCGTTCAGCTATGAGGACATAAAATACGCAAAGCAGTTCCTGAACAAGTTCTGGAACGCCTCAAAGCTGGCGATGACCGCGCTTGAGGGATATGACGGCAAAACGTTCAGGATGAACGAGCTCAGGACTGTTGACAGGTGGCTGCTTTCAAGGCTTTCCTCTGTCAGCAACCTGGTCACAATTGCCTACGAGGCCTATGACTTCAGGGCGGCCGTTTCTGCGCTCATGCAGTTCTTCTGGAATGAGCTGTGCGACTATTACCTGGAGTACGCCAAATACAGGATTTATGAGGGCGCGGAAAAGGACAAGTGCCAGTATGTCCTGCGCACTGCGCTTTACTCGTGCTGCAAGCTGCTGTTCCCGCTTTTCCCGCACATAACCGAGGAGATTTACAGGGAAGTTTTCAAGTCGCCTGAAGGCGTTTCGCTGCAGAAAACCGCCTGGCCGTCCATTTCCTTTGACGACAGGAAAGCAGAAGAGGCGGCAAAATCCGCGAACGAGATAATGAGGCAAATCAGGGAGCACAAGGCAGGCAAGGGCCTTTCAATGAAGGAGGAAATAATCAAGGCGAAAATAACCTCCCCGATTGAATTGGGCGACTTTGTTGAGGACATCAAGAAAACAGGAAAGATAAAGGACGCTGAATTGTCAAAAGGTGACGCGCCGAAGTTCGATGCGCTTTAATTTCATTCAACATATCCAATAATGAAAATAGGTATCGTGCTTGTTGTTAAGGTTCCGTCTTCAACGTTTGGCTTGCAGTCGGGGTTTATGGCCTCGTAGCAGTTTGTAAGGTTCAATCTCATGTCTATCCTTGCGGTTATTCCCCTGCCCGGGTGGGATGCCATGCTGCTCAGGTTGAAAGTGTATATTCTGCTGTCGCCCTGATTAAGTTTGCCATTCGTAGGTTTAAAATGCAGGGTTCCGTCCCTGTACAGCAGGGTTATCCCGTCTATCTGTATCTTATACCCGAAGTTGTTGGACAGGTTGACCTTCATGATGATGTCCCCGCTCTCGCCAGTCATCAAAAAGCTGTTGACCGGCATCTGGGGCGGCGAAATCGCGTAGTTCGCCGCAGAGTTCTTCGGCGAAAACATGCCGCTGCCTATGATTATTGCGATTACCGCGGCTATTATCAGGATTGCCCATCCGTAGGTAAGAAGGTATTCCACTGCTGCCTGTCCCTTTTTTGGCATGCCTTGACCTTGTTTAATCCAATTTTTAAACCTTTTCAGGTGGATATTTTTAAACAAAGGGCGGCAGATTCCATTATGATTGCGCTAGTGGGCCTTGGATATTCAATAGACCCGACATTGAGGGGCATGGAGCAGATAACATCGGCGGACGAGGTTTACCTTGACGCATACACCAGTCCAGTCGCCACTGACCTGAAGGGGCTCATATCAAGGGCCGTTGGAAGGGACGTCAAAATCGCGGACAGGAAGATGATTGAGGAGGGCGCCATCCTGAAACTGGCGGAGAAAAAGCGCATCTGCCTCCTGGTCATCGGCGATCCGATGTTCGCGACAACGCACGTCTCGCTAATCAATGACGCAAAAAAGCGCGGCATCGAAACGCTCGTAATCAGCAACTCATCCATATTCAATGCTGTCGGAAAGACCGGGCTTAGCCCGTACAAGTTCGGAAGGACAGTAACTCTTTCATACTGGAGGGAAAAATACAAGCCAACAAGCCCGCTTGAGTTCATCATCAAAAACATGGAAATCGGCCTGCATACCCTCGTGCTTTTGGACGTTGCGGAGGACCTGGGGCCAATGGACGCAAAGATTGGCATGGAGCAGATAAGGGAAATGGAAAAGGCGCTGGGGAAAAACATAGTAAAGGAAATGTTTGTGCTGAGCCGCATTGGTTTTGACGGCGAAAAAATAACATTCGGGAATATTGGCGCGCTTGAAAAGGCAGATTTGGGAAAGCCGCTGTTCTGCTTTGTTGTGCCTGGCAATATGACCAAGATAGAAAGGGAATTTGCCAAGGCAATGTCCAAAGAGATAGGTTAAAATGAATGGGAAAAACAGCGTTGGGCTGCTATTGGAGAAATTAAAGAGCAGCCAGGATTCGGGCATTTCCGAGCCAGAGGCGGCCAAAAGGGCAATCCAATACGGAAAGAACGAGATCGCATTGCAAAGCCATTTTTCCACAACAGGCTCATTTCTGTCATTTCTGAAAGAGCCCATGATATGGCTCCTGGCGGGCGCGGCATTGGCGTATTTCCTGCTTGGGGAAACCCTGGAATCCTATATCATGCTGATCGCCATCATACCGATAGCGGCCATAGACGTTTGGCTTGATTACAGGAGCGGCAGCGCGCTTGACAAGCTTAGGCAAAGGGCAATCTCCAGGACAAGGGTCTTAAGGCAGGGAACATGGAAGGAAATCCCTTCCAGCGAGCTTGTGCCAGGGGACATATTCGCAGTAAGGCAAGGCGACATATTGCCTGCGGACGGCCCTGTCCTTTCATGCTCAAATTTCAAGGTTGACGAATCATCGCTGACCGGGGAATCCATGCCTGTGGCAAAAATGTATGATGCTGAATTCAGCCGCGAAGTGTTCGGAAACCCGGGATACAGTTTTGCAGGCACTGCCGCGCTTTCCGGAAAGGCCGTCTGCCTGAGCGAGAGAATAGGAAAGGAAACAGAATACGGCAAAATAGGCGGCATGCTTTCCGGAATAGTGGAAACCAAGACCCCTATACAGAAGGACATAGGGGGGATAATAAGGACACTGGGAATTTTTGCAATATTGCTTTCCATGGCCCTTTTTGCCATCAATATTGCTGTTGCAGGGGCAAGCTGGGAGCATGCCCTAATAGACGCAATAAGCCTGGCCATAGCTGCAATACCCGAGGAGTTCCCTGTCGCATTCGCCCTTTTCCTAAGCATAGGCGCCCTTTCCCTTGTATCCCACAATGCCCTTGTGAAGAGGATGACCGCTGTTGAAACCCTTGGCAGCATAGACACGCTTTGCGCAGACAAGACAGGAACGCTTACAGAAGGCAAAATGGCATTGTGCTGCGCCTGGTCCGGAGGCAAGGACATCCCTTTAGGAAAAATGGCCATTTCAGGCACCATTGCGCAGGACGCGACGCTTGCATCCGAAATAGACCCTGAGGACGAGATGGAAAGGGCAATCAAGGCCGCGTTCCCCGGATACAGGGAAATGCACAAGGAATGGGCGCTAAAAAAGGAATATCCTTTCGACGAAGCAAAAAAATACATGACCCATGCATGGAAAAAGGGAAACGTGAATCGGATATGCGCCAAAGGCTCTGTTGAGGGGATATTGGACATATGCAGGGGCGCGGACAGGGAGGAGATAGAAAAAGCCAACATGAGGATGGCAACGCGCGGCATAAGGGTCCTTGCTGTTGCGGCAAGCGACATCAAACAAATAAGCGGAGACAGGGCAAAAGACGAGGGAAACATGAAGTTTGTGGGCCTGCTGGGATTTTCCGACCCTGTGAGAAAAGGGGTAAAGGAGGCATTGTCGGAATGCGCGAGCGCCGGGATAAGGGTAATAATGATGACCGGGGACCACAGCGCAACTGCAGAGGCCGTGGCCAGGCAGATAGGCATGGACCATCCTGTCATTGTTGAAGGAAAGAATTTCAGCAGGCCAACGGCGGCGCATGCGAACGTGTTCTCCAGGGTCGTGCCGAAGCAAAAGCTGGACTTGGTGGAGCTGCTGCAGTCCGAAGGCAGGGTTGTCGCAGTGACAGGGGACGGGATAAACGATGCGCCTGCCCTGAAAAAAGCAAACATAGGGATAGCGATGGGCCTTAGGGGGACCGAGGTCTCGAGGGAAGCAGCAGGCATAGTGCTGCTTGACGACAATTTTGTCACCATAGTTGAAGCCATAAGGCAGGGCAGGGAGATATACAGCAAGATAAAGAATGTCTTTTCCTACCTTGTTGCATTCCATATACCCATAATCCTTTCCGCGCTCATCATACCCCTTGCCGGCATGCCGTTGCTGCTGATGCCCATACACATAGTGCTGCTTGAGCTTGTGCTCCATCCTGCAATTTCCCTTGCCTTCATAGGCGGGGAAACCGTAAAGGACGTCATGAAAGCCCCCCCAAGGGCAAGGTCCGAAAGCATAATGCAGGCCAAGGACATCAACAAGTCGGTTTTGCTCGGCGTTTTCCTTTTTGCCATATGCATTTTCTCATATTCATACAGTATGGCCGATGGGGAAGGGTATGCCAGGGCGATTGCATTCTCGACCATGCTGTTCGGCGAGCTTTTCCTTATGGCAGAATACCTTTTAGGCAAAGAGATGATATCGTTCCGCATGGCCAAAAACCGCTGGTTTGTCGTCATCTTCCTTATGGCCGCCTGCGCATGGATCATGGTTGCATGCAGCGGAATCGCGGGCGCGGTGCTGGAAATCCCCCCTGTTGGTCTTTTCGCCATGGCAATGTGCATCCTTGCCTCATCCCTGCCCATGCTGGCGGCAGAGGCATGGAAGGCATTGCTGCAAAAAGACAGGAAACAAGCGAAGAAAGCCTAATCGCCGGAAGCCTGCAAAGGCTCACGCCTTGAAATCCATCAGCGTCTTTTGCCTCAGCACCCTGCTTTTTGCGGCATATTCCCTTATGCCAATCGTGAGTTTTGTGCCAAGATATGAAAGCGCGGCTTCAATGTCCTCGAAAACCAAGGGCGCCTGCTTCATCGCGTTCCTCACATTCTCGCGCACCTGCCATACGCCGACAGGGATGTTGAATCCCTCATGGACCTCCCTGATGACGACGACGGCTGCCTGCCTTTTCATTTCTTTAAGCGCCTCCACAACGGAAAACCTTGAGGCATAATACCCGCCGACCTGCGAGTCGGCATAATTAGTCCTGCCGTCCCAGCCCTCGAACTCTTCAGTGACAAAATATCCCCGGCCCGCGCCCCAGCTTGTCTTTGGCGCCCAGGCCTCGAAGTTCTCGAACCTCCAGCTTCCCGGGATGAGCAAAATGTGGAAGTCGTTGAAAAGGTAGGAGCTTTCAAAAAGCATGACCTTGTCCACGCTTTCAAACGCCTTTACCCTGTTTATGTTGAATTTCCCTATCATGTCGTCAACTGCAGTTATGCTCCAGCGCGTAGGGACGATTTTCTTGTCCTCGCCAAGCACGCCTGCGGAAAATATCCTTGTGATGTAATAAGGGTCAAAGTCCCTGACGTAAAGCTCCATCAGCCCTACGTTCGCCTTCACCTTCTCGTTGTACAGGGAATAGACCTTTTTCGGTATGCTGTCGATGTTTTCCGTCTCTATTATCTTCTTCAGGGGAGCGGAAGGCCCCATGGGCTGGACAATGGGGTTCAGCGTTATGTTGACGATGGGCTTCCGCGACAGCATCATCTCCATATAATGGGACTTTTCCGCCATCGCTATCGCCTGCAGCTGCTCTATATGGGACGGCTTTTGCGAACTCGCGAACTTCCTGCCCGTAACCTCGCTTACCCTGCTTTTTATCAGGTCTGAATACCCATGCCCGAAAAGCATATGGATCGGCGTGAAATCCCTCATTGCCACGGCAGGGCCGAAGCTTATGTTGGGAAAATCATATGACGAGACGAAAAAGTCGCATCCCCTGCCATAAATGTCGTCGCTTATTATCTGCCTCAGTTCCTCCTTGTAAGCCTCAGTTTCGCTCAAAAGGAAGGAGGACCTCAGCCATTTGCGGTGCTCCTCCATGCTCACTGTGGGCTT
>JBGQMB010000034.1:0-8771 GCA_041500405.1 Candidatus Micrarchaeia archaeon | reverse complement strand
TCTGCAGCCACGTCATGCCAAAAGGGTTCTTTTGAACCCAGGGGCCTTTTCTTCCCAAGAAAAGGGGCCTGACTACAACCGCGCAATTCTGAATTATGCAAGATAAGATTTAAAATAATGGCATATTGCGCTGCCAAATGGGTTCTTTTGAACCCAGGGGCCTTTTCTTCCCAAGAAAAGGGGCCTGACTACAACCGCCACACAGTCCGGTTTTTCCCTGGGCTTTTTTTGAAAAAGCCCATTGGACCCTGCGGGAATCGAACCCGCAACCTCCCCCATGCCATGGGGGCGCTCTACCGTTGAGCCAAGGGCCCCAAACACAATTTAGGCGGACAAATGTTTAAAAAACGCGGTCATCTGTCCTTGAAGACGTCAAGCTCCGACTTGCGAAACTTCGTTTCCTTTCCAGCCTCCTTAAGGATGAATTTGAACGCCTCTGTTTCCGTTCCCTTTTTCCTGTTCCAGCGCGCCGCAATCCTCACATAAAGCGCATATTCGTCGTTGTACTGGCCGACAGCCTCGGGCCTGGACATGCGGAACAGCAATCTGTTGAAAATCCCGCACTTCGGGCTCTTCTTCAGCCTTCCCTTTTCAGTATAGGGATAAACGCGGCAAACAAGCGGCGCAAATCCGTATGCCCCGCACTTTCCGCCCTTCCCAAGGAACGGGCACGGAGGCGATTTCAGGTAAAGCAAATATTTCTTCCCTTTCTTGTCCTCAATCACGGTGTCGGCGTCGTAGCTGAAGATGTGCTCGGAATAAAGGCCCGCAAACTTTTCCGGCTTGAGCCCGGTGTGCTTCGCTATCCGAAGCACGTCAAACGGCGTCACGCATATTTTGTAGCCCTTGCAGCATTTCGCATCGCAAAGCAGGCACGGGTTCATAGCTCCATTACTTCCCCGGTCTTTATCGAGGTCGCATCGAACCCTTCCTCGTCCCTAAGCTCGGAGGCAAGGTCCTTCGCATAGTCGGAGTGCACTATTATTACCTTCTTTGCGTTCGTGCCCTTTATGAACCTGATTATCTCGCTCCTTCCTGCGTGGGCGGAGAAGTCGATATACTCGACCTCTATGTCAACGCTGAGGAATCCGGTCCCGAACTGGTCCTTTATCTTTCCATCGTCCAAAAGGTACCTTCCGTTGCAGCCCTCGACCTGGTATCCGGAAAGGACTATCTTCGAGTTCGGGGGCAGCTCGTTCAGGTATCCAAGCGCAGGCCCGCCTTCCAGCATTCCCGCAGTGGACACTATGACGTTGCCCGGCGCCGACGCCTTTTTCCTGTCCCTCGGCCCCTGCACAAACGTGCACATGTCAACCGCGCTTGCGAACTCCTTGAAGCTCCTCAGGTAGCCGGGGTACTTGTCATATATCTTTGTTATCGCCTTTCCCATCCCGTCAACGAAAACAGGTATGTTCTTGTCGTGCTTCTTTATCACGCTCAGGATTTCCTGCGTCCTTCCTATTGCGAAGGCAGGGAGCAAAAGGGTCCCTCCATTGTCCCTTGTCTCGTATATGAGCTCCATGAGCCTCCTTTCAACCTCCTTTCTTGGAGGGTGGTCCTGCTCCCAGTAGGTTCCTTCGCTTATCACGACATCCGCCTCTCCGGGGCTCTTGAATGGCTCGTGCAATGCAGTCTCGCTTCCCTTGTAGTCCCCGGAATACACAATCCTCCTTTTGCCCATCTTCAGGTTTATTGAGGCGCTTCCGAGTATATGTCCAGCGTCGTGGAACGAAAATTCCACCCCGTTGCTGTGGATGTGCTGGTTGTACAGTATCGGGTGCCAGTGCATCTTGGCCTTTTCTATCTGCGTCATTGTGAACGGCATCCTCTTGTTCTGCATTTTCGCCAGCTTCATGGTGTCGTTCCAGAGCACTTCCCCTATGTCCAGCGCCGGAGGCGTGCAGTACCACGGCAGCTCCCCGCTCTTGAATAGGGACGGCAAGTAACCTATGTGGTCCAAATGGCTGTGGCTTATCAGCGCCAAGTCTGGCTTCAGCCCGTAGTTCGCGAACGGCACCGGGTACATGTTTTCCTCGCTTTCAGTCTCGTGGATCTTGAGGCCGTAGTCCAGCAGCACGTTCTTTCCTTCTTCGCTTATTATAAAAGCGCTTCTGCCGACTTCCTCGCCGGCTCCTAGAGATACTAATTTCATTCTTTTCACTCTTTTTTCTTGCAATTAGATTGCTTTTTTCTTCCTTATGTGCCCGAAACCTTTTAAAAATATAGCGGCTGGGCTCAGGTTTTTTAACCAAGCCTTCTAAAATCAACCCATGCCGTCCGTAAATATCGACGGGGACAAGCACGTGATTGCCTTTGACATCCAGGAGGAGGTAATGAAGCCTTTCTCCCTCGGCTACGTCCGCGAGGCCTTCGTCAAGCTTGACTCCATCCTGGACAAGGTCCTGGAATACCGCATAAGGGCCAGTTTTCCGTCAAAAGACTCCCAGGAGCTTATTTCCATAATGTCAGGGACGCGCGCCAATTCCTCGTTTTCCTCCATAGCGAAGGCCCGCGGCATAATAACAATTTCGCAGAAGGACAGGATAGACAAGTTCAAGTCCGTGCGCAACACCATGGCGCACAATGCCTTGGGCGAGCTGGACCTTATGGTGAACAAAAAGCAGGAAGACATGGCAGCTTTCCTCAAATCCGAGCTTGACAGGGGCATTTCGCTTGTCAAGGAGCTTGTTGCAGGCGATAAAAAATGAAGCGCCAGCCCCATGTTGCAGGCGGCTTTTACCCAGACTCAAAGGAAGAAATCCTTTCAATGTTCTCCAAATTCGAGTCCTCTCTGGACGTCAAGCCGCTGAAAAATGTTAGGGCGATAATCGTTCCGCATGCCGGCTACATTTATTCCGGGCTTGTCGCAATGGCAGCATACAGGGCCGCTTCATCCTTCAAGGGAAAGGACATAACGCTTCTTGGCCCGTCCCACTATTTTCCCTTTCCGGATGTGGTCCAAGGGGACTTTGAGTCCTGGATAACCCCGCTTGGGGAAATAAAGTCATCCCCTTTTCCAAATCTCCAGATATTCAACGAGGCCATCATTCCTGAGCACTCGCTTGAGGTCCAGGTCCCGTTCATCCAGCACGTCTTCAAGGATGTTACAATACATCCCTTGCTTGTAGGCGAATTGCAGCCCGGAAACCTGATGCGCGACTACATCGACAAGGTTTTCAAGGGCCTGATTGTCGTAAGTTCGGATTTGAGCCATTTCCTGCCTTATGACGAGGCCGTTTACACTGACAAAAAGACGATTGAAAAAATACTGAAATTGGACGACGTTGCGCTTGCCGAGGGCGACGCGTGCGGCAGGGAGCCGATAAAGATTTTGATTCACATCGCGCGCAAGCGCAAATGGAAGCCAAAATTGATAATGTACAAGAATTCCGGGGACACGGCAGGCCCGAAAAGCGGGGTTGTCGGGTATTCTGCGATTGCGTTCGTCTAGAGCGAACGCATGCAATGATAAAATTTAGACCGGAAAATATGAACTGCCTTTTTGCCGCTCTCTTCATCAATTGATGCCAGGAAAAGCTTGTCAGTGAATACCAACATTGCGTTATACACGAACGAATTTCTATCTTTGCCTGCCCTAGCCAGCATGAGCGCGGTAAATCCATCATTATTCCTTATTATTTGCATATCTGCGCCTTTCTCAAGCAGGAGCCTAAATGTGTCTTTGTTGCGATTGTCTATGGCTCTCATTAGTGCGGTATTGCCGTTCGCGTCTTTTGCATTTATGTTAGCGCCCTTCCCAATCAAAAAAGCGCATGTTTCGGTGCGCCCCTGCCATGCGGCCCATATCAGCGCAGTCATGCCGAGGTTATCCTTTGCTTCTATATTTGCACTAGCCTTCAGCAGCCACTCCATATCTTCATAGTTGCCTTTTTTGGCTGCTTCAAAGAACGCACTATCCAGCTTCTTCTGTTTCTTTGGGCTGAGCTTCGTCTTTTCGGACGGCAGCTTTTTGCCGGCCAAGGCTGGACGCTTATATTTTTTATCCTTGCCTTGGATAACCTGCCGTTGTTCCATGCCTCAACGGTGTACGATAGAGATTAAAAATGCTACTGGCTGATGCAATCCCTGAATGCAGGCATAAACAGTTTTCCGGCTTCTTTTCCCATGAAGGTTGTGCCGTTCTCCACCAGGAAAGCGCAAGTTTCTGCATCTGCTGGCTGCGCGGCAAGCATGAATGCGGTCTCGCCAGCATTGTTTATTGCATTCACGTTTGCGCCCTTTTCCATCAAGAACTTGCATGTTTCTATGTCTGCCCACATCACGGCATATAGGAATACTGTGTATCCCATCTTGCATTTTGCCTCAATGTCTGCGCCCTTTTCGAGCAGGAATGTGCAGGTTTTGAATGCCCCGCGGTATGCGGCCCAGTGCAGGGCTGTCTTGCCTTCGCCATCCTTTGCGTTTACGTCCGCACCGGCCAACAGCAGATTCGTGATTTCTACGTCATTGCCTTCCAAGGCAGCCATCCAGATGCCGTCATTAAGCTGGGCCTTTGTTTTTTCGTTTAGCGCGTTTTCAGCCAATTCTTTCTTTCCACCAAGGTTTGGCTTTGCCAAGGATGCGTTTTTCTCATTTGGCAGCGTTTTTTCCTGCATGTTTCGCTTTTTGGATAAAAATGGATATAAAACTATCGCCCGATGCAATCCTTGAAATCCTGAAGGAAAGCAAGCCCTTCGGCCGCGCCCATTATCGATGAGACCCTCAGGAATGCGGCTGTGCCGAAGTGTCCACTATTTTCAGCACACATGACTGCAGTCTTGCCGTCCTCATCCTTTGCATCCAGTCTTGCGCCCTTTTCAATCAGCAGGTGGCATACGCCCGTATGCCCGTTCCATGCGGCATGCATGAGTGCGGTCGATTCATAATACCCCCTTGCGTTGACATCCGCGCCTTTGTTTATCCGGCTCTCTACACCCTCTTTCCAGCCGGCCTTTACGGCGTCAAAGAGCATGCCATTCAGGTATCTCTGCTGTGCATCATCAATCTTTTCAACCGCATCCTTCTTGCCGCTGAGGTTCGGCTTTGCTGAAGATGCGTTTTTCCCATTTGGCAGCGTTTTCTCCTGCATATTTCCTTATTGTGTGCAAAAGAGGTTAAAATACTATTCCCCACGCTCGTAAGCAAGCGTATTTTAAACTGCTGCGGGATACTGGAGCATGCGCAACATTACAATCGGCATAATTCTGCTTTTCGCCATTATTTTCGCATCTGGCTGCATTGAGCTGAAAGACTTAATGGGATACAGTGAAAACGCCTCAACCGAAACGGACAACTGGACTATGCCGCAAAGGGACCTGATTGGCGGCGTTTATGGCATAGTCGCGGACATGGAAAACGCCCCCTTGGAAAACGCCTCTGTCATGCTGATAGGCAACGCCTCCAACTACAGCATCCTGACCGACGCAGACGGGGCTTACAATCTCAGCGAAGTGTCCGAAGGCATCTATACCCTTGTTGTCCGGAAGGAGGGCTACGCAAACCAGACCGTTGCCAATTTCACCATCCTTGGCGGGTATTCCCGCTCCTGGAGGTTATTTCTTGTCAGCTCGGCCGGCAGCCTTCGTGGCACAATAACGGACCTGAAGAAAACTCCATTGGAAAACGCCTCTGTCACACTCATAGGCAATGCCTCCAACTATACTGGCTTGTCTGACGCGGACGGAAACTATAACATCAGCGGGGTGCCTGAAGGCGCCTATGGCGTTGTTGCCTGGAAGGCAGGGCACAAAAACGTGACTGTTGCCAATTTCACCCTTCTTGGCGGACGTTCCTATTCCTGGAACGCCACAATCGCCAGGGACTGCCTTTACCATTCTGTCAATGCTTCAGTCAACTATGTGCTGAAATACGGATTCAGCGGAACCATCAATCGCGGAGAGATGGAGTTTTTCGTGTCATATCCGCAGGGCGCATCATACGAAATATATCCAGCAGCGAAAAGCGGGCTTTCTGAAGCCAGCACAGCATATCAGGCAGGCAACCGGATGCTGGAATGGACGCTCAACAACTCCAAAGGGAACTACGCATCTGTTTCAGGGCATGTCTACATGAACATGAACGGGACAGGAACAATGAAGATCTACAATCAGAAAGAGATGGGCATCCAGGACGCCGCATCAAGGCAGCCAAACTACCTTGGGAGCGAAACGAACAAGGAGGGAGAGACGCTGATTGACATCTCGGACCCGGAAATAAGGGCAATAGCGCAACGGGTGAAAAGAGAAACAGGAAGCAATGACACCTGGACTGTCGCAAGGGCGCTGTTCGTATGGCTCAAGAACAACACGGTGTATTACATCGACCCCGAAGCCTACAATTACTCGCGCACGCCTTTAGAGACGCTGCACAGCGGCAAGGGAAAATGCGACGAGCTCTCAAATCTCTACATATCGGTGCTGCGCGCAGACGGCATCCCGGCCAGGTTCGTCAAAGGGTACGTGGTGGAAAGAAACCCCGAACAGTACATGGGCCACAGGTGGGTTGAGTTCTATGACGGCGAATGGGTGCCGGTCGAGGTTTCAGGAGACCTTGGGAATGCGAGCGCAGAGGCTGATGCCAATTTTGCCGTCCAGCGGCCCGACCATGTGAATGTCTTCATTGATGACGGCACGGACGAAGCGATAGGCGGGGGAGACTACAACACCGGACTGTATTATGGCCAGGCGCCCGTATTCAATTTTGATGTTTACTATGACGCCATAAGCTACAACCCGATGTACAGGGCGATATGCGCGGACGGCACAAGGGAATTGGTTAAGGAGAGGGAATGAAGCCCATATTATTAAACCCTTCCCCTAAAGTTTCCTAAAGGTGCTTTCAAATGAGGACGCTAATAACAGCAGCATTGCCTTATGCGAACGGCCCGCTCCATTTGGGCCACATCAGGAGCACTTATCTTCCGGGCGACATCTGCGCAAGGCATAACCGTTTAGTGGGAAACGACGCGCTCTACATCTGCGCAACCGACGAGCACGGCACCCCAATCGAGATAAACGCGGCAAAGGAGAAGAAGACGCCGGCGGAGTTCGTGAAATATTATTATGAAAGGGACAAAAAGGAGTTCTCTGCGCTCGGATTCTCGTTTGACATATTCCATCACACGGAAAGCAAGGAGAACATCGCAATCACGCAGGACATTTTCAATAAAAACGCCAAGAACGGGTTCATTTTCAAGAAACAGGTAAAGCAGTTCTACTGCGAAAAGGACAAGACCTACCTTCCTGACAGGTACGTGAGGGGGATTTGCCCGTTCTGCAGCGCAGAGGACCAGTATGGGGACCAATGCGAGAAGTGCGGACGGACGTTCGGGGCACAAGACCTGAAAAGCCCGCACTGCGCAATCTGCGGACAGGCGCCAACGCTAAAGGAATCAGAGCACTATTTCTTCAAGCTCAGCGCGTTCAAGGACGAGCTGAAAAATTATATTGAGGGAAACCCGCGCTTCCAGAAGGAGGTCAAGGCTTATGTCCTGAACTGGATAAACGAGCTTATAGACTGGGACATAAGCAGGAACCTGAAGTGGGGAGTCCCGATTCCAGGGGAAAAGGACCTTGTTTTCTACGTCTGGTTTGACGCGCCGATAGGCTATATCTCCTCAACCGTTGCGCTCACAAAGGACTGGCAAAAATACTGGAAAGGCAAGGACGCGCGCCTAATCCATTTCATAGGCAAGGACATCATTTATCATCATTATTTGTTTTGGCCGGCGATGCTATCCGGCTCAAAGGACGGATATGCGGCGCCTTATGCAATACCGACGCGCGGCCATTTGACGCTGGAGGGAAAGAAATTCTCCAAGAGCAGGGGCTGGTACATCACGCTTGAGGAGTACCTCGCGGTTTTTCCTCCTGACTACCTCAGGTATTACATGACAGCCATAACGCCTTATTCCCTTGTTGACGCTGATTTTTCATTGCAGGAGTTCAAGGCAAAAATAAACAACGAGCTGATTGCGAACTACGGAAACTTCGTTTTCCGCGTTGAAAATCTTCTCAAAAAGTCTTGCGATTCCAAGGTTCCGGCCGTTGAGCCTGACGCCGGAATGCTGAAAAAGCTGGAAGGCGCGAAGATTGAAATTCAGAAGGACCTCGAGGCGTTTGATTACAAAGTCGCATTGGACAAGACAATGGCGATTTCCGCGGAATTCAACAAGTACATCAGCGAAAGCGAGCCATGGAAGCAACCGCCCAACGAGAGGGACAGGACGCTTGCGACCGCATCGGCCGGCGTTGTCGGCATAAGCATTTTGCTTTCGCCGTTCATCCCGTTTTCCGCGCAAAAGGCCCTGGACAACTTCGGGCTTTCAAAATTCTCGTGGAAGGACATCGGCAAAAGGCCGAAAGCGATAAAGGAAGTCGTTCCGCTGTTCAGGAAAGTGGAGGACGCGGAGCTTGAAAAGCTCATCGCGCCTGCAAAAAAGAGGAGCGAGGAGATGAAGGGAGCAAAAGAGGAATAATTAATAGACTAATTCATAGTGCATTCGTTACCACTTGTTTGTATGCAGTATTTTTGGACTAAATTAAACCAGGTATTGTATGTCGTTTGATCTACCTGTTGTCCAGGATACATTATCATCTTTTGGATGTTATTCCATTCTTGGGCATCATTATATTCTTCAGAAACGCTATCCAAAGATGATCCTTCGTTTATGGGTGTGAATATTGGGTTTGTAAATCTTAATCCTTTATAGTCTATATCGCTATTTGTGATAATAGCAGGGTCTGCAGTTTCTATAAAGCAATAACCACTCT
>JBGQMB010000033.1:0-8835 GCA_041500405.1 Candidatus Micrarchaeia archaeon | reverse complement strand
GGACGATGCATTGAATGGCGTCACGCTGCACTGCCAGACGTCGCCCGACGCCAGCTCCTGGCTGACCGTGACGTTTGTCCTGTTCTGGTACAGCGCGGATATCTCCTGCGTTGACAGCGCGCGGGTGTATACCCTTACGTCGTCTATCGTGCCGTTGAAGTAGTTGGCGAATCCTGGCGGATAGGCGGAGCAGCCTATTGAAAGGTTTGTGTTGGCCGTCTGGAGCGTCCCTGTGAACCGCGCCGAGTTCTCAAGGTTGCCATTGAGGTAAAGGCTCATTGTTGTGCCGTTGTACCGCGCTGCAGCGAAATACCATGTGCCATTTTGGATTGTGGTGACGCCGTTAATCCCGTTATTGCTGCCATTGGACATCTCCATCCTGATATGGTTTGCATCGTCAAGTAGCAGCCCATACATGGTCCATGGCGCGGAGTCGGACGTGTATGGCTTTGTGACAAGCCGTTCCCAGGAAGCGGAGGAGTATCTCTTGAACCACACTGTTATCGTGAAGTTGCCGGCTATGTTCAGCGAGCTGGTCTGCGGAATGAAGATGCAGTTTGATGCCGACTGGTCGAACACGTATGCGCCCCTGCCGTCGCGGCCGGCTGTCGCGCTCCAGGTCGCCGACGTTGTGGCCGGGACGGCATTGTTGCTGCTTCCCGAGTAATCGTAGAAGCTGTTGCCGAAGAATGTGCTGCCGCCCTCGAACGGCATGTAGAGCGCCATCACGGGCGCGCCGTTCCTGTACCAGGTGACTGCAGCGGTTGTCGCAGTTCCGTTGAGCGCATAGTTGCACGTCAGGTTGTTTGAAGTGAGATTGTTTTGCGATGTTGCGTTCAGCAAGACGTTGACGACTGAAATCCCGGGCAATGCAAGCGTGCCGTATGATGACGACCTCGTCTTGTTTTTGGGCGTTTCTGGCGCGGTCCCGTTTTCTGTTATGTTGGTTTCCGGCTCCGTCTCATTGCCTGTTATGTTAAGTTCGGGTTCCGAGACGGTCTCGTTTTCAGTTATGTTCAGCTCCGGCTCCGCAGTTCCGTTTTCCGTAAGATTGAGCTCCGGCTCTGCTGTCTCATTCTCTGTTATGTTCAGCTCTGGTTGCGAAGTCTCGTTCTCTGTTATGTTCAGCTCCGGCTCCGCAGTTCCGTTTTCCGTCATATTCGGTTCAGGCTCTGAAGCAGTTCCGTTTTCTCCGATTGTTACCAGGGTCAGCTCTTCCCCAGCAGTCTGGTTTTCCTCTGTTGTGTTTTCGTCGGACCAGGGTTCGGTCCCGTTCCAGGACAGGTTTTCATCCCCAAGCTCCAAGGTCGCGTTTACCGTGTCGTTTCCGGTAAAGTTGAATGTTTCGTTGTCAAGGGAGGAGATGGAATAATTATCATTTAATGGGGAAAAAGACGCCAAAAGAAGCACGGACGCGACGGTGGCCAGCAGTATCATATACATGTTGTTAGCTGTTTTTGTGTCCTCCAGTCCAGCCATATGTAAGTTTTTGCCATATTTCATTTAAAAAGATATAGACCGGAAAGCTAAGCATGCCAGTTGGAAACAGCCACCTGAGGATAGGCATCGTGGCGCACTCGTTCTACCCATCAAAAGATGGGGTAGCTATGCACTCATACAACCTCGCAAAACAGCTCGCGGCCCTTGGCCAGGAAATCCACGTTTTCACGTCTGGAAAGGGGAACGCTGTTGAGAAAATAGGCGGCATAACTGTGCACAGGATAAGGTCGTTCAGGATGCCCATCTTTTCCTCTTTATATATATGCCCGGGCCTCATTTTTGAGCTTAGGAAAGCCAAGCTCGACATAATCCATGCGCACGGGTATGGAAACCTGTTTTCGCCGATAGCGGGGCTCTATGCCATATTAAGCAAGAAAAGGATGGCTTTGACCCTGCACGGCTATCCTGACCTGCAGGGAGCAAGAAGGATATTCCTTATATTGTACAGGCTGCTTTTGGCCCCGTTTTTCCTTGGGCCTTCAAAGGCGATAATATCAGTATCAAGGCTCGGGAAGGAACGGATTGGAAAGGAGACGAAGGCGGATGTCGAGGTTATCCCGAATGGCGTTGACCTCGAAAGGTTCGCGTGCAAGAACAATTACAAAGAAAACGAAACCATGACCTATGTCGGAAGATTGGATGAGGACAAGGGCGTGATGAGGATAGCGTCCGAGATAGGCCCTAAAAGGAAGGCCCTGTTTGCGGGAAGCGACGAAGGCATGAAGGCAAAGCTGGCTGCGGAGTGCAAAAGAAGGGGCGTGGGCGCGGAGTTTGTAGAGGTTTCGCCAGACAAAATCCAGGGAATATACTGCAAAAGCAAATTCATTGTCCTGCCGTCAAAATACGAGGGGTTCCCCCTGACATTGCTGGAGGCGCTTGCATCAAAAAGGCCTTTCATATCAACCGATGTCGGGGAAGTGAAAGCCGTTTTGCAAGAGCTGATGCCCCGCTCATGGCAATTCTGCATAATCAGCAACAGCGTCGAGGATGCAATACTCAGTGCAGAGGCGCATGAAAAAGAGATTGGCATGGACTTTGCCGAAATTGGAAAAAGGATAAAAAAATACGGCTGGAAAGAAGTGGCAAAAAGGACGCTCAATGTTTACAAAAAGCTAAACTGAAACGTCAGATGATTCCCCGCTGCCGTGCGTGAACATGTAAGCCAGTATTATTACGACAACAATGCCCAATGCTATGAACATCAGATTGTCATTTTCCCCTGCGGAGACGTTGGTTGTTCCGGTCCCGTTGCCCGTGTTGTTTGAAGGGGAAACCGAACCCGAAATGTACTTGCCGGAAACTGTTGCCCTGTTGCCGTCGTTGTCAATCGCAGTGATGTTGAAATCAAAATCCTCTTTAAGGGATATGTACACTTTTGCATTGCCAGCAACCACGGACGCGGGATAATATATATCATTTATGTAAATCCCGGTATCCACCACCCCGGAGGCCTTTTTGCCTGGGTCTGAAACCAGATATGATATGCCGACCTTTCCGTCGCTAGGCGAAATCCTGATATTGGATATTGCCGGGGAGTGCGTATCGAAATAAAACACTTCCGTGTCCCTTGAATCCGGATTCACGTCCCTGACTTCCTCCCTGCCTAGGGCGGACACCTTTATTGTGAATGGCGAATCGACAAGATTTATTGTTGTTGAGCCGGTGCCGTTCACAGGCGCCTCGCTTCCGGCCTGCACTGCGAACCGCAATGGGTCTCCGTTGTCATCGTAAACGCGCACCTCCAAGGTGTATGTCTTGAAAACAACGTCAATGTAATATGGCGTGCCGTTGTTCACGTTTATCACAACAGCCTGCCTATGCCCATTATAATCAATGAATCCGGGCGTGGCGCCGAACGGCAGAAGCAGCTCCATCGAGCCGTTTATGTCATATGTTATGCCGGGGTAAAGCGTCAGGTTCGCGTGTATCAGGAAATTGGCGCTGTCTTTCAGGGTTATCCAGGCCCGCTTTGCGGAGATGTTGACCTTGAACTCCTTGAAAAAGTCCTTTAGCGTGACTGTCGTCGTTTTGCTGTAGTTCATCAGGGAAACGTTTATCTTCAGATTGCAGTCGAGATATCGGGCGTTCGGGACCGTGTTAAGCAGCTTGAATTGCGCCATGCCTGTCCCGTTGGTGGTTTTAGGCTCTGTTGTGGCATGTTCGGGGCCCGGCGTGAAAAAGGTTGAGCTTTTCTGGTATGTTACCGTTACGTTTACGTCCTTGGCGTCCATGTAATTATTGTCTATGACATGCACCGGAATGTCAAGATAGTAGTTGACCGTGCATATGTCTATTGCAAGCGGGCAAGCCATGATTGCAAGAAAGGCCGCAAACGCGAAAATCCCTTTTATCATCAAACCACCACTATTGCTTGATAGCAATAACATATAAAAGCCTTTCACCCAAAAAAGATCACATATGTGCGCGGTTGGAACTGGCAAAATCACCAGCATTGAGGATGCCAAAAAGTATTACGAGATGGGCATAGAGTATATTGACAAGGACAATTACGACAAGGCGCTCGAAAACTTCAACATGGCGGTACTGCTCAACCCGCTTTTTTCCGAGGCATATTTCAGCAGGGCGCTGACATACTACAAGCTGAAGGAATATGACAAGGCCATTGATGACTACGCAAAGGCTACGGAGTACGACCCCAAGAACCCTACGATTTACAATAATAGGGGGGACTGCTATTACAGGAAGCAGGACTACATGGGCGCGATAAAGGACTACGACAAGGCGGCGCTGCTCAACCCCAATTACATGAAGGCGTATTACAACAGGGGCCTTTGCTACGCCTCTTTGGAGCAGTACGAGAAGGCGATAGAGGACTTCGCAAAGGTCGTAGAGCTCAAGCCGGATTTCGCAGAGGCGTTCCATCTGAGGGGCATATCCTACGAGTATTCCGGGGATGTTGAAAGCGCGATAGAGGACTACAAGAAGGCGCTTGACCTCAAGCCGAATTTCACTGAGGCCAAATCCCACCTTGATGCGGCAAAGTCAAAGCAGGAAGGGGGAGGGGGCGGCGAGGGCGGAGAAAACAAGGCCGGCGCAAGCATAAGGATGATTGAGACGCCCAAGATGAACTTCCTGGACGTAGCTGGCATGGACAAGACAAAGGAGGACATAAGGAAGGCCATTGTCTATCCGCTTGCGAACCCGGAGCTTGCGAAGGCTTACGGAAAGCTGGGCGGCGGGGGAATCATGCTTTACGGGCCTCCCGGATGCGGAAAAACATACATCGTCAAGGCAGCGGCAGGGGAAAGCAAGGCCAATTTCATAAACGCGAAGCTCAGCGACCTGCTTGACATGTATGTTGGAAACACGGAAAAGAACATCCACAAGGCATTCGAGACCTCAAGGAAGAACCCGCCGTGCATCCTGTTCTTCGACGAGGTCGAGGCAATCGGAAGCAGGAGGGACCAGCAGAGCGGGCCCGGCGGAAGCCAAAGCCTGAAGATGGCAGTCAACCAGATGCTTTACGAGATGGACGGCATAGAGGCAAACAACGAGAACGTCCTCATTTTGGCGGCGACCAACGCGCCTTGGGACGTGGACCCGGCCATGAGGCGAAGCGGCAGGTTCAACAAGTCGCTTTACATTCCAGAGCCGGACCTGGCAAGCAGGAGAAGCATATTGAAACTGCATGCAAAGAAGGTGCCGGCAGAAAAGCACATACCTTGGTTCAGGCTTGCGCTTGCGACGGAGGGATACGCGTCATCGGACCTCAAGGCAATCGTCGAGGAGGCGAGGGACATTCCATGGATGGAGGCGTTCAAGACAGGCAAAAGAAGGAATGTCAGGACAGGGGACTTCATATCAACGATAATGAAGAGGAAATCGTCCTTGCCGCCCTGGTACGCGCAAGCTAATAATCAAATAGGCAAGCAGAAGGAGGTCTCCTACATAGACGGCAAGAAGCACATCAAGGAGACGGAAAGCAAGCTCGGCCCGGAAGAGAGGGAGCAGTTCGAGCCCCTGCTGAAGATAATCAAGAAAAGGAACTCGTTGCTGTCAAAGGTGACCGTGTTCATAATGAAATGGGTCGGAATAATACTTCCGATACCTTTCTGATCATCCGTAGATTGAAATATTGGCGATTCCGCCGGACACTGCCTCTATCTTCAGGTAATATATGCCCGGGGAGAGCCTGTCTCCGTCTATCACGGCTTTTCCCGTTGTGACCTGCGTCATTTCCGTTCCGTCCTTGAGGTGCGCCACGAACTCGGTTATGCATTTACCCTTGTTGCACAGCTGCCTCGCGTCAACATATTCTATTGTGCCGGGTATGCTCACCTTGGCGAATATCACGGAGTTCTCGGAGCCGCTGTTTATCATTGACGATGACGTGGAAAGCTGCGAAAGCGCGGCATTGACCTCCATGACGTTCACGGAATAGGACGAATTGGACGACTGGATGTAAATGAGCATCAGCAGCGGTATGAAAAGCAGTATCGCGAACCCTATTATCATCAGCGACTCAATCGATGTCTGCGCTTTCATATGAAGTCAGCCCCCTCGAGCGTTATATCGTGGCTAAAGCTTTTATTCTTTTTCTTGCTGTGCATCTTCCTGAGTATGCTCTCGAACTCGCTGACAAGCGCGATGAATCCCTCCATGACGGAGTGGGACTCGGCCTGCATGTTGATTGTGTGGCCGTCAACGCCGACCCTTGCGTGGATGACGTATGAGGATTTGTTCTTCTTTACCCTCACGTCTATGTGGTCTATGCTGAAAGCATGGCTGAACTTTGCCATCGCCTTTGCAAGCAGGTTCTTTGCGTCGTCGTGGTAAAACAGGTCCTCCCCATTCAGCCCGCTTACGAAGACGGACGGTTCCGGCGCCGAGATTTTCAGCACAAGCTTGAGCAGATCCACTGACGGGATTATGCCTATGGGCTGGCTGTCGCGGTTCACGACAACGGCGTATGCGCTGTTGTTGCGCGCTATCTCCGAGGCCACAATCGGCAGCATGTCAGACGCGCCGACCATTACGGACGTCCCCCTTATGAGCTGGCTTATCTCTATGCTGTCCCCGCTGTTTATGGTTGTCTTGAACTGCGTGTCCTTGCCTGGCCTTGGCCTTTCCAGCAATAAGAGGAAGTCAAAGGCCGATATTACGCCCTTCACTTTGCCCCTGTCAACCGCTATAAGCCTCTTTGTCCTGAGCTCTTTCATGAGGCTCTTGACTGTGCCTAGCCTCTCTTTTATGTCCACGGTGTAAACCGGGGTGACCATGACTGCTGACACCGAGACGTTCGGTATCATGCGCCTTGCGATTAGCTCCTTTATGAGGTCCGCCTTTGTTATCAGGCCCTGGACTTTTTTCCTGCTGTCAATCACTGCAAGCCCCTTGAACCTGCCGGCCAGGAACTTCTTTATCAGCGTTTCCACATCGTTAGTCTCTGATGTGTCCACAGTCGGGGCATTGACCATTGCCATGCCCGCGGTTGTGCCTTCGGGGTGCCTGATGCCGAAGCTCAAATGCCGGTCATCAATCATGCCCACGTATTTTCCGTTTTCCGTTACGGTCACCGGAAGCCCGGTCTTTACCATTGTCTCCATGACTTTTGAGAGATGTTCCTTCGAGTCAACGACTAGGGGATTTTTTATGTCCATGGTGTCACACCTTTTTGTTCCTTTTCTATTGAAAACATTTTAAAGGCATCGTTTGGGCCAGGTGCATGGCTTTTTCTAAGAGGAGTAAAAGTTGCCAGCGTCCCCCCGAACGCTGGCAAGGCGACCAGTCCCCTTACACTTATATAAGGAGTGATAAGGTGTCGGTCATCGTTTTTTTAAAGTTTTCGTTTTTTTGTGTCAAAATATATAGAAACGTGTTTGCATCAAAACGCCCTGCGGCGCTACGCATGGCGCCAGTGCTTGAGGAACTCCAGTGTCTTCGTGCGGTTTCCCTCCATGGCGTACCCGAGCGGGGTCCTGCCCTTTAGGTCCCTTGCGTGCGGGCTTGCGCCATGGTCCAGCAGGAGCTTGCACATCTCAAGATGGCCATTCTTTGCCGCCCTCATAAGCGCGGTTTTTCCCTCAATGTCTTTGGCGTTCACGTCCGCGCCGCGCTCCAGCAGGAGCTTGCACAGGTCCATATAGTTCCAGTATGCGCCCGTCATCAGCAGCGTCGAGCCCCTCGCTGTCCTCATGTTCACGTCCGCGCCGGCCTTCACTAGGCGCGCGATTTCGTGATAATTTCCCTGGCTGAACACAAGATTGAGCTTGCTGTCGATCTTTTCGCGGTGTTTTTTTGACATCAGCATCCGCCTTATCGACCTTTTCCCGGACTCAAGAAGCCGCATCGCCCTTTTCCTGAAATGGACGTGCCTCTTTTCCTTGTGCAGTTGTGGCATGTTTTATCTTATGGACAAAAAGGGTTAAAAATCAGTCAGTGCCGGCTTTTGGGCCCATTCCCTCACAAATCCGAACCTTTTTCCCTTTGCGGTCATCCTTATGAAATGCCGCAGGCTTTTCCTGAACATTTCCCCGCCCTGGCGCATCCTGCCTTCGGTGTACGCAATCCGTATCCGCTTGTAGCTTTCCGGCAGCTTTTGAAAGTTCTCCCACGCTTTCCTGTCCTTCCTTATTGCCGCCAATATCCTTTTTGGAAATACGAACTCTTCGGTTTCCTTGAAGGCGTGTGAAACCGCGCCGAGCCCGGCCTTTGTCATCTTTTTTTCCAGAATCATCTTCCGTATCCTTTCCTTGTTCAACTGCGAAAGACCGCTGCTGTGCCTTCTTGGCGAAAATCTCTGTGCGAATTTCTCGCTGTCAATCTTTTTCACTATGCTGTCTATCCACCCGAAGCACAGCGCCTCTTCCACAGCGTCGTTGTAAGGTATCCTCGGCTTGCCTGACGATTTCCTATAATATATTAGCCAGGCTTCCTTCTTCCTTGCATGGTTTTTTGCGAGCCACGCGCGCCAGGCCTTCCTGTTGGCCGCATAAAACGTCTTTCCCAGCTTCATTTCTGGCATGCCTATATCGTGCGGCAAGGGATTAAAAATAGCGCAGCAGCGCCTAACATGGTTTTCTTTCCCGTAGACGGCTTTCTTTTTCCAAAAGAAAGGGGCTAATCAGGCTGTGCACTCGGCGAACGGCTTCATGAACGCGTTTCCGGTTATGTCCGCAAGCCATTCCATGAGCATAAGGAACGCGGCTATTTCCATATAGCCGTTTCTTTCTGCGATTGAGGACGCGGTCATGCCTTTCCATCCTCCTTTTTCAGCCTTCGCATTCACATCCGGGCCTTTTTTTATTAGAACGCCGCAGGTTTGGATAAGTCCGTGCCTTGCAGTATGCATGAGCGGGGTCCAGCCGTTGTTGT
>JBGQMB010000032.1:0-10084 GCA_041500405.1 Candidatus Micrarchaeia archaeon | reverse complement strand
GTTCATACTTCCGGGAATACTGGCAATGAGCCTTCTTTTTACTTCGATTTTCTCGGGCATATCCATAATATGGGACCGCGAGTTCGGGTTTTTGAAGGAGATGCTGGTCGCGCCTGCAAGCCGCGAAACAATCGTCATAGGCAGGACGCTCGGCGGGGCGACGACAGCGATATTGCAGGGAATCGTGATTTTGATATTGGGCATACTGATAACGGGAATCCAAATCCCTTCTGTCCTGCATCTTGCGGGCATGCTTGCGCTGATGGTGGCGTTTTTATGCTTCCTTGTTGCGGTTGGAATCGCGATAGCGTCGGTTGTCCAGGAGGTTGAGACATTCCAGCTGATAATGAACCTGCTGATAATGCCGCTGTTCTTCCTTTCAAACGCGCTTTTCCCGATGGACCAGATGCCCAGTTGGCTAAGTACATTGAGCCAGCTTAACCCGATAAGCTATGCCGTTGACGGGCTGAGATTCCTGCTGATAGGCCAGGGCAGTTTCCCGCTGATGCTTGATGCGGCTGTTGTAGGGGTTTCGCTTGTGGCATCGCTTGGCGTGGCGTCATACCTGTTTTCCAAGACGTCAATTTAAGAAACTGGCTAAGCGCCCCTGGGGACATGCGCGTCAGATTGGGGAAGCGGGCTTGGCGCCCTTTCCTCTTTTATAACGCCTCATGAGAAGCGCGTTGGTTACCACGGACAGCGAGCTGAATGCCATTGTTGCAGCCCCTATCATGGGGTTAAGCAGGAACCCGAGCGGATAGAAAAGGATTCCGGCGGCAATCGGTATGCCTATGCTGTTGTAGAAAAACGCCCAGAACAGGTTCTGCTTTATTTTGCTTAAAACGTATTTGCTAAGGTCAAATGCCGCGGCGATGTCCTTCACATCGTTTCTTACAAGGACTATCTCGCCAGCCTCAAGCGCGACATCGGTGGCAGAGCCCATCGCTATGCCGATATCCGCTTTCGCCAATGCGGGCGCGTCGTTGACGCCGTCCCCGACCATGGCTACAATGCGGCCGCTCTGCTGGAGCTTTGCTATCTCCGCCTCCTTTTCCTGCGGCAGGACGCTGGATATGACCGTGCCTATGCCGAGCTTGGCTGCAACCGCATTTGCGACCCTTTCATTGTCTCCAGTCATCATTGTTATTTCCTTGCCCATCGCCTTCAGTTCGGAAACCGCCATTATTGCGTCGTCCCGCACCTCGTCCGCAACCCCGACTATGCCTGCGAGCTTCCTTCCATATCCTATAAGTATCGCGGTCTTGCCCTCCCTTTCTATCGCAAGTATCGCGTTCTCGTCGTCCTGGGTGAAGCCGATTTTGCGCTCCTTCAGCAGCACAATGCTGCCTGCCGTTATGTTTTTTCCCTTGTAAGCCGCGACAATGCCCTTGCCCGGCATGGACTCGAATGACATAGGCTTTTCCACCGTTATGCCGCTCATCGCCGCCCTTTCCATTATTGATTTTGCGAGCGGATGCTCGGACTTGCTTTCCGCGATTGCGGCAAGGTCAAGCACGTCCTTGCTTGAAAGCTTCTTGTCAAGCGGCACTATGTCAGTTACCACTATCCTGCCGGTCGTAAGCGTCCCTGTCTTGTCGAAAACAACGGTTGTCACCTTGTGCGCGTTCTCCAGCGCCCTTGCGCTCTTGAACAGTATGCCGTCCCTTGCGCCCACTCCGCTTCCGACAAGTATTGCGGTAGGCGTTGCAAGGCCCAGCGCGCACGGGCACGCAATCACCAGGATTGCGACGAATATGCCGATTGAAAACGCAAAGCTCTGGCCCAATACATAATGCCAGACGCAGAACGCGATTACCGCAATCGCAATGACAGCAATTGCAAATATTCCGCTGACCTTGTCCGCAAGCCTTTGTATCGGCGCCTTGCTGGTCTGCGCGTCCTCGACCAGCCGTATTATCTGGTTTAATATAGTGTCCTTGCCGACCTTTGTCGCCTCGAACTCGATATAGCCGGACCCGTTCAAGGTGCCGCCTATGACTGCGCTTCCCTCCACTTTTCTGACAGGCATGCTTTCGCCGGTGACCATGGACTCGTCAACATAGGAAAGGCCCTCCGTGACAATGCCGTCCACGGGTATTTTCTGCCCTGGCTTGACAATCACAATGTCCCTGGCCTTGATTTTTTCAGCCGGCATCTCCTCGTCCTTGCCGTTCCTTTTCACTATTGCCATTGCCGGCCGGAGCTGGGCCAGCTTTGTTATCGCCTCTGACGCCTTTCCCTTTGCAACGGCTTCAAGCCAGTTGCCGAACAGCACTATTGTTATGATAAGCGATGACGTCTCAAAATAGATGTTGCTGGACAGCTCCATTCCCAGAAGAAGGACTGCGGCGCTGTAGAAATAGGCGGCCGACGTTCCAACCGCTATGAGCGTGTCCATGTTGGCGCTTAAAGATTTCAGCGCATAGAACGCGCCCCTGTAGAACCTGAATCCGGCGACGAATTGCACGGGCGTTGCAAGCGCGAAAAGGACGTATGGGGCATAGGGAATCTCCATTCCCATCCATGCCAAAGGCATTGCGATTATGAATGCAGGAAGCGAGAAAAGCAATGACAAAAGGAACATGTCGCCTATTTTCTTGGTTTCCTTTGCCTTCTGCTCCTTTTCCTTTTCCAGGATTTCCTCTTCCGCCGTGGCCCAGTAGCCGAGGTCCTCGACCTTTTTCATTATCTCCTCTTCCGTTATGCTCTTTTCGTCAAACTCCGCCAGGGCCTTTCCCTCAGTGAAGCTTATCTTGAACGACTTCATTCCTTCTTCCCTCTCAAGGGACGACTGGATGTTGCTTGCGCATGAGGCGCAGTGCATGCCGGATATAAGTAACCTTGATGTTTTCATTGTGCTCCCCCACCGTATATTTTAGGATAAATCCTAAATATCATTATATGTGCCATCACGTTGCCGCCTCGGATGCCTTGTAGCCAAGGCCCTTTATTATCTTTATTATGTCCTTGATTTGGATTTTCGTTTCGTCAAGCTCTACAACGGCCCTGCCGGTTACGGAATTCACGCCAATGGAAACAATGCCCTTCTGCTTTCCAACTGCGTTTTCGATGGCCGTCGCGCATGCTGTGCAGTCCATCCCCGTTATAAATAATCTTGCCTTTTTCATTGTTGCCCCCCGATGTCTTTTGCGGGATAAGTCTTAAATATCCCGAGGCTTAGTATGCCGTCCTTGGTGGTTACCGACGGGTCATATGACACCGTGAACTGGTTCGTGGGGGTGAATTTCACGTTCCTTACGCCACTCAGCTTGTATAGCTCCGTTGTTATCAAAGGCGCATGGCCGGAACAGGGGATGTCGACCTTGATGACCAATGTGCTCAGTTGCGCTGTCTGGCTGCATTCCGACGTTGAGTTCAGCGGGCACACATCGGCGCTGATGGCCTGGTTGAGCTGTCCGCTCGGCACCGCATTCGCCAATATCGGGAATACCACAAAGAAAAACAGGAGATTGACCCCGATTGTGGTTCCGTACAACACTGACAGGTATCCCTTGGCCTTTGCTATCCCTTGGGCTGAAAGCAGTCCCCTCTTGTTTAGGTAGATGATTGCCGAAAGCGTTGCAAATGCGAACGACAGCAGTATCAGCCCATAAAAGAGGTTCCTGTTCATAAGCAGCGGCTGGAACAGTGCGCTCATTGTCGTTGCGCCCAATATCGCAAGCAATATGAACGCAATGCATCCCATATGCGGAATCAAGCCGTATATTACGCCTTCAAGCAGGCCATTTGGTTTCTTTCCTTCACTGCCTTTCCCAAGGCCGCTATCCTTCCCTGTTTCGCAGCACCCGTTTTTTTGTTCCATGCCTTGCTTGCGGCTGAAACGGCATATTAAATATTGTATGAAACTGGTTTCACAGGCGAAACTGCATATAAGGATTTGTGCCAAACTGGTTTCAGGCCTTGTGCTGGGGCGCCTTTAGGATTACAACGTTGGTCATGCCCCTTCTCTTGCGCTCTATGAGCTTCAACCCTTCAAGCCTGTCCAAGAGCCTTGTGACCTTGACCTTCTGCATGCCTGTCTTATCAACCAAATCAGACTGGAACATCGCGCCCTCGTGCTCTATAAGCTTCTCCACTATCGCCCTCTCGTCCTGCGAAAGCAGCTTCATGGCGCCTGCAAACTGCTCCTTTGTCGGCTTCTGCATGGGCACGGCTGCGCCTGCCTTGAAGAAAAAGGCAAGATAAACCCCGACAAGGAGTATGAATGCGGTTATTCCGAGCGCAACCATCGTCTGCGCGTCTATGGTTCCCCACATCGGGCAAGTGGGCCCGTGCGAACAGGATGTGCTGACTATCTCTGTAAGCGCGCTGTTGAATATGAACGTTATGAACCCTATCAGCAAGGCTACCACTATCAGCAGATACCCGACGTGTTTTGTTTCCATGCCTATCTGTCGGCACCATGCAATTTAAACCTTTTGCCAGAACACCAGAACTATGATATCAGGCAAGCTCAGGGACTGGCTGAATGAGAAGGCTTTTTTCCCGATAGGGAGGTCGCTTTCGTTCCTTGACCCAAATTTTGTAACCGCGCTCACGTACCCTCTTTGCGCAATCGCCGGCTATCTTGTTTTTGCAAAGGACTATCCGCTTGCGCTTGTTTTCGTAATCCTTTCGTCCGTTGTAGACAACCTTGACGGCGCGATAGCCAAGGCAAACAACAAAAAGACGTCGTTTGGCTCGTACTTTGACGCCGTAACAGATAGGGTGCAGGAGTTCTTTATATTATTGGGCTTTGCGCTTTCAGGCTACGCGGTTGAGGCGTTTGTTGCGGTTTCTGCAAGCTTCATGGTGAGCTACGCAAAGGCAAGGGCGGAGATGATTAAGCCGCTCGGCAACATGGACTGGCCGTCAATCGGAGAAAGGGCTGAAAGGCTAATAATAGTGATGCTGGCGATGTTGGCCGCGATATTCTATCCGATGGTTTACGGATACAGCACGATAAGCGCAGGGCTTTGGATATTGGCGATTGTCGCGTTCATAGGCACAATTCAGAGGTTCTTTTTCGCAAAAATGATTCTGTCAAAGTGAGATGCATTTTTTCAAATTGTACAGCAATGCGCTGCCTATCTTATTCCCAAAAACCGCCTTTAGCATCACTTTCACGACCTTGGAACGGTTATTCAGCATTGCGAGCTTCAATGCGCTGTTGCCGAGGCTGTTCACAAAGCCCATGCTTGCGCCGCTCCTTATCAGCAGGGCACAGATTTTCGAGTGGCCGCACATCGCGGCCTTCATCAGCGCAGTCTCGTTGCCGTCGTCCCTTGCGTCTATGTCTGCGCCTTTCTTGATCAGCAGCCTGCACAATGCATCATGGCCCCCCTGAGCCGCATGCATGAGCGGCGTCCTGCGGTTCCCGTCTTTTGCATTGACGTCCGCGCCCTTTTTCAGCAGCAGCCTTATGCGCGCCATTGCGGCAAAGTTCTTCAAGTCGACGATTGCAAGATCGGTGATATAGTCAAATAAATCACCATGGCTTGGGCTCACCTTTTTGAGCTCGTACTGGACCTCGCCCAGCAATCTGAGGTTGAGCTCAGTCTGCGACTCCTCGGTGGGCCTTTTTGGAACGTTGCCTTCTGGCTTGTGGGACAGCTTTGCGCTGGGCATATTCCTTGGTGCCATTCCCTTTAGCTGCGCCATATGGGTTATTGTGTGAAGAACGGTTTAAAAAACGCTATTTTCCTAGGCATGCCCTAAAATCAGCAAGGAAATCCTGCATCCCGTTATTGCCAATCCAGCCCTGCAATATTTTAATGGACTTGAGGAATGCGGCCGTTTCCCTTTTGTCGTTTGCTTCGGCGATTGAGGACGCGGTCTTGCCTTTATAATCTCCTTTTTCAATCTTCGCGTTCACATCTGCGCCTTTTTCAATCAGCAAAGCGCAGGTTGGGGTGCGTCCGCAGTATGCGGCAAACATGAGCGCGGTCCAGCCGTCTTTGTCCTTTGCCTCTATGTTTGCGCCTTTTTCAAGCAATAAGGCGCAGGCTGGGGCGTGTCCGTACGCTGCGGCATGCATGAGCGCAGTCCAGCCGTCGCTGTTCTTTGCCTCGAGGTTTGCGCCTTTTTTGAGCAGCCGGCTTATTTCTTCGTTGTAGCCATTCTCTGCGGCTTCCAGCAGTTCGTTGTTGAGCCTTTTCTGCTCTTCTTCGGAAATATGCGGTTTTTCGCTTGGCGCAGGCTCCTTGATGCGTTTTATTATGCGCATCTTCTCAAGTGTGCGCCTGAGCAAGCCCTTCCTTTCCTGCATGGCTTTGTTGTGTCAGCAACTGTTTAAAAATAGCGCCACAGCGCCATCCATAGTTTTCTTTTCGTTGAACCAGAAGCTTTTTGAAAAAGTTTCAGCTGGGCTTTTTTTGAAAAAGCCCAAAGGGTCATTCCTCAACTATTATGTCGTTGTTCGGCGAAATCGAAAGGACCTTGTCTATCGGTATCTTCGTTATCCTGTTGAGCTGGGTCTTGACTATCATGGTCTGCTCCTTGGGGTCCACTCCCACGCTCGCGCCTATCATGCTCCCGTCCTCCGACATCACGTTTGCCCCGCCTTCTATGGACGTCATGAGCAGGTCCGCCTTTATGTTGTCAAGGTACTTTGCTATTATATAGGACGCAACCGCTATCGCAAGGCTCGTCTCAAGGAACGTGCCGAATGAAACGTACTGGAGGCTGAGCAGCCCGGACGGGCTGTTCATTATCCATTGCGCGCAAATCTTCGCTATAAGGAAAAGCGTAAGCCCCCTTACGGTCATGCTGATTGCCGCAATCTGATTTATGCCGCTCTTCTTGAAATACGAGTCAACGAACTTCGCAAATGCGAGAATCAGCGCCATGAACAGCAGGATGTTCAATGTGACGTCGGCGGCATATGCCCAGACCTCTATGCCCGTGTATCCAAGGCCCTGCGCCTGCGTGAATGCAGCGCTTACCGTCATTGCGCCTATCGCAGTGAGCATGAACAGGATTATCCACACCGCGTAGTTTAGCGAACGGTTCTTCTTTATCTCAATTGCGTGCTTTATCCTTTCCGCATAATGGTTAAGCCCGAAGCCGTAAACCAAAAGGATGACGCCAAGCAAAAGGCCCATCAGCTGCCATGGCAGGGACAGGAGGTACATAAGCGATATCGCAAGAAGGATGATAGCCGGCCCCCCAAGCAGTATCTTGGCGTACGTCGGGTCCCTGAGCTTCTCAATGATGACAAAATAGGTCTTTTCAAGCTCCCTGGCCTGCTTGATGTAGATATTGTGGATGCCGTCCACCTTCAGCCTGCTCTGAATGACAGGCAAAACGCTCTCGTCGCTTGCCCCGTCTGTTATAAGGAAGCAGGATGTCGCCGGAATGTCCGCAAGGACCCTGTCCAGCTGCCTGGATATCTTGGATGTTGCCGTTATTCCCAGTTTCTGGTCTCCGGTAAGGGAGACTATCTCAACGTCCTCGTTCTCTTTCTTCATCCTGTCATAGACGGAGATTGCCTTGAATATCACGTTCGCGTCCGGGTCCTCCGGATCCGCTATGGCAAGGCTGATTGCGGCGGAGAGATTCTCCTCCCTGCCTATGACCGGACCGGCAATTTTGGCCTTCTTGCCGAGGTCGTCATCGATGTCTATAACGATGATTAGCTTCTTCACAAGCCAATTTTGACCTAAAATGTTTATAAATACTTCCATGCCACCCCCATTTGCAAGGTGGAAATGATGGAGATAAGTATCGTCAGCAACACAAAGAACGAAGTTGAGCTGCTCATAAAGAAGAAGGACCCGACAGTCCCGGAGATGCTTGTTCACTATTTGAACCAGAGGCATGACATCGAATTCGCCGGATACGTTTGGGAGCATCCGCTTGCGAGCTTTCCGAAGGTAGTGGTAAAGACTACTGGAGACCACAAGGCCATGACCGCGCTTCTTGACACGATAGATGACATAAGGAGAGATATAGGCTCTCTAAAGGAAGCTGTGAAGAAAGCTGAATAAGATGGATCAAAAACTGGTTGCGCTTCTGCAGAACTCCTATTTTCAGGTTGGCCTTGCCGCCTTCCTGCTTCTGCTTTATCTGCTCACAAAGAGCGCAATCTTCGGGTTCCTTACCGCGGTTGCCATTGTTTTGATGGTTTTGGTCGAGCTTTCGGAGGGCATCAGGAAGAATGGCTGGAAGGCGGAGCTGAAGGACATTGCTGCCACTGTTGTGGTTGCGATTGTTGCCTGGTTTGCGCTGCAGTTCGCGCTTTCAACGCCGACGCCCATAAGCGCGGTTGTCTCCTGTTCCATGGTTCCTGACCTGAGCAGGGGGGACATGATAATAGTCAAGGGCGAGCAAAGCTACACGGGAAATAAAATAGCTGCAAGCTATTCCGGCGCGCAGGCCTTGTTCCGCAACCCCACTGTTTATTTTGGAAATGAAACGATGGAAGTGAACGGCTCCATTTACAGCCATTGTATGAACGCTGATGACAATGAAACGTGCAATCTTTTCTACAGCAATCCGGCGCTGTTTTCAGAGCGCAGGGGGGAGTTTATTTTCAATTACGGCAGGTGCTACAGGGCAAGCACGTCAAGCTCCGATGTGCTTTCCGCAGAGCCGTGCGTCGTTTCCCTTTCATACAGGAACCAGACTGTCAATGTCCAGGCAGACAGGTCAAGCGACACCATCATTTACGCGCCAAAGAAAACAGACCTTTTCTCGCTTTACGGGGACATAGTGCACAGGGCTGTCGTTAAGATAAATGCCGGAAACGAGACTTATATCCTTACAAAAGGGGACAACAACAACGTGTTTGACATCCAGTTCTATCTGGACTCAATAGGCATGTTCAATTCGCCTGTCAGCCCGAACCAGGCCAAGGGAAGGATTGTATTCAAGATTCCGTACCTCGGATATTACAAGCTGTTCATTTCAATGTACCTTGAGGAAGACAGCATCTGCGGGACAAAGCTGATAAGATAGTCAGAACTGGAAATCCGCAACGCCTTTCCTTTCAATCCTTTTTTCCTTAAGGTTGACGACTGTTGAAGGCCCCTTGAGCATTGTTTCCCCGCCGTCAACCGCAACCTCCGCGGCGTTGATTATCTCTTTTGGCACATCCGAGAACTTGGTTGGCGCGGGATTTCCGTGCAGGTTCGCGGACGTCGTTATTATTGGAACTCCGGACTCAAAGCACACCCTTCTCATGAAGATGTGGTTCGGTATCCTTACCCCTACAGTCTTGTTTTCGCTTTGCACCGGCATGGTGATTTTTGCCTTGAGTATGAACGTGAAAGGGCCGGGCAGGCTGTTGACCATCAGGTCCCTTTCAGCGTCAGTAACATCGAAATATTTCAGCAGCATCTCAAGGTTTGGTATCATCACTGAAAAGGACGCGGACTTGCCCCTGTTCTTTGCCTTGCAGACCTTTTCAACAACGCCTTTGTCCAGCGCGTTTCCGCCCAGGCCATAAACGGTGTCCGTAGGATAGACGATGAGCCTGCCTGCCTTAATGGCATTTACGCATTCCTCAAGCGCCTTGTCCCATTCTTGCGCAAGCGATATTATCATGGCATGTCACGCTTGATTTTGTCGATGCCTATCGCGCATATGAGCTTTCCGAGCCTTGGCCCGCGCTCCTTGCCGAGCAGCGCGTCGTAAAGCTCGCGGAATATTGTTTTCGGCTCGACGCTGTTTGCCTTGGAAAACTCAAAAACCGCGTTGTGGATTGCAAGCGCGTCCATTCCGCCTTCGAGGGCCTTCAAAAAGCGCTTGACGTTGTCTGTTGCCGGCTTTGCGCCTGGCTGGTAGGTGAACTTGTAGTCTTCCGGTATGAAGCCCCTTGCCACCCATTCCTCTATATAGGGCTTGAGATAAGCGGCTCCTTTTGCGTCGTTCGCAAGCGTTCCAACCTGGTTCCAGTCGTGGTAAATCTGATAGTACAGGAGCATGTCAAGAAAAGGCGCTGTCCAGCGCATGCCTTGTTTTCCTGTCGAAAGCATGAACGCGACCGCGTTCTTGCGCTCTGCCCTGTTGTCCTTGACCTTGCTGATGTCAAGCTTTGAGGCAACCTCGAATTCCTCCATTGTGCGCAGCATCTTCTCGCTAT
>JBGQMB010000031.1:0-10291 GCA_041500405.1 Candidatus Micrarchaeia archaeon | reverse complement strand
CAACATAAACTGCGAGCCCGGAAAGGGCGACGGCATAAGCCTTATGCTTCCGCCTTCCTTTGACCAGAACGCCATAAACTCAATGATAAACGCCTACACGCTTGCCAGCGAAAGGGCGGGCGAGACGTGCCGCTCCACGATAAGCTTCGGGCAGGACGAGGTAAAGATAGAGGGCCCTTCAGGGGGCCTGCAGTTCTACCTGTTCTATTATTCCGTGCTTTCCGGAAAAGCGTTCCCCAACGACCTGATAGCAAGCGGGGAAATAGACGAAAACGGAAACATCTACCCTGTCGGCGGGGAGTATGAAAAGGCAAGGGCGGCAAAAGACAGCAGCTACAAATATTTTCTCGTGAATCCCGCGACAATATATGATTATTATGCGCTTTCAAAATTGAACGGTTCCGGCTTCAATGTCATTTTCGTGAACACGCTGGGCGACGCAAGGACATTCATTGACACCGGAAATGCGCCGAAGTTCGACATCGGATACCTTGTTGAAACCCCTAAAGAGATAAACGAGACCTGCCCGTACAATGCCAGCTGGCTGGCAAAATATTACGCATGGATGATAGACGATTTTGATGCCCAGATGGCGGAGACAAGGATGCCGGACGGGCTTAAGGAAAAATATGCGGAGTCGTTCAACAAAAGCGTTGCCTTGAGTGAAATGGGATACCATTATACGGCGGCGAACTACCTTTTCCTGAACCTTGAGAACATAAGGGCATTCAACAGGATTGCGGAGAAAAGGCCGATTGACAGGGCGGAGGCGGATGAGTGCATTGATAGGTTCAATGCGTTCACACCGACTTACGGAACGTACGAGCTTTATGCCGGGGCGTCATCGCGCTTTGAAAGGGCGAACGAGCTTGCGTTTGACACTGAAAGCAATATCTCATCCACGCAATTCGAGAACGCATACGCGCTGGAGCAGGCGCTTCTTTGGTGCACGCTTGCAGAAACGCTTTACAATGATTCCGAAAGCGGAAACAGCCTCAACACCGAGGTATTGAAATCCGCGCTCCAGCCCGCGCTGTACAATGTCTCATATTACGGCGATGACGTCGAAAGGGCAAGAAGGCTGTTTATAGCGGGAGAGTACCTTGCGTCATACTACGAACTTTCGTATTTCATGTCAAGCGAGAAAATGAAGCCGGAGCTGAAACCGGATTATACGTCAAAATGGGGGAACGCGTTTGCCGGGCAGGCGTATTACCTGAACAGGACGGGACAGCCGTCCGCAGGCTCGGCGTCGCTCGCGAACTACATCGACGATATGGGCCATTACGTGATGGCGACGGGGCAGGGCACCCTGGAATTGAGCCCTGAAAGCGGAAAGACGGAGGCGCAGCTCGCGCAGGAGACAAGGGAGAGTGGATTTAAAATATTAACCGTTCTAATAGCGGTTGCATTGGTCATGGCATTAGCATATGTCATAGCAAAGCCGAGGAGCCAGTCCCATGGAAATAAACGCAAAAGCCGCTGAAAGGATAATAAAGCTGAAGAAGAACCTTTCGAACATAGAGTACATCAACGAGCTCAGGAAGGCGAACAACGGCAAGGAAGTGGACGGCGTTGCAACAAAGGAGGAATACGACAAGGCAATCGCGAACCTCCAATCCGGCGGATACGTTTTTGTCCTGCCGTTTGCGAAGAAGCTGAACCAGATGTCCGAGATCGCAGGGGCTGACAAGAACGCGCTTTTGAACGGGCTGAAGAGCAAGGCCGGCCCGATATGGGAAAAGATAATGGAGAAAAACAACCTATTCGCGTTTTATTTGAACAACACGTTGGAAATCGCGCTTCTCAGCAACACAGTGAACAGGCTTCCTGAGGCGGAAAGGGACAAAATGAAAGCCGCTGTCGAGGCAGGAAGCGTTGGCGAGGAGATTGAAATCCCGTACCTGCACAAGGAGCTGGAGAAAATGATGAATAGGGTCGGCATAGCGTGCATTTCCCAGGACAACAGGATAAAGCCCGGGCAGCTCGACGAACACGAGGTGAAGATAATCATCAAGGACAGGGGAATCTGGGTGCCGTCAAGCGAAAAGGAGATGGTGATTGCGAGCATAAAGGAATGGGAGGCAATCAGCACGCAGATCCAGGTGAAGAACGCGAAAAGGCAGATAATGCGGTCCGAGGGGACTGAGGAGCAGGAGTTCCAGACCCTGCAGTTGAGGTACCTTGAGATCATAAAAAGAATGGACGAAATCCTTTCGAAATACGGTAGTTAAAATGAGGTACGAGAAGGCGCCCGAGATAGAGGACCTTGCGTATGACGTCGCAAGGACGCTTGGCATGAAGAACATAATCTCCTCAAGGATAATGGGGATGAGGAGCTTCGGGAGCAAGAGCAGGGCGATTGCGAGGATTTGGAGCTTCCCGAAGATATGGCAGGCCGCGCTTGAGCTTTCCGGCCCTTTTTACGTGATTGAAGTGATACATGAGCGTTACGACGCGCTGGACAACAAGGAAAAGGCGAAAACGATAATACACGAGCTTTTGCACATACCGCAGAGCTTCGGCGGAGGGCTTTTGGGCCACGGCCAGGCAAGGATAAACCGGGCGACCGAAGAGAGGCTTTACGCCGAATATTTCAGGAGGAAGACAAGCGTCCAAATAAATGATTCGGAAGAGGATTAGGCAGTCCCTTTCTTTTAGAAAAAGAAAGCTCCTGCGGAAAGAAAACTACTTTTGGCGCTGTGGCGCTATTGGCTTCTATGGGAATCTTTTGCTTGAGAGCGAGATATAGGTTATCCTTTTTCCTTCCACGATGGCATAAACCAATTCCTTCCTTATCTTGGCCGCGGCCATTGCGTCCTTGAAAACATCGTTTATCCTGATTGATTTGTCCGTTATTACCTTGAGCAGGTACATTGTCCTGTCTTCTCCCCTGCGGAAGCCTTTCCTGTACACGCGGAAAAAATCCCCTGAAAGGGAAAGCCTGGATATGTAGCCGTTGTCGCGCAGGTCCTTGAAAACAAGGTATTTTGCAGAATCGCCCTTTTCCGAGATGAGCTTTTTCTTGAGGGGCTTCATAAATTTCTTCTCAATCGCGTAGGCTGCCTCGAAATTGTGCAAAAAAAGCTTGCCGCCCTTTTCGATGCCAAAGCCCAGCTCAACGAGCTTTTCGTCAGACGGAATTGTTATCACGCAATCAGTCCTGGTCCTTCTTGACCGACGATATCCTGTCGTTCAGCTCCTTGCAGAATCTTTCGCAGTCGCCGGCAGGAAGGTCGTTTACGACAAGCTCTATGCCGGCCTCGCCCGCAGTGTCAACCATAAGGGTCTTCAGGCCAAAAAGCCTGTCAACCAGGGAAACGTCCAGCCTTATGCCGGTTATCTTGCTGTAAGGATAAGTGACGGTTGTCTTGTTTATTATGCCCTTTGAGAACGCAACGCCATGGTCTGTGTTCTCAACGCGCGAGGACCTGTATTTTATGAAGTTCACGATGTCTATGGCAATAAAGACTGCGACGACGGCCGTTGCAAGCGGCATAAGCAGCTCGCCCAGGAACGGCTCAAAGACGAAGAACATGAGGAAAAGCGCTATTATGCCCACAGCAAGCAGCGCAACCCTTTTCTTTATGTGGCTGCGCTTGACAATAAAGCCCATAACCGGACAATGAGGCGAAAGCATTTAAAAACATGCCTTGGCAACATAAGAGGGCTGCCTCGCGGCAGCGATGAAGGTATTTAAATGTTTCATGGCAAATGCCAGAAGCATCCAAAGGTGATTGAGTGGTAACAGCATATGATGTTGAAGCCGATGCCCTGATAAGGGAGGCGGCGGGAAAGCTTAAGGAGATGGGGCTGAAGAAGCCGTCTTTCGTGGGAATCGTAAAGACTGGAAGCCAGGCCGAGAGGCCGCCGGAGCAGAGGGAGTTCTGGTGGATAAGGGCAGCGTCCATACTCAGGAAGATATACTTAAACAGCAACATGGGAGTCAACAAGCTCAGGAGGGAATACGGCGACAAGAAGAGGCGGGGCGTGAGGCCGGCGCACTTCAGGCTCGCGGGCGGAAAAACCAACAGGGTGGCCCTCCAGGAGCTGGAAAAATTAGGCCTGCTGAAAAAGGGCGAGAACGGAAAGGGAAGGGTTCTGACGCCGGCAGGATTCAAGTTCATTGACTCCGCCGCAATGGGTGCGGCAAAAGGGGCGAAGAAGTGAATGACGAAGGAAAGGACGGAGCGCAGCAGGAAGGGCAGATTTCCAGGCTTCTGAAGGCCGGAATGGCGCAGGAAGCGTATGAAAGGCTCATGACCGTGAAGGCCGGGGACAAAAAGGTCTACGAGGCCGCGCTGAGGTACGCCCTTTTCTACATCCAGAAAGGCCAGAGGGTTGATGACAGGGCGCTTGTGAAGATATTGGAAAGCGTGTCCGCATCGCTAAGGAAAGACGTCAACATAAGTTTCAGGAGAAAGTAGGCGATTAAAATGTCAAGGATAAAAAGCAACAAACTGAAGATGTGGCTGGTAAGCAAGAATAGGTCAAACAGGGGCATCCCGACCTTCGTTGTGGCAAAGACGAAGATGAAGGTCAGGCAAAGCAAGAAGAGGAGGCACTGGAGGACCGAAAAGCTTGGCACGGACTACGTGAAGAGGAATAAATTCGGGAAGAAAGGCAAGAAGTGATTTTTATGGAAGAGAAGGTTTACACGGTCAATTTGAGGGACGCGTTCGAAAAGCCGAGGGGAAAGAGGTCCCCGAAGGCGATAGGCATCATCAGGGCATTCGTGGTCAGGCATACGAAAACCGACATCGAGAATGTCAGGGTCAGCAACAAGCTGAACGCGATAGTTTGGGCAAGGGGCATACAGAAGCCGCCAAGAAGGGTGAAGATAAAGGTCGTAAAGACGGACAGCATCGCCTTTGTTTACCATATAGACGAGAAGGTGGAGCAGCCGAAGCCGGAAAAGAAGGAAGAGAAAAAGGCCGCTGAAAAGAAAGAGGAACCAAAAGAGGCGAAGAAGGAAGAGAAAAAGGCGGAAAAGCCCCAGAATAAGCCAACAGCAAAAAAGGAAGATAAGTGATGATAGGCAGGGTCAGCTATTACGGCAATCCGTTCATAGGCCTCTTTGCGGCAGCGAATGACAATGTTGCCATCCTTCCGCCGGGCAGCTCGAACTCGTTCGTTTCAAGCCTCAGCGAAAACCTCGATGTAAAAGTCATTGAAACCCGCATCAGCGAAAGCAACCTGCTCGGGATTTACCTTTGCATGAACAACAGAAGCCTGATTGTCGAGGACAGCATAGACAGCTCCGAGAAAAAGGCGCTGGAGTCAACGGGGCTTGACATAATATATATGAGGGAGAGGCACAACGCCTGGGGAAACAACCTTTGCATGAACTCAAAGGGCGGCATAATAAACGACGACATTTCAAGGGCAACAATAAAGATGCTGGAGGACAGGCTCGGCATCGAAATCGTCCCGATGAGCATTGACGGATACCGCACTGTGGGAAGCGTGGTCATGGCGACGGAAAAGGGATTTGCGGTCAAGAACAATGCGTCCGAGGATGTGATAAAGCAGATTGAGTCAATCCTGAAGGTGAAGGGCGGGGTTTCCACTGCGAACATGGGAAATATGTTTGTTTCCGCGTGCGCGCTTGCAAACTCGAAAGGCCTTGTTGTCGGCGAAGCGACTTCGGGAATAGAGATATCAAGGCTCCAGGACGCGCTGAATGTTGGGTGAAGAGATGGACCTGATAAAGTATGACGATTTTGCGAAGCTTGACATCAGGATAGTGACTGTCGAGAGCGCGGAAGAGGTGCCTGGCAGCGAGAAGCTGCTCAGGCTGGTTGTGAACGCGGGGGAGGAGAAAAGGGCGCTGATGGCCGGCATAAAGAAGTATTATACTCCAGAACAGCTCATCGGCAGGCAGATAGCAATCCTTTTTAATCTTGAGCCCAGAAGGATATTCGGAATTGAAAGCCACGGGATGATCCTCGCGGCCGAGGACAGAGACGGAAATCTTTCCGTTTTGTCCTTGGACAAGAAGATGGGAAATGGCGCAAAGGTGAAATGACATGAAATTCAAGGTTACAGGAAACATCATGCTTGGAAAAGAGAAAAGGGGCTTCGAAAAGGAGGTTGAGGGCAAGAACGAGTCGCACGCGAAGCACATCGCGCTGTCCCTCTTCGGCTCAAACAACGGGGTCAAGAGGTCGAAGATTGAGATAACCGAGGTCAAGAAGGTGGAATAATGGACGAAAAGGCGTTTGAGATGGAGGAAAGGGCGCGTGCGCTTGACGCCAGGCTAAGGGGCCTCAGGGAAAACACCGAAAGGATGGCACAGCTCATAATGGAGTTCGAGGCGGCAAAGGCCGGAGTAAACGAGATAAAGAGCGGCAGGAAGGACGCCATAATAAACGCGGGCGGCGGCATACTGGTGAAGGCGAAGCTGGAGACCGGGAATGTCATTGCGCCGATGGGCGCGGGATATTACGCAATGATTCCGCCGGAAGAGGCCTTGGCGAAGGTCGGAAAGCTCATAGATGCGGCAAGGAAGAACCAGGAGGCCGTGAACGGGGAAGTCAAGAGGATAGAGAAGGAGCTGGTGGGCCTGCTGAAGGAAGCAAGGGGCTCGCACGAACATGCTTGATTTCCTGAAGGAAAAGATAAACGCGGTCGCATCGCTATTCTCAAAAAAGGCGGAGCAGGAGCTCAAGCCTGAACATATTGCGAAAAAGGAGGAGCCCGAGCCGATAAAGGAAGCTCCCAATATTGAGCACAAGGCAAAGGAGCCAACCATAACAAAAGAAATGCCGAAGCGCGGGATGCCGAAAATGCACGAGGCTGCAAAGGCGCAGGACCAGAAGGCAAGGAGTGCGCCGAGGCTCGGCATAGTTGACGAGATAAAGGGAAGGATAACCGGCAAGGTTGTCCTTGACCGGAAATACGTGGACGAGGCGATGGAGGGGCTTGAGCTGTCCCTGCTTGAGGCTGACGTCGCGTTCGAGGTCGCCGAGCAGATAAAGGAAAGGTTCAAGAAGGACCTTGAGGGAAAGGAGGTCGAGCGCAACTCCATCGGGAAATTCATAAGGGAAAGCATGAAAGACTCGCTTGGCAACATCATGATTGACCCGCCGGACCTTGTGCAAATGATAAAGTCGTCCCAGAAAAAGCCGTATGTGATTTTGCTTTTCGGGCTGAACGGAAGCGGAAAGACGACAACGCTTGCGAAAATCGCGTTCATGCTGAAGAAAAACAAAATGAACGTCATTGCGGTCGCCGCAGACACGTTCAGGGCGGCGTCAATAGAGCAGCTTATGCACCACGGGGACAAGGTGGGGTTTGAGGTCATAAAATCCGGATACGGGGCCGACCCGACCGCGGTCACGTTTGACGGCGTGAAGCACGCGCAGGCGAACAATGTTGACGTTGTCCTGGTCGACACCGCAGGAAGGCAGAACCTGAACAAGAACCTGATGAAGGAGCTGCAGAAGATGTCCAGGGTGATAAAGCCGGACCTGAGCCTTTTCATAGGGGAATCAATAAGCGGCAACGCCATTTACGAGGCCGTGAAGGAATACAATGAAGCCGTAAGCATACAGGGAATAATCTTGACAAAGCTGGACCTTGACTCAAAGGGAGGCTCGGTAATATCGGTTTCAAAGGCGCTCGGCGTCCCAATATATTATCTGGCGTACGGCCAGGGATACGAGGAAATGGAAAAATTCAGCAAGCAAAAGATACTTGAGAGGCTGTTCGGATAATGTACCAAGTCATAGTTGACACAAGCTTCATCATCTCCGCGGTGAAATACAAGATAGACATTAAAATGTGCCTTATCCCTATCATAGACGGGCCTTTTGAGGTCATAGTGCCCTCTCCCGTGATATCCGAGCTGAAATACATCGCAGAAAACAAAGGAAAGAGGGGCAGGGACGCGACAATAGGCCTCAAGGTCCTTGAGCGGCTCAAGCCCATTATTGAAAGCACTGAAAGCAACCGCGCTGACGACGCTGTTGCGGAAATGGCCGGAATCATGGAAGATGCGATAATCGCAACCAACGACACGGAACTGAAGAACTCGCTGAAGCGGAAAGGCAGGAAAGTCTTCTCAGTGAAAGGCGCGGCGTTCATAGGCCAAGCGTGAAATAAAACTCGGCTTGGCAGGGAGGTCCCAGCAAAGGTATTTAAAGGCTCAAATAGATACAAAAATGGCGGAAATATGGGCAACGATAAGGAACAGGAAACCGTTTTCACAGAGAAAATCAAAAGGGGAATTGAAAAAGGAATTATTGCATTATCAGAAGACCAGAGCAAAGTCACTTATTTCGCATGCAGGCAATTTAAGGCTAATTTAAAGGATCCAGAAGAAAAAGTCCGCGCATCCTACTTTGCCGAACTGGTCTTAGACTATAATTATCCAAAAGAAAGGATAGATTTTGAGGTCACTGTACCAAGAAGAACCCCGACAGATAAGGCTGATATTATAGTATATGAAGACAATGAACGTAAAAAACCTTATCTTGTTGTGGAATGTAAGAAAGACGGCATAACCGATGCCGAATTCAAGCAGGCGATTGAACAGGCATTTGGAAACGCTAACAGCCTTAGGGCAAATTTCGCTTCAGTGGTTGCCGGCATAACAAGAACGGCTTTTGACGTTGCTGGATTCAAGCCAAGCGAAAGGGAGAAGAATGTCGTTGCAGACATCCCTATTAAATATGGCCAAGCGCCAAAATACAAGTTCATAAAGGGCGATTCTGAAAGGGAAATCTATGAAGTTTCAAAGGATGACCTAATACGCGCCTTGAAGAAGGCGAAAGACACTGTATGGCAGGGCGGCAAGCTTGCGCCTACAGCGGCATTTGACGAAATATCCAAGCTGCTTTTCTGCAAACTGCAGGATGAAAAGGAAGAGACCAAAAAAGGCGAACCATATAAATTTCAGATAGGCACTCATGAAGATTTCAACGAAGTGTTTGGACGAGTTAATTTCATATACCAAAAAGCGCGAAAAAAAGACCCCGAAGTTTTCAAGGAAAACATCCAGCTTGAACCGCAAATCGTTTATTCTGTTGTGGAACATTTGCAGGGAATAAACTTTAACGAGACAGACTTGGACGTAAAGGGCGTGGCTTTTGAAACGTTCATGGAGGATTTCTTTAAGGGAAAAATGGGGCAGTTTTTTACTCCAAGGGAGATAATTCGTTTTTGTGTCAGGATGTTAAACCCGCAGACTGACCAGATAATACTTGATCCGGCCTGCGGCTCTGGCGGTTTTCTTCTTAATTCCATGGATTTTGTAAAATCTGATGCAGAACGTGACCACGATAAAGAAGAAGCATGGAGGATATGGCGCGAATTTGCCTTAAAAAAACTTTATGGGATTGAGATAAACGACCAGATTGCAAGGGTATGCAAGATGAATATGATAATCCATGAAGATGGTCACTCAAACATAATAAGTGCTGACTCGCTTATTGATTTAAGCGAAATAGCAAAAATGAACCCCGCGTTCAAGTCTAATTCATTTGATTTGGTTTTGACAAACCCGCCATTTGGCGCAGATATAAAAGATACCGAAAAGCCATACTTACAGAAGTTTGCTCTTGGCAAAGGCAGGAAATCCCAAAGCACAGAAATTCTGTTTATAGAGAGGTGCCTCGACTTCCTTAAGCCAGGAACCGGAAGGATGGCGATAGTCTTACCTGACGGAGTCCTTACGAACAGTTCTCTCCAGTATGTGCGTGATTTTATAATGGAACGGTTCCAGGTATTAGCCGTTGTATCGCTTCCGCAGTTCGCATTTATGCACTTTGGGGCCGGAGTCAAGAGTTCTTTGGTGTTTCTAAGAAAGAGAGATCATGGAGAAAAATTAAAGAGTTATCCAATCTTCATGGCAATAGCAGAACATGTTGGCTATGATGCAACTGGCAGAAAGGACCCTGTAAACGATTTTGAAAAGATTTACGAAGAGCACCAAAAATTCATGAAAAATCAGAAGGATTACAAAGGTTGTTAGGATGGACTGCTTCAGGATATATTCAGAAGAAATTGAAGGAAGACTTGATCCATTATTCTATGCTATCGATGTGTTTCAGAAAGTAAAAAAATCAAGATTTGATATTAAAAATATTGAAGATGTAATCGACTACATTAAAACTGGTTTTCCGGCGGGGTCGGATTTGCAATCTTTCGATGGAAGTGGAATAATTCAGATAAGACCAACAAATATTAATGAAGATATGCTTGTTTTTGAAAAGAATATTTATATTAAAGGTAGAATCTCGGTAAATAAAAAGAGCGAGATTCTACAAAAAGGAGAAGTTTTATTCAT
>JBGQMB010000030.1:0-10310 GCA_041500405.1 Candidatus Micrarchaeia archaeon | reverse complement strand
AGCAATGCAAATTGCCCGTACCGGGTTCGGGGTCTTTTGCGTTCTATTTCGGGTACATGAATTCCGGGTAATTCTTCTTGAGCCACCCGCGCAGCGCCTTGACCGTCTCGTCCGTCTCAAGCTCAAGCGCCTTTGAGGCCGCGTCGCTGATTTCCTTGTCCTTTTTTGCAGTAAGCAGCGAAAGCGCGGACATCTTCCTGACCTCAATGTCCCAATCGTCCAGGAAGCCTATGAATATCGCCTTTATCTCCGGGTTGTCGGTATGCTCCGCCAGCATGCCGAGCGCCAAATACTGCTTTTCTCCTATGTCGTTTCTGGCAACATCCCTGATTTGGGCAAGGAATGAGGAAAGCACGCTTGGGGAGGCCCTTTTCATGGCCTTCATCATCTCTATGCCGGCCTCCTCGTCCGCTATCAGCTCCTTGACAAGCGCATCGGCGTCCTTGACCTCGTCTATGAACCTTGAAAGCCCGACCGTTATGTATATTGAGCCGGACGCGTCCCTTACCAGGTTTTTTATGCACTCCTTGCAGCCCATGCGGAAAAGTATTCTGAGGACGATGTATGCGAGCGTTCCCCTTGTCACCTGGACGAACATGACAGAAGTGTTTTCGGTTATGTGCTTGACCGCTATGTTCTGCATGATGTGCGGGTCGCTGCCCTTTGCCTTCTCGAGCGCGGCCTTTTCCCCGCCGTCTATATAGGCCTTTACTGTTGCCCAAAAGACGTCGGAGGCATTCCTCTCGTGAAGGGCGTCCCTGAATCTCCATTTGGATTCCAGCTCATTGGCCAAATCAAACACCTGACACTATGCTGTTGAACAGCTCCTCCGGATTTGAGCTTAGACCGATTGATTTTTTAAAGAATGCTGAAACGTTGACCAGGTCCCTCATGAGGAATTCCTTTGCCTTGGGGTGGCGTATGCTCACGCCCTCGCTCATGTCTATTATATAGGGCTTGTCCCCTAGCAATATGTTGTACTCGCTCAAGTCCGAATGCACTATGCCGCCCTTCCAGAGCGCCTTTATTGACCTTATTATCACATTGAAGTCCTCTTCAATGACTTCGGAACGGACGTCCGCCATCTTGCCGAACGGCAGGCCGTCCTTTCCGATGAATGTCATCACAACAACATTGTCCTTCTGGCTTATGGGCCTTGGCGCGTCAACGCCCTGCTTTTCGGCTATTATCAGGTTCTTGTACTCCTTTTGCGCAAAAAGCCTTATGATGTTATATCCCGTCATCTTCGCCTTCTTGAACCTCGGGTCGCCCTGCAGATAGTCCATCTTCCTTATGAACCGCGAGGTCTCGTTCCTGTAAATCTTAATGGCAACATAGTCTGCCTTTGCCCTTGCCCTGTACACGTTGGCCTCCTTCCCAAGCGATACCAGATAGTCAATGTTGGTGAACGCGCCCTCCTCCATGAGCTTGCCGAGCGTCAAAAGCGTGCGCCTGTCGAACACAAGGTCCTCTATCTTCCATTTCTCGGGCGTTCTCCGGTTTTCTTCGCCCATCATTTCACTTCCGAAACCATGGCCTTCATCTGCCCAAGAAGATAGTCAACAGGAAGCCCGCTGAAAAGGAATGCCGCGGCCCTTGCGTGTCCCCCTCCGGACGCATTGTCACTGTACTCCGAAACCAGTTTCTTGACAAGCTCGTTTGCCCTTATGCCCTTTTCGTATGCCTTGTGCCCGACCCTCAATATGAGGGATTTTTCGGAGTATCCTATGACAACAACATCCTCCTCTCCGGACATTTCGTATGCCCTTGACGTTATCTTGCCCCTGCTCGGGAACTCCGAGCGCTTCGCGACCTTGTCAAGGTTGACGATAATCAGCGTTATGCCGTTTGCAAGCCTTTCCTTTTTCATGGCAAGGCTTATCGCGCTTGAGACGTTCTCAATGTGCTCCCTTGCCTTTGTGAGTATGCTTTGGTACAGTGCGTTGTCCGTAATCAGGTCCCTGTAGAACTCAAGCCTGTTTCCGAAAGCGGAATACGATGCCACAAAGTCAAAAACAAGCGCCCTTTCCCTGTCCTTTTCGGAAATTTCCATTATTTTGCTCTTGTCGCCTGCAAGGGAAACGCCGACTGTTGCGGACGCGTCCAGGCCAAGCAGTTTCGCGACCTCAAAGGCAAGGTATCCCGAGGTGAACTTGCTTGCGTCCTCTTCGGGGTCATAAAGCCAGGGATTCAATACCATGCCCATCTTTCCGATTTCCTGTATGCACGGGTGATGGTCAATCGCCACAATGTTTATGCCGGCGGATTTCACGATGTCCAATGCCTCCATGCTTTCCTCGTTTGTGCAGCAGTCGAGCAGGACCAAGGCCGGATATGCCTCGTATTTCAGCTGCGTGATGTCGTTGAATGCGTCCTTGTTGCTGTAAACCGCGGAGTTGTGCTGTATCTTGAATCCGTTGACCATCTGCGAGATGGAAAGCGCGGCAGATATGCCGTCCGCGTCCCCGTGGAACCTTATTATCGCCTTTGAGTTCATGATTGAGAGCAGCTTTATCGCCTTGGCCGTTTTTTCAATCGCAGGCCTGCACTTCTCAAGCACAGGGGATTTGACAGACGGGTTCCATTCCCCTATCTTTATCGCAAGCAAATCAACAGTCTCCAAAAGCGTCTTGTTCGCCAGTTTCTCAATCTTGGAAGGGACAATCGTGCTTTCGGATATTTCCCCCATTATATGGATTAAGTCCAGCTTGTTTAAGCGCTCCTGGCTCTGGAGCGTGTACTCAATTGAGCCGTCTGATATTGTGTGCCTGCCTGCGCTTGGGCGCACGACAATGGCGTTCAGCTCTATCTCCATCTAAAGCTCCACCTTCAGTCCGTCATTGGCAAGGATGACATTGCCCCTGAAGCGCTTTTTTGCCTCCTGCACAAGGGCGTTTTCCTCGCCTCCATTGTATCTTGGGCTTATGTGTGTCAGAACCAGCGTCTTGGCCTTTGCCCTTGCCGCAAGCTCCGCCGCGTCCCTTGAGGTCGAGTGCCTTCTTCTGTGCGCCTCCTTCTCCATCTTCTCGGAGAACGTGCACTCGTGGATTATGAGGTCGCTGCCTTTTGCAAGCTTCTCCAGCCCCTTGAAAGGCGGCGTGTCCCCCGTGTAAAGGACCTTTATGCCCTTTGTCTTATAGGTAACGTCTGAAAGCCTTATTGTCTTTCCGTTCACAGCCAGCTTTCCCTTTTCCATTATTTCAGTGAACATCGGGCCCTTTATGCCCATTCCCTTTGCCTTTTGCTCGTTGAACCTTATGCGCTCGTTTTCCTGGAAAACGAAGCCGAAGCTGTTAGGCCGATGCGCATTCTTGAACGCGCTGATTGTGAAATCCTCGCCTTCGAGCAAAACGCCCTCCTTTATCGTTTTTACCCTTATGAAGTCCGATTCCCTTCTCATGATGTCCTCAAAGCCCTTTGGCGCGAAGATGGTGAAAACGTCGCCCTTTTCAATGGCTGACGTAAGCCTCATTGTCTCCAGATAGCCGTAAAGCCCAAGGAAATGGTCCATGTGGAGGTGGCTTATGAACACGTGGCGTATGCTGCCGAAGCCAAGCCTGTATTTCATCAGCTCCCTTTGCGCGCCCTCCCCCATGTCCCACAGGAACGGGAAGCCCTTCCAGTTGAGGAATATGCAGGGCATCCCCCTTTCGGGAGCGGGCATGCCTGAAGATGTGCCTATGAGCCTTATTGACATGCGTGCCATTGGCGCTTTATTGCGCAAGACGGTTTAAAAATGGCGTTCCCCTGTCCCAGGCGCTTATACGTCGGCACCAGATATCCTTTTTAACCTTATCTCTCATAGCCAACCGTGGTAACATGCAGGAACTCATAAATTCGGTCATCAGCGAGAGAAAGGCTGAGGAGGCGACGTCCGCCCCGGCCTTTTCGCACACAGGCGCCCCGTCAGTAAACCTTGACGAGGTCATGAAAAAGGTCAGGATAGCGGTCATAGGCGTCGGCGGAGCCGGATGCAACGCAGTTACCCGGCTTTTTGTCGATGGGATACAAAGCGCAAGGACCATAGTCATTAACACGGATTCCAAGCACCTGCACACCATATCAAAGGCGCACGACAAGTTCCTGCTTGGAAAAACCATGACAAAGGGCATTGGGGCCGGCGGGGACGCCGGTGTCGGAAGGAGATGCGCAGAGGCGGACAGCGAGGAGCTGCGCAAGCTGATAGGGGAAAACGAGATAGTGTTCATAGCGGCCGGAATGGGCGGCGGAACGGGCGCAGGCGCGTCCCCTGTCATAGCAAGGCTGGCAAAGGAGCAGGGCGCGATTGTGATAGGCATTGTCACGTTCCCGTTCAAGCTCGAAAGGATAAGGATAAAGAAGGCCCAGGATCATATCAGGGACCTGCTTAAGGAGGTCGACACGCTTATAGTGATTGACAACAACAAGCTGGCGGAGTTCGCGCCGAACCTTCCGATTTACGATGCGTTCAAGCTTGCAGACAGCATAATGGCAAGGGCCGTAAAGGGGCTCACTGACAGCATAATGGTGCCGTCCTTGATGAACATAGACTACGCGGACGTGAGGTCCGTGCTGAAAAACAAGGGCATAGCGATGATATCCCTGGGCGAGGGAAGCGGGCCGAACAGGGTTCAGGACTCCATAAGGAACACGCTTTCCCATCCTTTGCTTGAAGTGGATTACGAGGACGCAAAGGGCGCGATAGTGCACATTGAGGGAAGCGAAGGCCTGACGCTCGGCGAAGCGATAACGATAGGCAACGAGATAACCAAGGGCTTCGACCCTGATTCCGAGGTCAAGATGGGCGCAAGGATAAACCAGTCCATGGACGACAAGATAATCGTGACCGCGATAATAACCGGCGTGAAGTCGCCGTCTATACTCGGGAATGAGAGCAAAGGCGACGAAACGCCCTTGGTGCTCTGAAGCGCAGCGGTGGATGAAAGATGTTCTCATTCGACAGCGCATTCATGCTGGCAGTGATATTCTTTGCCAACATCCTTCCGGGGATGCTGCTGGCGCTCGGCATGCTGAAGAACAGCAAGAGTCTGGGCGTCTTGGAGAAACTGCTCATAGGCGCAGCGCTTGGCTTCATCCTTCCGGAGATGGCGCCGTTCCTGCTTTCGTTCATAGGCGTGGATTTCTCATATTCGCTTGCCTTGGCGTCAGTGGCGCTGATGTATATTGTTGCAATAATTGCAATCGCCTTTTCATACAAGAATGAGAACCTTGCGGGACTGCTCAAATTTGATGGGATTAAGATAGAGCCGCTTCCTGTTGCCCTTTCCGCGCTGCTTGTCATTCTACTGTTTTTCTCGTTCACCATGAGGCTGAGCGCGATAACCCCGATATATATGGAGCTGGACCCGTACTTCTATTCCTACGGCGCGATGTATGTTGTTGAAGACGGCTCCGTTCCGCTGCACGACAGCACGGCGTGGTGGCCTGAAAACTCAAGCTCGCACAGGGCGATTCCGGCCCTGATTTACCTAGAATCCATGTGGTATTCATTATACACGCACGGCGCGGCAGGGGCTGTTGACTCTTATTTGCTTGCGCAGATATCCAACTTCTATCCGCCGATAGCCGCAACGCTGACCGTGTTTTTCGTGTACCTGATTTTCAGGATGGGGTTCAACAAAGAAACCGGCCTTGCAATAGCCGCGCTGCTTTCATTCATGCCAAGCTACCTTTACAAGACGCTTTCCGGCGTATATGAGGCCCAGCCTATGTCGTTCCTGCTTTATGCGGCCGCCTTGGCGCTGGCATACGCGTTCCTCAAGACAAAGGACAAGGGAATCCTTGCGGCCTTGGCCATCATGTACGCGCCCCTGCTTCTGGGCTCGACCGGAGGCGGGCTCATGCCCCTCATGCTTTCAACGGCGATAACGGCGATTGTCGTTATGAATTTCGCAAGATACAGGATGAGCGGCTACAGCGACGAGAATTCTGCAAAGGACAACGAAATGTATATGTGGCTTTCAGGCGCGCTTTTGCTTTCGTATTCTGTTTTTGCCATTTTACAGGACCTTTACAGTGACGGAATGCTTGGGTTCGGGTCCATAAGCTACCTTGGCATAAATGCGATGCCATTCCTTCTGTCCCTTGCCCTGAAGATGGTTTACGGCAGCAAGCCAATGATGGAAATGTTCAAGAAGAACGAGAACACCGTATATTTGGGCGCGCTTGTCCTGCTTGCGCTGTTTTTCATATCCCCGTTCGGCTCTTCGGTGCTTGACTTCGCAAGGACGGGTTTCTCTTCAGGCAGCTACAACACCGTGCTTGAAAGGACCATTGCAGAGCACCAGCTCTCGGGAACCGACCTTGGCTCGAGTTTGAGCGCGCTTGGCGGCACCGTGAATATTCCGGTCATAAAGGAAATAATCGCGTTCGCCTCCGCCATCGTGAACGTTGCGTACACCATGGCAATAAGCGTCATCAACGCCATATTCGGCCTTTACATACCCGCAATAAACAAGGACCCAAGCATAGCCGCGGTCGCAATACTAAGCTTCATGGCCTTGACAGTCTACGAAGTAATTAAATTCCTGAAGTCCAAGGAAATTCCGGTCCTTTTCATGCTTGTGGCAGTCATGTTCTATCCGCTTTCCATACCTGGGATGGTGCAGGAGAAATTCTCCATATACTTCACGTTCGTGTTCATAGTGATGATAGGATACATCTTCGGGAGAATATACAATGCCATAGGGGAAAGGCTCAAGGATTTCAAGCTTGACAAGGAAGGGAGCGCGCTTCCGGTCAAGGCAATCGTCTTTGCGGCGCTTTTCCTGCTGCTCGTGTCGCCGGTTGTTTTCTCCTCGTTTTCAATGAAGATGGCGTCCGCGTCGCTTTCCCCCAAGTTCGGGGACAGTCCGCATGCGTTTGACGCAAAGGCGGCCGCGCTGTGCAGCCTGAGCGGAGGCGGCAATGACAGCGCATTTTGCGCCTACGCCTCAAATCCGGACGGCTATCTTTCAAGGATAGACAACCAGTATTCGTTCACCATGTGCTATTATACGCTGATGTATGACAGCATAATCAACAGCAAGGACGACCCTGATATGTCGGCGGTTGCAAGCCTAAGGTGCTCGCAGATATCCTCGGCGTGGATAACGGCGCTCAACTGGATGGGAAGCAGCCTTCCGGAAGACGCAAGGGTGACGAGCTGGTGGGACTATGGGCATTGGACCAACTTCTTCGCCAGGCGCGCAAGCGTGATAAGGAACGAGCACGCAAGCGTCCCGATGATACAGGACATCGCGCACGCGTTGATAATGGCGAATGAGAGCGAAACGATTGAAATCATGCGGAAATACCATTCTGACTACCTGCTCGTGGACAGCGAGATAATACTGGGCTCAGGAAGCGTTTTCGGGTCCAAGTTCTATGCGCTCAATTATCTGGCGTGCTCAAGGGACAATTTGACGAACGTGCTCATGTCGCAGATGGAATCGGAATGCGAATATGACAACCTGTGGGAGGAGATTGTTCCGACGTCGGAGCCGTGCCTCATTTCCCCGATTTCTCAGAAATACGGCGTTGTTGCTAAAAAGAGGGTTGTGGCTTCCGAGAACGGCATTGCAAAGAAGTCCAGCTATGCGTCCGCATACTGCATCGGGAGCGTAACGCTCGCGAACGGGCAGGCAATCAACGGCACTTATTACCTTGACAGGAAGACGCCGTCGGGGGAGCTTGCGCTGAACAGGGCTTTGCTTGAGCCCACGAGCTCGGGCACATATGTGCTGCTTTACACAAAGGACAGGGTGTGGCTCGTTGACGGAAACATTACGTCCGGATGGGAGGACAGGAAGGGCAGGTTCTACGACTCCGCGGTCTACAAGGGCTTCGTGCTTGGGTCGATGGACGGGTTTGACCTTATCTACAACAACGGCTACATAAAGATATACAGGATTGCCGGCTGAGCCATTCATAGAAAGTTATTTATAGTGGGAAAGCCATAATAATGACAGGTGAATGAAGATGATGAAAAACAGAGGGGGTTCCCTTCATGGAGAAGGATTTGCTTCATACGCCTTGACAGCAAGGCAAGGCTAGTGCTGCCGCTGGAGATACGCGACATTCTTGGGATAAGGCCCGGTGGGAAAATTCTTGTCAGAGTTGGTTATGCGCCTGGCCGCGCGGAAATGAAAATCTCCAACGGAAACGGGATTGGCTCCGGAACAGTCCTTTCCCGCAACTGCGCCTCTTTGAAGGCGAAGCGCAAAGGAGGCGATGGCATTGCGGACTTTTGAAAGGCTGGCTTTGGCCATACAAACGCCGGGGCAATTCAGGAAAAGGAAAAGGCCGGGCATACCAAAAGGGGTTTTAGAGCAGGCCAAGCTGATTGTGGAGGATGTCAGGGCACACGGCTTTGCCGCACTTGCGGAATATTCCAGGAAGCTTGACGACATTCGGGTTACTGAACAGGACCTACAGGCAAACAAGGCAGAGATTCAGTCTGCCAGCGAAAGACTGACCTTAAATCAGAGAGATGCCATAGACGAGGCGTTTGAAAGGGTTAAGCTGGTCCAATCGAAAATCGCGGAAACGGCCCTGCTGGAAATAAGGGTGCGCGTGAATGACGGCTTTGTCCTTTTTAGGCCAAGGCCGATGGAGCGCGTCGGCATATATGTGCCTGGAGGGATTGCCCCGCTTCCGTCATCCCTTCTGATGGCAGGGGTGACAGCCAGGGCAGCGGGCGTTAAGAGCCTGTTCGCTTGCACGCCGCCGCAGGAAACCGGCATCTCGGCCGCAATCCTCTATGTCGCCGGCAAGCTTGGAATAGCTGATGTATACCGGATTGGCGGCGCGCAGGCGATATCGGCCATGGCATATGGTCTCCCGGGATTGATGGAAAAGGCGGACATGGTATGCGGGCCCGGAAATGTGTATGTGGCGGCAGCCAAGCAGATTGTCTCCACAAACGGAACAGTGAAAATTGACCTTGTTGCAGGGCCGTCCGAAGTCGTGATAATAGCGGACAGCAGCGCCAAGCCGGATTATCTGGCAGCAGACATGCTTGCCCAGGCAGAGCACGGGACAAATTCTGCTGCTGTCCTGCTCACTGACGCCGTTACGATTGCGCGGCAGGTCGCAGAAAAGCTGGAATGCCTTTGCAGGCGCCTGAAAAGGCGGGAAATTGCCGCCAAATCGCTTCGGGATTACGGCGCAATCGTATTGACAAAAAACATTGATGAGGCAGTGGCAATAGCAAACGGATATGCGCCGGAACACCTGGAGATATTCTCAAATGACGCGGAAAAGATTGCTGCCGGGGTGAAAAACGCAGGGGCGCTGTTTGTCAACACCTGCGAGGCGTTCGCGGATTACGGCATGAGCGGCGGCAACCACATACTTCCGACCGGAGGGACCGCCAGGTTCCTCTCCGGCCTTTCTGTCTATGATTTCCTCATCAGGAGCTACATCGAGAAGATGACGGATGGGGAGCAGAAGGCAGTTGCCGGGCTGGCCGGGACTTTTGCGGATATCGAAGGCCTGGAAGCCCACGCAAATGCCGCAAGGCAAAGGGGATAAAGCATAGCGCCGGCTTTGCAATCCCCTTCCTTTTTTAACCCTTTGCGAGCTACAATAAGGACGTAGGGATGGCGGAGCCCGGTCAAACGTGCCAGACTCAAGGCGGAAAATGACAAGGCGTCAACAAGGACAAGTGGGACATCTGGTGCCCTAGCGGCTACGTGGGTTCAAATCCCACTCCCTACAAAATCCTTTTTCCTTTAACACGAGCAAAGGATTATATTATCCCTTGTCACTCTTCGGGGGTGGTTTCCTGGGCGGCGGCATGGATGATTCAATTTTAGCCGCAGCTTTCTTCGTCAAATCTTCATATGTGGCTATCTTTATTTTTTCATATGATTTGTTTGCGAGTGTCCAAACCTGCTGCACCGGTTTGTTCAGGTCCTTTTCCATCTCTTGCTGTTCGGCTTTGCTGATGCCTGCATGGTCAAGAACGCCACGCGTCAGGTGGGCGGCCAGTACTGCATTTTGATGCTCCTCGCTATAGATGGGGCGGATTTCTTCCCTATATCTATCTTTAAGTTCTGGATGATCATCAAACTTCTTGAAATCATCTTGCCATTTCTGGTCTATTACCTTACGCTCCTTAGTGATTTGATTCCCGGCATTCTTCTGCGCATCAGCCACCAACTGCCTTGCCTCGTGCGTTGTGAAAGACACTTCCGTGCCAGGCTTGGCTTTTTCAACGATGGAGGATGCTTTTTCTGCAAACTCATCGACTACATGGTTTTGGGCGATCCAGATGGCGTCACCCTCGCGCTTAGGTTTGCCCATGTCCAAGGCTTGTTTGGTGGTTT
>JBGQMB010000029.1:0-10563 GCA_041500405.1 Candidatus Micrarchaeia archaeon | reverse complement strand
ATTTGGTAAACTAAAAGGACTTAGAAATAAGATTGATAAAAAATATGGAGATAAAGGATTACATATTGCAGAAGCGGTCCAAACAGGCATCTTTACTAAATATTTAGGTATTTTGATGGGAACTAACTATAATTTTGAAGATATGAAAGAAAGAATATTACCATTTTTAGAAAATATAGAACAAAATATAATATTTGTAAAAGAAGAAGATAATGTAGATGACATAACAGCAAGAGTGATAAATAACTTAACGACGCTATATCCGAAGTGTTTTATAATATTAAGCAAGGGAGATCTCGCACAGAATACAGCTAAAAAAATATACAAAAAAATAAATAATAACGATTTTGTATCAAGAAATTATGTGATCAGAGAGGAAAGTAATGAACCTATTCAACAATTATATTATTTCTTAATTAGAAAAAAGGAATTTGAAATTAAATAAAAAGAAGATATAATCTACAAATTATATATTCTATCTTCTAGGATAATGTATCTCCTTTTAAACCAAAGCCGGCAATTGAAAAACATGGACCAAGGCTCCCAAGCGCCCCATTCCGAGATGCTAATCAGGATAGCATCATTGGACCAGGGGCACGCGCTAAGGGCGCTCAGCTCAAGGGCGGAGGGCCTTACGCACAACGAGGCAAGGGCAAGGCTCCGAAAATACGGCGAAAACAGGCCCGTTGAAAGCAAGAGAAAAGGAATTTTGACAAGGATAATTGAAACTTTTAAGGACCCGCTGATACTGCTGCTTTCCTTCATGGCCATCCTCTCATTCGCGACAAACGACATGAAGGCATGCATTGTGATTATGGCAATGGTCCTGATGAGCTCCGTCCTGAGGCTGACGCAGGAGCTGAAGGCCGACAATGCCGCCGAAAAGCTCAAGGAAATGGTAAAAACAACAGCAACTGTCATCAGGGAAGGAAAGGCGCACGACATTCCGTTGCATCTTATAGTGCCCGGCGACATAATCCAACTGTCGGCGGGGGACCTTGTTCCCGCCGATGTGAGGGTAATAAGGTCAAAGGACCTTTTCGTGAACCAGTCCGCGCTTACGGGAGAGTCTTTGCCTGCGGAAAAGCACGCGCCGAAGGTCAATGAAAATGCAAATGCGCTTGAGCTGGAGAACATCTGCTTCATGGGAAGCAACGTCGAAAGCGGGATTGCCGAAGTTGTTGCGGTCAACACCGGGCTCAGGACATATTTCAGCTCGATAGCGGAAAGCATAATGAGGGAAGTCCCGAGCAGCTTTGAGAAGGGCATGAGAAGCTACGCGATGTTCAACGTCAAGCTGATACTTGTCATGGCGCCGCTTGTTTTCCTGATAAACGGCATAACAAAGGGGGACTGGTTCGAGGCATTCGTTTTCGGCCTGGCAGTCGTGATAGGCCTTGCGCCCGAAATGATGTCAATGATAGTCAACGTCAACCTTGCGAACGGCGCAAGCAGGATGGCGGAAAAAAAGGTCATCATAAAGAAGCTGAGCTCCATCCAGAACCTCGGCGCAATGGACATCCTGTGCACGGACAAGACAGGGACAATAACCGAAGGCAGGATTGTCCTGGAAAAGCACCTTGACGTCGAGGGCAATGAGAACAATTTCAGGGTGCTTGAATTCGCCTATCTGAACAGCATTTACCAGACAGGCATGAAGAACGTTATGGATGATGCAATCCTAAAGCACGCGGAGCTTGAGCCGAAGCTCAGGACAAGGGAGAACTTCAAAAAAATAGACGAGGTTACGTTTGACTTTGAAAGAAGGAGGATGAGCGTCATAGTGCAGGAGGACGAAAAAAACCCGGTTTTGGTGTGCAAGGGCGCTGTTGACGAGGTTTTGGGAGTCTGCGATTTTGCCGAGGTGCGGGGCCGCAGGTTCAAGCTCGCAAAGGGCCATCTTGAAAATGCGCGTAAGATTGTCGACGGGCTAAATAACGAGGGATTCCGGGTAATCGCCGTTGCATACAAGGAAACGCCAAAATCCAAAAGGGCGTACAAAAAAACGGACGAATCCAACCTGATTCTCGCAGGGTTCATCGCGTTCCTGGACCCGCCAAAGGTTTCGGCGATAGAGGCGATAAGGGAGATGAGGGAGCACGGCGTCCATATCAAGATTCTGACAGGGGACAGCGAGCTTGTGGCAAAAAACATCTGCTCAAAGGTTGGGATACACGCCGAGCGCGTGCTTCTGGGGAGCGAGATAGACAAGATGGACGAGGAAAGGCTGAGAAGGGACGTTGAGCATGTCGCGATTTTCGCAAGGCTCGTCCCGAAGCACAAGGAAATGATAATCAACGCATTGAGGAAGAACGGCCACGTTGTCGGGTTCTTGGGCGACGGGATAAACGACGCGCCGGGGCTTAGGGCGGCCGATGTCGGGATATCGGTTGACTCCGCAACCGACATAGCAAAGGAAACGTCGACAGTCATCCTCCTGGAGCAGAGCCTTACCGTGCTCACTGACGGAGTCAAATATGGAAGGGCGGTTTTCGGCAATATCATAAAATACATAAAGATGGCGGCAAGCTCGACATTCGGAAACATGTTCAGCGTTGTCGGAGGAAGCGCGTTCCTTCCATTCCTTCCGATGAAGCCGATACAGATACTGGTCAACAACCTGCTTTACGACTTTTCGCAGATAACGATACCGAGCGACGGCGTGGACGCGGAGTGGCTGAAAAAGCCCAGGAAATGGACGCTTGAGCCCATAAAGAGGTTCATATTCATCATAGGGCCGATAAGCTCAATCTTCGACTTCATCACGTTCTTCGCGATGCTTTACGTGTTCAACGCGTGGACAAACCCCGCGCTGTTCCAGACAGGATGGTTCATAGAGTCCCTATTTACCCAGACCCTGATAATACACGTGATAAGGACGAACAAGATTCCGTTCATCCAGAGCAACGCAAGCCTGCCCATAATATTTTCAACCACGCTTGTTTGCCTGATAGGAATGGCACTTCCTTATTCCCCGATAAGCGGGGCGTTAGGGCTTGTGCCGCCGCCGATGGAATACTGGATTTTCCTTGCAGCCATAATCGGGTCATACCTGGCATTGACGCAGTTTGTCAAGGCGCAATTGGTAAAAAGGTACGGCGAGGATTAGTCAAAGCTCCTTAGCGCGTAGGATTCCCCGGACTTTTCAAGCACGCACTCGAAATAGTGCTTCTCTTTCCTGAGCACCATCCTGTTCAGCATCTCGAAGTCGCTCGGTATGATTTTGCCTTTCATTGAGCCCAGGGAGCCGAGCGGCTGCCAGAAGAGCCTGCCTTCCCGGCCTTCAACGAAGCTGTGGCTTTCCGGCGCAAGCTCGCAGACGTTTAGAAGGAAGTGTTTGATGACCGCGCCGTTTTCCACAAGATGTTCCGATACAAGGCCCAGGTGAGAAATGAATTTGGACTTTATGCCTGTTTCCTCAAATATCTCGCGCACTGCGGCGTCGGAGACATGCTCGCCCTTTTCCACCTTTCCTCCGGGCAGGCCAAGAAGGCCGACATAGTCTCCTTTCGCCCTTTCCATAAGAAGGATGTTGCTGTCGTGCATAAGCACGGAAATCGCAATAGGCAATGGAAACTCGCGCATAGCAGCATTTGAGCCGAAAGATATTTGACCTTTTCGCAAAAGGATGCGCCGGTTTTTGCCTAGGCTTTTTTCAAAAGTAGCTTCTTTTCCGCTGGCGCCAAAATGCTTTCTTTTTCCGCTGGCGCTTTTTCTTCGCAAAGAAAAAGGGCCATTGGGGTAACCCGGATTTGAACCGGGATCACAAGCTCCCAAAGCTCGCAGGCTACCAGGTTGTCCCATTACCCCCATAGATTATATGCTGCAAAACGGTTAAAAAGGGGGCTCAATGTCCTCTCCGCTTTCAATGTCCCACGCCCTTTCAAGGTCCTGCGTTGCGCCCTCCTTGTCGCCTATCCTTTTTTTGAGTATGGACCTGTTGTAGAGCGCGGCCGCGTTCTTCTGGTCTGCTTCAATGGCAAGGCCGTAATGGCGCATGGCCTCAAAGTTGTTGCCGAGGTTCTCAAACGAAAGCGCGATGTTGGTGTGCGAGTTGGACTTTGCAATCATGTTTTTATCCTTTTCCGCGACCTGAATGGACTTGCTGAAAAGGCGGATGGCTTTCATGTAGTTCCCCCTCATGTAGAGCGCGGCGCCGAGGTCGCTATAATATACCGGGTTGTGGGAATTAAGCCTTATCGCGGCCCTGTAGTCTTGGATGGATTCCTTGATTTTTCCCTGGCTATGGAAGCAGTCCGCCCTGTCATAGTAAAGCTGGTCGTCGTCCGGGTCGCGCATTATCAGCCTGGAAAAACAGGCTATCGCCTCCTTGTACCTTCTCATCTCCATCAGGGTGTGCGCCCTTGCGTATATGAAGTCTTTGTCCCTTGGCGCCAATGACAGCGCCTTGTCTATGTCGCCAAGGGCGTTGTCGTATTCCCCCATGTTGAAATAATACATGTTCCGCATGTTGTATAGTTCCGCATCGTCCGGGGCCAGTTCTATGGCCTTATTGCAGTCGGCGACCGCCTCTTCATTCTCGCCTGCGGCAAAATGCGCCCTTGCCCTGAGCGCGTATGCATCCGGGTCGGAGGGCCTCATCTCCATGGCCTTTGACGCGCATGCAAGCGCGGCGCCGTACATCCTGTTCGCAAGCAGGGTGCGCCCCTTGAGCATGTTTTCGTCAAAATCGTTCTGCTTCTTTAGAACCGCGGCCATTTGCCCGTCCTTCCCAGCGCCCTCCATGTCGCCCATTGAGCGTTTAATGCCCTGCCTTTTGAGATAAAGCGTATGGTCGTTTTCGTCCATCCGTATTGCGGAGTCAAGGCACCTTATGGCATCGCCGGGCCTTCCCAATGATTCAAAGGCGATTGCCATGATGTATGATGCGTCAGGCTGTTTCGGAAGCGCGTCCAGGATGTATATTGCGTCCTCGTGCCTGCCGAGGTTGTTGAGTATCAGGCCTTTTATGGCAAGGAAATTGGCATTCTCCGGATTCAGCCCAAGCGCCTTGTTTATGTCATTGAGCGCGGCGTCGCGCATCTTCATCCAGTCAAGCACGACCGCCCTGTGGAAAAGCGCCTCCGCGTATTTCGGGTTTATCTCCAGCGCCTTTGTGATGTCAAGGACCGCGTTCTCGTTGTCGCCGATGCGGTTGAGGCAGATGCCCCTGAACATGAACCCCTCGGCGAATTCCCTTATCTCCAGCGCCTTGCTGAAATCCTCTTTTGCGTTTGCGAATTCATTGAGCGCCATATGGGCCTGTCCCCTTGCCATGAACGGCGATGTTGACCACGGGCTTGCCTCAACCGCCTGCGTGAACTGGCGTATTGCGCTGCGGCTGTCGCCGGCCAGCTCCATCATGTGGCCCCTGTTGATGAACCCCGCCGCAATGCCGTCGCACTTCCTGGATATCGCGTGGCCCATGCTTTTCAGCCCGGCTTCCATGTTTCCCATGGCGATTTCGCGCGAGCCTATCCTCATTGACATTGATATGGTCTTCCTGTTTGTGAGCAGGACATACTTTTCCATGTCGCGGGACGAGCCTTTGTCATCCCTGAGCCTCTGCCTTGCAAGGCTCCTGAGATAATATGCCTCGGAATGCCTTGGCTTCAGCTTGAGCGACCTGTTCATTTCGCGCACGGCGCCCCTGAAGTCGTTTGCATCGAACTTTTCCTTTCCGCGCCTGAATATTTCGTGGAACTTTTTCCTCTTTTCGGAGGCATTTATCTGGCCGGGGCTGGCCTGCCTGCGCATGCGCCTCTGGCTTTCGCGGCCGTTGTCCGAGTTTTGCCCCATGTGAACCGTGTTAAAAAGTATAGAAAAGAGTTTTTAATGCTTTGTTATCGGGATGCACCCTTCCTTGGTGACCACGACTGTTTCCTCAAACTGCGCAATCGGCTGTCCGTTTGCCTCTGCAAGCACCGGATACGCGACCAGCACCCTTGCCTTTAGCATCTCCTTCAGCCCCGAGTTGAGCAAAAGCCGGGACTTGAACTCTTTGTTGAGCCACCTTTCGCAGAACGGCATTGTCTTATAGTGCTCTATGATATATTCAAGCATTTTCCTGCTCTGCCTCATGCGTATGTTTCCTGGCATGAACAGGCTGTAAATCTCGACATGGTCCGTCTCCTTTATGTATCCCGCGCCCTCCTTTGTTGTCACGAACGGCTCTATTGCGAAAACGTCGCCCTCCTTGAACTCGTACATCTCGTTGGCAGGAATGTTCGGGACCTCTATCCCGGCGTGCAGGTTCATCCACTCTATCTTGTGGCCTGCAAGGTTGGAGATGGGCTTGCATCCGTTCTCCCTTACTGTCTCGTAGATTATCTTGCTTATGTCATTCACAGGGACGCCGGGCTTTACTGCCTTTATGGCGTTGTCCAGCGCATCCCTTGACGCCTTCATCAATGGCTTGTATTTGTTTCCAAGGTCAACGGTGACAGAGGTATCAGTTATCGCGTTTCCCTTGATCAATCCAAAATCGACCTTGACAAGGCCGTCCTCCGGAATTTCCGCCTTGTCGTCGGCAGACGGCGTGTAGTGCGCCGCCAATTCATTGATTGAGATGTTCACGGGAAACGCAGGGGCTGCGCCCTCCTTTTCCATCAGCTGCTCGAGCGTTTCGGCGATGTCAAAGAGCCTTTCGCCGACTATTGTCAGCTGCTCCGCATCCTTCTTGAGCCTCGCGGTAAGCTTGCCTGCTTCCTTGAGGTCCTCGAGCTCGAAATCATCCATGGACAAACACTCTGGCAATAGATTTTTTAACGCATGTTGTTAGGGCCCGGAGGGATTCGAACCCTCGATCTCCCGGTCCGAAGCCGGGCACTTTATCCGGGCTAAGCTACGGGCCCCTACTGACTGCATCTTGGACCGGAGCGATTTGGCCGCTTTTTTCCAAGGCCAAACTGAGCTACGGGCCCTCTATATATTGGGCGGCGTCAGTTATTTAAAGAAAACGGGCAAAACCAAAACTATGGGGCAGGACATAAGCGTTTTCAGGCTTCCGTTCGTTGGAAAGGAGGAATTCGAGCTTTTCGCATTTTGCTCCGTGGCTTTCCTTGCGCCGATGCTGATAACCCAGCAGGCAATACTTGGAACAATAGTCAACGCAATGCTTGTCCTTTCCGCATTGAGGATAAGCGGGACAAAAGCGTATGCGCCTGCGTTCATTCCCTCCATAATAGCGATGCTTATCGGCGTTGTGCTGGGGCAGCCTTCAGGCGCGGTTGCTGCGATGCTGCCGTTCATATGGCTCGGCAACGCGACGCTGATGTTTGTTGTCAGGAAAATAAATAACAATTATTGGAAGGCGTTGCTGGCAGGCGCGGCGTCAAAGGCCGCGCTGCTGATCGTGTCGTCATTTGCGCTTGTTTATTTCCTTGGCCTTCCTGCGCAGATGCTTGCCGCGTTTGGAATGATCCAGTTTCTTACCGCGCTATTGGGCGGAACGCTGGCATATTCCATAATAAGGGCGGTTGAGTAAGCTATTCCTTCTTCACGTTTTCGAAAAACACGAAGCAGCCTTTCCCCTGCAGGCTTGCGAAGAACAGCGGGTCCAGCGCCTTTATTGACTTCAAGGACGCGGGCGTCTTTTCAGGCATTTTGTCGGCAGCCTTCCTCATCGCCTCCGCCCTTTTCAGTATCGTTTCCATGCCGTTCTTGGGCGCGGGCTGTCCGGGGCCGCCCACGCAGCCGTACGCGCACATCATGACTTCCACAAAGTGGTACTTTGCGCCGTTCTTGATTTTTTCAAGCAGCTTCTCCAGCGCAGGGAAGCCGAAAACCACCGCGGTGCTGATTTTGTGTTTCCCCACCTTGAACACGCATTCGCGCAGGTTCTCGTTTTTCCTAAGCTCAAGCGTCTCCTTTTTTTCATTGAGGTTTGCGGCAAGGGTCGTGATGAACGCCTCTGTTATGCCCCCGGTCGCGCCGAAGATGACGCCGCCCTTCGAAGGCATGCTGACGTCCGTTATGAAACCGTCCTTCATTTTTGACAGCTCCAATTTTTCCGAGCGCGCCCATTCGCCAAGCTCCCTTGTTGTGACAACATAGTCCGTGTATCTCAGCCCGTTCTGCATTTCCATCTGGGTCTCGTGCTTTTTCAGGGTGCACGGCATTATGCCGACGATGACGATGTCCTGTGGGTTGCGGCTCCACGTCTTGGAGAAGAACATCTTCGCCACCGCGCCCGCCATCATCATGGGCGTGACTATCCTGGATATGCGCGGAATCAGCTCGGGATGCCTTTTTTCGGCGTATTCCCTCCAGCCTGTGCAGCAGGAGTTGAACAGCGGAAACGCGCTTGGGTCGTTTTTGTTCAGCATCTCCTCGAACGCCTTTGCCTCTATGAACACTATGGCGTCGGCGCCGAACGAGGTGTCGATTACCTCGTCAAACCCGAGGCTTTTCAGCAATGAGACCAGCTTTCCCGTAACCTCAGCCCCGTCAGGGAGCCCGAACTCCTCGCCTATCGTCACGCGCAATGCAGGCGCTATCTGCGCAACCATGAACTTTCCCTTTCTTTTCTCCTCCTTTATCGCCTCGAAAAGCGCGTTGCCGGAAAGCTCCATGCTCCAATTTCCGCCATATGCGTTTTAATGCTTTCTGCCAATATGGAATCATGGACGCCGGAGAATTCAAGAGGCACATGGACCAGAGGTTCGGCATAAGGCCTGACAATGTTGTCTACGAAGACAAGAACGATATGGTCAGGGTATTCTCAAAGCAGCTCATGTCGTCCCCGATAAAGGGAAGCAGGGGGTATCCGGCGTTCGACGGAGCGACAAGCCACTATTTCGCGACGATGTTCGGGCACCTTGCCTTGCGCAATTTTGTTGACCTGAAAAGGCAGGATGCGGAAATGCTTGTGTCCGGAAAACCGATGAAGCTGGACCTTCCGAACGGGGAATATATCGGAAAAGTTGAGAATATGGGCGTCTGCGCCATTGAAGTAGAAAACAAGACAGCCAGGGCGCACCTGCCCAAGCTGCTGAAACGGAACAAAAAGGAGTAAAAATATTATTGGACAAGCTCGCCAGTCGCGAAACTCCTTCCCATCCTCACGATCTTTATCATGTACTTCTGGCCTATTTCTGTCTCGCCCTTGACGAAAATGACATAGCCGCTCACCTTTGCGACCCCGTCGCCGCTCTTGCCCTTGCTTTCTATCGTCACCTCAAGCTCCTGGCCTACGTCAACCGGCTTCGCGCCATAGTTTCTCGGCGCCGCTTCCTCGCTTCCCATTCCTGCTTCCTCATCCATGAAATTCACCTTATTGCTCTGAGGGAAAATGAGGGAAAGGTTTTTAATCAATTTCCTTTTCCTGCGAGCAGGAACTGGGCAAGAAGCGCGTCTATCTGTATCCTTTCGTTCGCGCCCTCCGCAATCCTGAAGTTGTATTCGCCTATCCTGTCTATCAGCACGACTTTCAGCTTTTCATCTATTTCAAGCGAGGGAAGCTCCTTGTAGAACTGTATCACGATATCCTCCCCGCTGAGGCCGTATTTCACCATCATGTGCTCCACCTCTTTTCTGGCCTCCTGGAATTTTCCGCCAAGCGCAAGCTTCATGGCCTTGCGCACGGCTTCAGGCTGGGCGGTGTTGCCGATGCTGAAAACAAGGTCCGCGTCTATCTTCTTGGCATGGAACGAAGCGCCCTGCATGACATTTATCGCCTTTCTCAGGTCGCCTTCTGAGACGTAGGCTATGGCATCCTTTCCGTCTTCAGTGACCTCGATTCCCTCGCCTTCCTCCACCCTTTTCACCATTGAAAAGACGTCCTCCTTCTTCAGCTGGAGGAAGCGGAAGACCGCGCACCTGCTCTGTATCGGCTCTATTATCTTGCTTGAGTAATTGCAGCTTAGCATGAACCTCGTCACGTCGGAGTAAATTTCCATCGTCCTTCTGAGCGCCTGCTGCGCATCGCTTGTCAGCGCATCCGCCTCGTCCAGGAATATTATCTTGAACCCTATCTTGTTGTTGCCTATGCTGCGCGCGAACTCCTTTATCTTTCCCCTGACTATGTCTATGCCCCTTTCGTCGCTGGCATTTAACTCAAGGAAGTTGCCCCTGATGTCCTCCCCGTAAAGCTCGTGCGCCATGGCCATCGCCATGGTCGTCTTTCCGACGCCGGGCGGGCCTGCGAACAGCAGGTGCGGGAGCGCCCTCTTTTTCACAAGCGAGGCAAGCGCATCCCTGACATGGGACTGGCCTATGACATCCTTTATGGTCTTTGGCCTATACTTCTCCGTCCATGGAAGGAATTCGCCGTGCATGGTGGAAATATGGGTAGGGGATTTTAAAAGCTTTTTTAGATACAGATATAGCCCCTAACAAACACATTTTTAATACCTTCTATATATAATCTTTATATATGGCAACCATCAAAAACCATCTGCGCAACGCGGTCATATACACGATGATCGCCGCCAACGTCGGTAGCGTGGGTGCTGTAGGTGCCGAGTGGCTGCCACGATGGAAGGATGTGGGTGAAACTATGGCTGAAGTGAAAGGTATTGAAAAGAAGAAGGATGCTTATTCTGAGGGCGCGGATGCCCTTTT
>JBGQMB010000028.1:0-11123 GCA_041500405.1 Candidatus Micrarchaeia archaeon | reverse complement strand
TTCGGGCTCCAGCAACAACACCTTGGCCAACAACACCGCCTACAACAACACCGCCGACGGCTTCTTCATCAATTCCGGCTCGGACAACAACTCATTCGCCAATAACACGGCATACAACAACACCCAGAACGGCTTCCGCGCGCTTTCCAGCCACGGCAATGACTTCATTGACAACGCCGCCTATGGCAACGACTTCGGCTTCAACATAAGCTACGGCGACAACAGCGCCCTGTCCAACAACACAGCCAGCGACAACATAGCCGACGGCTTTTCCGTCTTCCAGTCCGCCGATGTTTTAATATTGGAAAGCCGGGCGCGCAACAACCAGATGGACGGCTTCAACATCGAGGAGTGCCTAAACAGCACAATAACAGGCTGCGAGTCAGGCAACAACACCTGGCATGGCTTTTCAATAATCGCGACCAATGACAGCGGCATTTCCAACGACACCTCATTCAACAACGCAGACAGCGGCTTCATGGTTTCGGCCAGCTTCAACAACACCATAAACAACAACACTGCCTTCGGCAACAGCAATTTCGGCCTATACCTCCTGGGGGGCTCCAACAACACCATGGCCGATTGGCATTTCTACAACAACAGCAACGACCTCGTTGCAGGGAGCGGCGCAATAGAAACCAACGTAACCCCTTCGGGCATGGTCTTTGACAGCCCAGCCGGGAATTACGGAAACTTCACAAACATTTCCATAAGTGATGTCATAGGCTCAGGGGAATCATTCATAATAAACTGGTCCTCCAACACCTCTGCCCTGCCGGACGAATATGCCAGTTTCGGGCAGAAGTTCGTGAACATCACAACCATCGCAGGCTCTCCTTCAATAGACTTGATATCCTGGGCCTGGGACGACAGCGAATCAACTGGATACGACGAATCATTCTTCAGGCTTATGGAATACAACGGCACTGTTTGGCTTATCGTTAACAGCACGCCAGACACAGCCGGCAACACGCTGAGCGTATCCAACTTAAACGGCTTCAGCATTTTCGGCATACTCCAGCTCAATGACACGACAAACCCGGCAATATCCTTCGCATCGCCTACGCCGAACAACAGCGCTAACCTAAACAATAGCAGCATAACGATAAACGTGTCATCAAGCGAAAACCTCAGTTCATGTTATCTCACCATAAATACGACATACCTGCTCTGGACCAACATAAGGCACCTTGGCATCTACGGCGGCATTTTTGACTACAACGCCTCAATCGGCGTCAACAACTATTCATCGTTCAACATGCTAAACCGCAAGACAATTGCCGCAGGATATTACCAAACATGCTATCTCCTTTCCAACGGCAACTCAGTATGCTACGGCGACAACGACTACGGCAGATCAACCAACTACACCGGCGGCGACGCAATCGCGGTTTCCGCAATGTACATGCACACCTGCTACCTCAGGTCCAACGGAAACTCAACATGCTTCGGCAGCAACGACTGCAATGGCGACATCCCATGCTACGGCGACAATGGCCAGTCAACCAACTACACAGGAGGCGACGCAATTGCAATCGCCGTAGGCCAATATCACACCTGCTATCTCCTGTCCAGCGGCAACTCCATCTGCTACGGCCGCAACGTCACTGGCAGCGCCAACCCATATACCGGCGGCGACGCAATCGCGCTTTCCGCAGGCAACTACCACACATGCTATCTCCTGTCCAGTGGCAACTCCATCTGCTACGGCTGGAACGGCTACGGCCAGGCAACCAACTACACCGGAGGCGACGCAATCGCGCTTTCCGCAAGTTACCTGCATACTTGCTACCTGCTCAGCAGCGGCAACTCCATCTGCTACGGCGACAACGACTACGGCAGGGCAACCAACTACACCGGAGGCGACGCAATCGCGCTTTCCGCAGGCAACGCCCAAACATGCTACCTGCTCAGCAACGGCAACTCCGCCTGCTACGGCGACAACAGCAACGGCGAATCAACCAGCTACGCCGGCGGCAACGCAATCGCGCTTTCCGCAAGTTACCTGCATACTTGCTACCTGCTCAGCAACGGCAACTCCGTATGCTATGGCTTGGACAGCAACGGCGAATCAACCAACTACACGGGCGGCGACATAAAAATCCCGTTTATTAATCTGGGATTGCCGATGGCCGTCAACAATGCCGATGCAAACACCTGGGCGAACGTAACGCTGTCCAACATCCCGGACGGCGGATACCATTTCAATGCCAAATGCTCCGACATGTCTGGAAACCAAAATATCACGGAAACAAGGAACATCACAATAGACACGACAGCGCCGCAGGTCAACGCAACAAGCCCAAGCGGGCCTGTGACGGGCTCGTTCCAGATAACATACACTGTCAATGAAACATACCTTGACAGCTGCTGGTACTCCATCGACAACGGCACGGCAATTGCCCTGGCCAACTGCACAAACATATCCGCAACGTCCGATTATGGCGTGCATTGCCTGACCGTCTTTGCCAACGACACGTCCAACAACACGGGCTCTGATAACACCTGCTATACCCTGCTCCACGAAAGCCATGAGGGCAAAGAAGGGGGGGAAGAGGAACCTGAGCAGAATATCACGCCCATTCTAAACCTTTCAGCCGGCGTTTCGTGCAACACAGACAGCACGGGAGACGCAACAATAACAGCAACCAGCAACTCCAGCCCAGTGGTCTCGGTCGCATTGAACATCGCGGGCATAGAACAGGCATATTACACAGATTCAAGCGGAAAGGCGACATTCCCTGCCATGCTGGACGGGAACTTCACTGTCTCAGGGACAAAGGACGGGTATGAAAGCGCGGAAGCGTCGTTTGAGGTGCTGTGCAACATAACCCCGCCCGCCAACCAGACGGCGGCCCTGCCGCAGCTCTACGTCTCCGCCTTGCCGTTCTGCGACGGCACGGCAAGCACCTTTGAGGTAACGGTCAGCGACGAAAACGGCACTGCGGTACAAGGAGCGACAGTTTCGCTATCAGGAAAGGCGGAAACAGCGCAGACAGACCAATACGGCGCCGCTGTCTTCAGGGACGTATCAGGGGACTTCTTTGACGCAAATGCAACCAAACAAGGATATTCGGGCGCGTCCGGCACATTCTCCATAAAGTCATGGTGCCCGGTCAGCACCGCCAACCTGGAAGTTGCTTATGCCTGCGGCAAGGCCAAGGATGACGGCGCGACAGTCAACATAAGGGTGTTCTGGGGCTCCAACCCCGTGTTGGCGGCAGTCGGGCTTTCAGGGACCACGTCATCCGGAGAGCCTGTTTCCACCGGAGGAAGGGCCGGGCCCGACGGACTCACTTTCCTTTACATTGACAATGGCGACTACACGGCGGCAACATACCTCTACGGCTCGGCGTATTCCATTGATTTCACGGTGTCCTGCAAATACGGCACTAACAAAAAGCCGCAGCCCAGGGAAGGGCCGGGCATAACCGAAAACCTGACAACCGGCAACGCATCTGTGACAACCAACATAACGTCCAACATCACGGCAGGCGGAAACCAGACTGTGGGGAACGAGACAATCCTGGGCGGTCTCAGGATTGACACAGCAATCTCGCAGGCAATGAGCGTAATAGTCTCGTCCGCGAATTTGCTGTGGCTGCTCGTTGTGATGGCCATTATAATAAGCATCGGCTGGTACGTCTCAAAAGTCAGGGCAAAGGCCCAGGCGCCCAGGCAGTGAACTGGCATGGGCTTTTAAACATTATGCCGCCATCCCTAAACATGGACGTTGACAAGCGCATCGCACTGGTCATGAAAAGGCCCACCGAGGAGGTCGTGACCGTCGAAAGGCTAAGGGAGATGTTCGAGGCAAAGAAGGAAATCCGTCATTACATAGGCTACGAGATTTCCGGGTTCCTGCACCTTGGCGGCCTTGCGGCTGCGCTGAAGATACACGATTTCATTGAGGCCGGCATAAAGCCCATGATTTGGCTTGCGGACTATCATTCTGTCATAAACAACAAGCTCGGAGGCGACGTTGAGCTCATAAGGAAGGTAGCCAACGGCTACTTCAAGCACGCGTTCATAAGCATGGGCCTTGACGAATCCAAAGTGGATTATGTCATGGCAAGCGACGTTTACAACCAGGATTACTGGGGAACTGTTTTGAAGGTCGGGAACGAGGCCACCCTGAGCAGGGTAAAAAGGGCGATGACCATCATGGGCAGGAAAGAGAGCGACGAATCCCCTGCCTCGTTCGTGGTCTATCCGCTCATGCAGGCGGCAGACATATTCCATTTGGACGTTGACATAATGCACGCGGGCATGGACCAGAGAAAGGTCCACATGCTGGCAATAGACGTTGCGGAGAAGCTCGGAAGGCAAAAGCCGGTCGCAGTCCACATGCACCTGCTTCCGTCTCTCAAGAGCGAGGGCAGGATGAACCCCGAGGACGCGAAGATGAGCAAGTCAAGGCCCGACACCGCCATATTCATAAACGACAGCGAGGACGAAATCATGCGGAAGATGAAGGCAGCGGTCTGCCCGCAGAAGGAGACGGAAGGCAACCCGGTTTTCGAGATATTAAAATATATAATATTGAGGGACGACGCCTCCATAATCAAGATAGAGAGGCCTGCAAAGTACGGCGGGGACATACAGGGCACGCTTCCGGAGATAGAGAAGATGTACAAGCAGGGCGCGATATTCCCGCTTGACCTCAAGAACGGCGTTGCAGCCGAGCTTGCGAAGATGCTCAAGCCAAGCAGGGAGTATTTTGCCAAGCATCCGGATTTTGTGGAACAGCTCAAGGCAGGCAGCATAACGAGGTAATCCAATGAAATTTCTGTGCGTGACCGGAAAGAAGGGCTCCGGAAAGTCCATCGCCACAAAAATAGCGTCTGAGATGGGCATCCGCTTCCTGGAAATGCACGAGCCGGTTTACGAGAAAATGCAAAGCGAGGGCATCGGGCTCACGCACGACAACATAATAAAGTATGCGGAGGGCCTGCGCAAGGGCGGGGACTTTGCCATAGTCGCGAAGCTCATGCTTGCAAAGATAAAAAAGCAAAAGATTAAGGACAAGCTCATGCTCATATGCGGGATACGCCATCCGGACGAGGTTGCGGAGTTCAGGAAGCATTGCCCCGCGCTGTTCATTGCCATTGACGCCGACGCAAAGGTGCGCTTCGAGCGCATAAAGACAAGGGCGGAAAAATGGGACTCAAGGACCTTTGAGGAGTTCGTGAAAAAGGAGGACAGCGAAAGCTCCAATCTTGGGATGGACAAGGCCATAGCCTCAGCAGACGCAATAATCAGCAACAACGGAAAGATGGAGGATTTGGAGCAGAGGCTCAGGAACCTGCTCCTTTTCGCAAAAGGATGATTCAATGGGAAAAATTCTTGACATAAAGGCAAGGTGGATTCTGGACTCAAGGGCGGTGCCGACCGTGGAGGCCGAAATCAAAACTGAAAAAGGCAAAGTCCTTGGTGCAGCGCCGTCAGGCGCCTCCACAGGCACCTTCGAGGCGCTCGAGATGCGCGACGGCGGAAAGAAATTCGCCGGAAAGGGCGTTGAAAAGGCATTGTCAAGCGTGAACAACGAGATAAAAGAATTCTTCGTTGGAAAGCAGATAAACGACCCGTCCATAATGGACAGGATGCTCATTGATTTGGACGGAACTGAAAACAAGTCAAGGCTCGGCGCAAACGCGACAACGGCGGTTTCCATAGCGTTCGCAAAGGCCTATGCGCTTGACATGGGAACGGAGATTTTCCAGTCATACGGCGGGAACATAATGCCAATCCCCATGTCAAACATAATAAACGGGGGAAAGCACGCAGGCAACGAGCTGGCGATACAGGAGTTCATGGCAATCCCAAGCGGAATCAAAAAATTCAGGGACAGGATGCAGGCGCTTTCAGAGATTTATGCGGTGCTTAAGGCAACGCTCAAGGCAAAATACGGAAAACAGGCCATAAACGTCGGGGACGAGGGCGGGTTTGCGCCAGCGTTCAAGGAAACGAAAGAGGCGCTTGGCATAATCACGGATTCAATAGACAGGGCGGGATACTCCAAAAAGGTGATGGTCGGCATGGACTGCGCGGCATCGGAGTTCTTCAAGGACGGCGCATACGCCATAGACGGAAAAAGGCTTTCCCCGGGACAGCTCCTGGACTTCTATTCAGGGCTTTTCTCGTCCTATCCGATACTGAGCATCGAGGACCCGTTTTTTGAGGATGATTTCGCGTCCTTTGCGGCATTGACCAAAAAGGCGGGAAGCAAGATCATGGTAGTTGGCGACGACCTTTTCACGACCAACGTCAAGCGGATAGAGAATGGCATAAGCAACAAGAGCGCAAACGCGCTTCTTGTCAAGATAAACCAGATCGGCACTGTCACCGAGGCCAAGGAAGCGGCGGCGCTTGCCCATTCAAAGGGATGGAAGACAGCTGTGAGCCACAGGTCAGGCGAGACCGAGGACACGTTCATTGCGGATTTCGCAGTGGGCATAAACTCGGAATACATAAAGGCGGGCGCGCCTGCAAGGGGGGAGCGCGTATCAAAGTACAACAGGCTTCTGAGGATAGGGGAGATGCTGGATGGCTAACGCGATTTATTCATTTGTGCTGGGCGTCCTGGAGTTCCTCTGCTTCATGCTCATCCTGTTTGTGCCGGTTCCGGCATTTGTTGCCGCAATCGTGCTTTTGATGGCCGCCTATTTCGGGATAGGCCTGATGAAGGGCTGGCTCCAGAGCATGGAAAGCAGGAAGCTGGGCGAATATATCCTTGGCAAGTTCGTCTATCCGGCATTTTTGGCATTGTTCCTGTTCTCCTCCCCGTCAGGGGCGATCATGGTGGCGGGGTTCGCGGCAATAGCCATGCTGGACTCGGTTTCAGCTGCCGTTTATTCCTATTATGTGCCTTATCATGCCCACCATCAAACCTCCTGAAATGCGCCAACAGCGCCCTTTTAATAAGTTGCGCCATAATCCCTCTATAGTTTTAACTTAAGGTGTTTGAATGGCAATGCTAAAATGCGACAGATGCGGGGAAAAGGCCGCAAAGGTTGAGATGTGCAGCTCATGCAGGAGGCTTGTGTGCCACACGTGCACAAAAACCGGCAAAAAGGTCAGCAGGAAGGACATAAAAAAGATGTCCATGTGCAAGGACTGCTGGACAGACCTGGGCAAAAGAAAGGTTTACAGGGCATTCACTGCCCCGAAGGAAGTGTTCGAGGAACAGCGGTATGAGAGGCCGAGGTATGGCAATCGCGGCCGTGGCGGCCCGCGCAGGTAATCCTAGATTACCTTAATGCTTATTTTTACTGTCTTGTCCCCTATCTTCCATTCCTTGCCGCCCTTGGCATCCCCCATTTCCACGGCCTTGGAATTGGTCTTTCCCCTTATCCTTTCAAGGAACTTTCCGACAGCCTCCTTTGTCTCGCCGTCCCCCTCTATTTTAGTGTCTATTGCCTGCTTTTCAACAAGCTTAAGCTCCTTTCTCATCTGCTGTATCCTTCTCATGACCTCGTTCGCAAGGCCCTCTGCCTTCAGCTCCGGGTCAACCGCCTTTGGCAGATGGACAGTGCCGTAGGGCGTCTGCTCCGATGCGCAGTCTTCCTTCACTTCCTGCGCAAGCACGATGTCCTTGGCGTTTGCCATCCTCTTGATTATGTTTCCAAGGTATTTCATTGAGGTTGTCGTTTTCTCGTCATTTCCTGTTATGATCACTTTCGCAAGCGGCCATCTCACGTTTATGCCGATGTCATTCCTTAGCTTGAGCGAAGCGGATATCACGGCTTTCGCTATTTCCATCGCCTCCTCAAGCGTGACGTCTATCTTGGAATGGTCGTCGTTGTCTATGAAGCACATGTGCACGCTTTCCACATTTTCCCTTGCCCTGAAGAACTCCTGGTATGCGTGTTCCGCAACAAAAGGGGATATCGGCGCAAGCATCTTCACTATGCTGAAAAGGCTGTAATAAATCGCGTGAATGGCGGCTGCCGCGTTCTCGCCCTTTGAAATCCTGTCTTTTGCTATCTTCATGTAAAACTGGCTAAGGTCTTCAACAAGAAGCCTCCTCAGCGCCTTCGCAGCATCGTTCGGCTTCCTGTCCCCGAATGCTGTGTGGTACTGCGACAGCGTCGTGTTGACCCGCGACAGCATCCACCTGTCTTCAGGCTCAAGGCTCTCAACCTTCATTTCGGAATATGACATTTTTGCGTATTTTGTGAGGTTTATGAGTATGTCCAAGTCAGCGTATGCCTCCCTTACGTTCTCCCATGTGAAAACCAGGTCGTCCCAGAAAGTGCCTGAAAGCACAAACAGGCGGAACGCGTCCGCCCCGTACTTTGCCTTCACCTCGTCAACGGCTATGAAGTTGCCAACGCTCTTGCTCATCTTCTCCCCTTTCTCGTCCAGGAAGAAGCCGTGCATCATGAGCGACCTGTACGGCGATTTTCCGTACCTGACAAGGCCGGAGCCGAGCAGGGAATAAAACCATCCCCTTATCTGGTCGTGCCCCTCTATTATCAGGTCGCCGACGTTGCCGTACCTTTTTTCGTCAGCTTCGCTTAAGGATGCCCAGACCGCGTTTCCGGAGTCAAACCAGACGTCCAGCACGTCCTTTATCCTTTCCATCTCTTCCTTGCATTCCGGGCACTTCATCTTCACTTTGTCGACATACGGCCTGTGAAGCTCTTTGACCTCCTCGCCAAGCTCCTTCTTCGAGCCTATGACCTTGATGTGATTGTTTTTGCAAACCCATATCGGAAGCGGTATGCCCCAGTACCGTTGCCTTGATATGCACCAGTCGGGCGCCCCTTCCAGGAACAGCATGAACCTCTCCTTTGCGGAATCAGGGATCCATTTCACCTTTTCCGCCTCCTCTTTCATCTTGGGCTTCAATTCCGTTATGTTGATGAACCACTGGTCAGTGGCTATGTAAATAAGGTTGGTCTTGCATCTCCAGCAATGCGCCACCCTGTGGCTTATCTTTTCGTTGCTGAGGAGCGCGCCCCTTTGCTCAAGTATCTTAAGTATTTCGTCGTTGGCCTTCCTGACATGCATTCCCCCGAAGTGCTTTCCCGCCTCTTCGGTGTAGCATCCGTCGGCTCCGACAGGGCAGAATATCTCTATGCCGTACTGCTTTCCCACCTGGAAGTCCTCGGGCCCGTGCCCCGGCGCAGTGTGCACAAGTCCTGAGCCTTCCTCAAGCGTCACAAACCTGTCGTTGAGCACAACAGCCCTTTCATATTGTTTTTCAATTAGGTCCTGGAACGGGTGCTCATATCCCATTCCCTTCAGGTCCTTGCCCTTTAGCGTTTCCTTGACTATGAAATTCCTCTTTGTCGCGGCTGAGAGCGCCTCAAGCCTTTCCTTTGCGAGTATCCAAATCTCCCCTTCCGTCTCAACCTTGACGTAGTCATATTCCGGATGCGCCATGATTGCCATGTTCGCCACAAGGGTCCAGGGCGTAGTTGTCCAAATTATCAGATACTCGTTTTCCTTTCCCTTTACCTTGAATTTCACGAATATGCTAGGGTCCGGGGCGTCGCCGTATTCCAGCTCGTAGTTCGCAAGCGTTGTACCGCACCTGAAGCAGTACGGAATCACGTATTTCCCGCGGTGCATAAGCCCCTGCTCGTGCGCCTTTTTCAATGTCTCCCACGTCTTTTCTATGTAGTCGTCCTTGTACGTTATGTAGGGATTTTCCCAGTCCATCCATATGCCGAAAAGGCTGAATTGGCCTTTTATTACGCCGATGTACTTGTCCGCAAACCCCTTGCACTCCTTGATGAACCTTTCTATCCCCGCTTTTTCTATCTCGTTCTTGTTCTTTATCTCAAGAAGCTTTTCCACCTTGACCTCTATCGGCAGGCCGTGCGTGTCGAACCCCGGCTGGTCCCTTACGTCATATCCCCTTCCGCGCAGGTACCTTATCATGCAGTCCTTTATGGACTTGTTCCAGACTGTTCCGACGTGTATCTCGCCGGTTGCGTAAGGCGGGCCATCCACAAAATAGAACTTCGGGCCGTCCGCCCTCATCTTTTTCACTTTGCGGTAAATGCCCTCTTTTTCCCAGAATGACGCTATACTGTGCTCTAATGCCTTGAAATCATACATTATCCTGCACCTAGAACACTTTCTCCCCGGTGTATACCTTTATGCCGTTTGGCGTGACCTTGAACGGCACAAGCTCCCTTGAGTGGTCGGTGCCCCTCATTTTGAATATCTCGAGCGCCCTTATCCTCCTGTCCCCCTTGTCCAGGTTGTAAATGTTAAAAATGCCGTCCAGGATGTAATGCTCTATGCTGAACGTTATTTTCTCCTTTTCCGACGTGTCCGCCTCAACAAGCACAAGAACAGTGCATTCCAGCTTCTTGAGCAGGTTGAACATCTCCAGCATAGTCCTCCTATACTCGCTCTCCTTCTCGAACATCGCCTTGAGCATCGTGGAAGAGTCGATGACCGCCCTTTCAACGTCGTTCTTGACTATCTTCTCCTCAAGCGCCTCAAGTATTGACTCAACGGTGAAGTTCTCCGGAGTCTCGAAAAACAGCTTTTTCTTCTTTATCAGCTCGTCAACGTCCGTGAACGCGCTGAATTGGTTCTTCATGTTCTCTATGATATCCTCAGGGCTTTCCTCAAGCGTCAGGTAAAGGCCATTTTGGCCCTCCTCCTTTGCCCCGTGGTAGAGGTATTCGAACGCCAAGGATGTCTTTCCTGTCCCCGGTCCGCCGAAGACCGCTATGTGCCTCTTTTTCGGTATTCCGCCGTTGAGCATCTCGTCTAGTCCGCTTATTCCAGTCCTTAGCTTTTCCATATGAAGACACCTAAGGGGCTTTCAGCCGCAACGTTTTAAAAAGTCCCTTTTCTTTTGGGCTTTTTCAGAAAAAGCCCAGGGAAAAACCGACGGTTTCGCTTCTTTCCCCAAAGGCTTTCTTTCGCAAAAGAATGGCCTTTTGGGTTCAAAAGAAAGCGTTTAGGCGCTGCAGGCTCCATTTTTAACACCTTTGCCGCACAATAAAGCCATGCAGGAAAAGAAGCTCCAAGGCAATGTGCCGGCAAAGAAGCCAGCTAATCTCAAAGCTGATATTATAAAGAGCGGAAAAAGGGCATTATCAGAGGAAAAGCAGAAACAGCTCAATGGCATGCTATTGGATGCTGCCAAAACA
>JBGQMB010000027.1:0-11722 GCA_041500405.1 Candidatus Micrarchaeia archaeon | reverse complement strand
TATCGGGCTTTCCCTTATGTCTTTTATGAAACGCTTGGCTTTCTTTTTGAAAAGCTCCAAAGCCATGCCCGCTTTTTTGCCATTGTCCATCCTCAGCACTCCGCCGTCCTTTATTATCAATGAGGACATCGGCAAAACGGATATCAACGCGAGCAAAGCAAGGTCCCTTGGCTTTTTGTCCAGTTTCTCTATTGCCTCCCTTATCCTCACTATGTCAACAAGGTTCCTTCTTGGAAACGCCCTTTCCGGGTTTATGATTTCGGATTTCCAGGGAACCCCGGCGTATCCTTTAAGGTTTAGCGTGTGTATCCAGGATTCCAGCTCCGCCGCATCCTCTTCGCCGTAGTCTCTTGTTTTCACTGTTGAGGCAAAGACCGCGATTGAGGAAGCATCTGTCCCTATGCTTGAAATCCCCGTCTCTTTTGACTTGAGCAAGGTTGTGCCGACCCCGCAGAACGGATCGTAAACCATCTTCTCCTTTCCGTCAAGGAAACGGGAGACAAGGCCTGGGCTGAATGCCTCTTTGTAATAAAGCCAGCTGTAGAACGGAAGTTCCTTGCTGGGCTCGAACGTGAAGTGCGGGCCAAGCGAAAGGTCTGTTTCGATGTGCATCAGAAGGATTAGAAGGCAAACTGTTAAAACCGCTAGTTTTGACCGCGGTGCGACAGAAGAGTTGTAAATTATCCCATAATTTTGGTCAAATACGTAACTTTTTGGGATATTTTACATAATTTTAGGGATAATGCTTATATTCTCGCAGCGCGTATGTTATGCAGGGTGGATAGATATGGAAATGAAAAAGCTTCAAAAAGAGAGCATTTACCAGAAAACGATAGGAAGGGCTTTTGCAAGGATAGCCGCCGAAATCAGGGATTCCAAGATGGCGCCTGACGCGCTCAGGAAGCAGGTCTTGGACAAATATGCGGCTGAGATAGCTGAAACAAGAAAGAGAGGCGACGGCTGGTTTTTTGGGCCTGACATCATGTCGCGTGCGGCAAGGAGGGAGCTCACAGCAGATGGCATGGAATACTACATACGTGAAAAGCTGGAATGCCCGGTAGAAAAGACCGACGAACCGCAAGGTCCAGAGGACATTGTGAAAAACATGTGGCACAAGGATTTCTTGCCCATACACATCAGTTGGGACATAAGGAGGCTCAGGCTTGAAAGAGTGATAAGCGAAGAGGCGGCAATCGGCATGCATTCCATGCTGATGCGGAGATTGAAAACCTTGATCAGCGGCGCGGGAGCTTTCAGGGAACACCCTGACTCTTATGCAGTTTACCAGTGGGCAGCCGAACCGGAGTGGGAGTCTTTCTCCCCATATCAGGCGGCGATACAAACCATGTGGGAAATCTTGCACCTTGCAAAAAAGCGCGGCTGGGCTGACAAAAGGCTGGAGGCACGCGAAAAGCTCGCTGAAATAAAAAGGTGGGAGAAAGAATGGAGAAAAACCGGGGGCATATACATGCAATGCATACAAAGGCTCGACAAAGTGAGAGACAGCCTGCGTAGCAGCAGTCAATTCAAATTTGAGGGAATACGCGGGTGTATAATTTCAAAGGTAGATGTAAAGGCAGCAGAGCCCTAGGATACGACATTTAAACCCTTTACTGGCATAGCAGACCGTGGAAATCCCAAGGGAGCTTGATAACTTCGATTTCGCTTATCTTAGCAAGGGCCAGGTTAAGGGCTCCATAAAGGAGAAATTAGAGGACTTCATTGTCAACGAGATAGACGCAAAAGGAAGGGTTGTTGACGAAAACTACGTTCCTGACGAAACCGAGGGAAAATTCTCTGTTTTTGTGCTCAAAAAGAAGGACTATGCCACGGACATGGCCGTGAAAAGGCTTGCAAAATATCTCCATATAACGGCAAGGAGGTTCGGATATGCCGGCATGAAGGACAGGAAAGCCATAACCACGCAGCTGATCTCCATATTCGCCATGCAGCCGGAAAGGCTGAACAACATAAGGGCAGAGGACATAGAAGTGATAAACCCAAGGAAAGCCGCCGAGGGATTGAGGCTTGGGGACCTTAAGGGAAACCAGTTCAGGATAAGGATAGGCAACAAAGAAGGCGACCTTGGCGCCATAGAAAAACAGCTTAACGGCCTTTTCCCGAACTACTTCGGCGAGCAGAGGTTCGGGAGCGCAAGGATGTGCAACCACAAAATAGGATATTTGATACTCAAGGGAGACTACGAGTCAGCGGCAATGATGTATTTGACCGACACTGGAAACGAGTATGACCAAAGGACTGTTGACGCAAGGAAGGAGCTGGCCGAGACAAGGGATTTTGCGAAGGCGTTCATGAACTTCCCAAGATACAGGACGCACGAGATGCTTATGCTGGAGCACCTAAAGGACAAGCCGAACGACTTCATCAACGCAATGAGGATGCTTCCGAAATTCACGAGGATACTGTTCATACACGCGCTCCAGTCCTTCATGTTCAACCTTGAGGTTTCGGAAAGGATAAAGCAGGGCGCGCTGGAGCCTGAAGGAGGGGAATGCGGCGCTGCAGCAGATGAGTTTGGTTTCCTGGATGAGGAAAACAAGGGCAACGGCCCAACGGTCATAAACGTGATAGGGCACAACTCCGAAACAACGGAAAGGGAAAATAACATGCTGAACGCCCTGGGCATAGCAAAGGAGGAATTCAGGAACAAAAGCATGCCTGAGATGACGTGCAAGGGCGACAAAAGGGCGATGCTTGCGCCTTATCTGGACTTCAGGGAAGACGGCGAATGGGCAAGCTTCAGGCTCGGCGCAGGATGCTATGCCACAAGCCTTTTAAGGGAGTTCATGAAAAGGTGAAACAATGGAATACAAGCAGGCCATCGTCGTAAGGAAGGACATTGACATGGGCAGGGGAAAGACCTGCGCCCAGGTTTCCCACGCATCCCTGGAAGCTTATGTGAAGTCGGACAAGGAAACCAGGGAGCAGTGGAGGCTGGAGGGCGCAAGGAAGGTTGTCCTGAAATGCGACAATCTTGACCAGCTTATGGAAATTTTCGAAAAGGCGAAGAGGGAGGGCCTGACCTGCGTCAGCATAAGCGACGCGGGGCTTACGCAGATAGAGCCAGGAACAATGACTTGCATAGGCATCGGGCCTGACGCTGAATCAAAGGTAGACAAGATAATAGGGAAACTGAAGCTCCTTTAATCGCCAAGCGTTGAAAACCCGCTGTGCTTTTCTTCCTTCTTTTCCTTCCAGGACAATGAGTCCACGCGTATCCCTAAATCATCGCGCTTGTTCTTTATCATTTCCAAAAACTCCGCAACCATGTCCTCGTTTCCGTTGACCACGATTTCAACGTCGCCGTTCCCAAGGTTTTTCGCGTATCCGCTGAGCCGCATGGCGTCGGCAAGCGACTTGACGTAGGACCTGAAGTTGACGCCCTGCACCCTTCCCTTTGCCAATGCCCTGATCTCCATGTAAATGCAATAAATGAAAGGATTAAAAAATTCGAGCGCAGTAATATGCGGTATGGACATTGCTGCGATTATATCCCCTTATCTGAGCATTGATTACGCTTATATACTTGCGATACTGCTGGCATCTTACCTTGCTGGAAAGGTAATTGCGCCTATCCTTGTGTGGATAGGGGTTAAGCTTACTGAAAAGGCAAAGAACCGCCTCGGCAACCTGATACTCAAGGAGATAGGCGGCCCGATAGAGACGTTCTTCTTTGTGGTGCTGGTCGAGCTTTCAATGGCATATATGCCGGCATATTTCATGGTCTTTCAGCATGAACAGCTGGAAAACATAACGAACGTTGCGCTGATAATATTCCTCACGTACCTGATGTATAAGGCCGTGCACGTCTTCTTCAGGTGGTATTACGAGGAAAGCAAGATAAAAAACAAGGTAAATGTTTCGGTCGACCTTCTTCCATTCCTGAAGAAACTGGTCCAAGTCTGCCTGATAGTCATTGGCATAGCCCTGTGCCTGTGGGAAATCGGGATAGATTTCACTGCGCTTGCCCTCTTTCCCTTGGTCATAACGCTGGTAGTGAGCCTTGCCGTCCAGGACATCCTGTCAAACGTTTTCTACGGGATGGCGATGCAGATGGAAAGGCAGGTAAAATACGGGGACTATCTAAGGCTGCCGTCAGGGGATATAGTGAGGCTCAGGAAGATAGGGCTCAGGACAACCAGGCTGACTGACCTTTCGGAAAACGCGATGTTCCTGTCAAATGCGGAGTTCGCCAAGCTCAGGATAACGAAGCTTGAGGATGATGGAACCAATGCGGCTGTGTCCGTGCCGTTCGAGATAAGCGCAGAATGCGACCTTGAGAAGCTGTTGGCGCACGTGAAAAAGGCGCTTGCCTCCCAGAAGGAGGCTGTCAAGGATTTAAACAGCGTTTCCGTCACTGTTTCAAAATACAAGCAGGGCTGGATTGAGGGCAACGTCAATGTAACAATAGCTGACCTTTCGTTCAACTGCAAGGTCAACGATGCCGTGACAAGGGCAATAAAGGAGTTTGCCAATAGGAAGGCATAGCCATGGAAAAGGCCAAGCCCGGAAAATACAGAAACTTCAAGGGCGGCCTCTATGAAGTCATAGGGACCGCATGGCACAGCGATACGCTTGGGCAGATGGTCATTTACAGGGCGCTTTACGACTCAAAGGAGTTCGGGAAGAACGCGCTGTGGGCAAGGCCGCTGGAGAACTTCCTTGAAAAGGTGACTGTAAACGGAAAGGAGATTCCCAGGTTTAAGTATTTGAAAAAATAGTTGCCTTGCCGCCTCAATCGGCAGGTTTTTAAGCAATTATAAGCAACACCACAGCAGGTGAACCAAAAATGTATGGCGCTTCTCCGCAGGCTTATGACAAGGCAATGACGGTTTTCAGCCCAGACGGCAGGCTGTTCCAGGTTGAATATGCCAAGGAGGCAGTCAAAAGGGGCGCGACCAGCGTCGGCATAGTCACAAAGGACGGCATGGTGATGGCGGCCGTCAAGTCCGTGTACTCGCCGCTTGTTGTTACCGACTCGATAAGGAAGATATTCGAGGTTGACAAGCACGTATTCATAACGGCGTCCGGGCTGATAGCGGATGCAAGGAAGCTTGTCGAACTTGCAAGGGACCAGGCCATAAGGCACAGGGTCGTTTACAGCGAGCCGATAGCGATAGTCAACCTCGTGAAATACATCGCTGACATAATGCAGTCATACACCCAATATGGGGGCGTCAGGCCGTTCGGCATATCGCTCCTTGTGGGCGGATACGACGGAAAGGCGCAGAACCTTTACGAGATAGAGCCCAGCGGCGCCATGGTCGGCTATGTCGCAAATTCGATAGGCAGCCACAAGCAGGAGGCGGACGAGTACCTCAAGAAGCACTATGACAGGAGCATGAAGCTTGAGGATGCCGTGAAGCTCGCGGTAAAGTGCCTTGCCGACAACGAGGAGGAGAGCTTCGAGATTGAGGCGTTCTCGCTTGATGCAAAGGAAGGAATATTCAGGGAAGTGCCTGACAAGATAGTCAAAAAGTACCTTTGACGCTTATTGGATAACGGTTCCATTGTGCGGCTTTCCATCAATGGCGTTTTTCACGTCGTTGAGATTCTTCCCTGAAACGACGTCAACCCTAATTTTTGAGCGCATGGCAAGCTTTGCCGCTACGCTGTCGAACACGAAGTGCGTGCCTGCTTTTCTCATGTCGCTTTTCATAGCCAAACCTACAAAGTCCGCAATCTTCATGCTGTTGAACTTCTTGGCTCCTTTTTCAGAAGGCTCCTTGTCATATACGCCGTCAACATTCGTTATGTTGATTACGCGCCTTGACCCAACGGCCTCAGCAAGAAGGACCGCGGTCGAGTCTGTCGTGAAGCCGGGATAAAGCCCGCCCATGACAACGCACTTGTATTTGTTTATCGCGGCTGAAGCGAGCTCTATGTGTTCAGGAACGTTCGGGTAGGCGTCCTTCAATGCCGACAAAACTAGCATGGCGTTCTGCCTTGTCTCGAGAATGGCCACCTTATCCGCCTGAAAATCGTTGGCGCCGAGCGCCTTTAGCGCGGAAACGTATGTCCTTGCATAGGTTCCGCCGCCTACGGTGATTGCGAACCTGCGCTTCGAGGCATTGATTATGTTTGCAATCGTTTTCACAAAGCCAATGTCAGGCTTTCCGGGGTTGACCATGCTTCCTCCAATCGAAAGGGTTATGATTTCTTCTGCCATGCCAAATCTCCTCATTTTGTTTTTGTTGCTGTGACGCAGTTTGTGCCGTATTTTATCCCGTCATAGGTTATCAGGAACTGCTTGCAGTTCCAGATAGCGGTGACGTTCCTAGTGTAGCCGTTCAATGCCGTGCTCACGTAAACGTACGGGTCGGATATGCCAGTGACCACGCCCCTTTTGTATCCTTCCACCACTCCCCATGAAGGCTTCGTGTAGGATGCGAGTATGTTGAACGCCTCGCCTGTCCCGCCTGCGCCGTAGCTCGGCGTAATTAAAACATCCGTCTTGAGCGAGGATGTGTACTTGGTCGCCACCATCGTTATCGCGCCTTCAAGCATGTCGTTGCAGAAAAGCGCGCTGAACGCCCTGTCCTTCAGCATGAACGCTATGGCGTTGTTGTCCGGGTCAGTGAAAAGCGCGTCGCTGAACGTGCCGGTCGGCGGGTTGAGGACCTGGAACTTCAGTGACGAGTATGTGAGGTTGTCCTTGTCGCTGACAAGCACGGCTTCAGTGCCGAGCGCCCTTGCGTAAGATGCTATGTCATTTGATTCCGGCGTGTCCGGAAGCATCACATATCCGGGCTTTGTCGCGTTTATGATATACTTTATTGTATTTGATGCTTTTTCCGAGACAAGCGGGAAAAATAGAACTTCTAAGTCATCCGAACCGCTCATGATTGTGTAAATTGCCTCGTCCCTCTTTTTGTCCGAAACCGACACTATGGCCGCGTCGAAAGTTCCCTTGCCTATGAGTGTCAGCCTGTCATTCTCGTTCTCCGTTTTGTCGTACTGCCCGCCAATCGAGATGTTGTACATCCTTATGTACAGCGTGTCGTTGGCGCCCATGGAGTATTCCCTTATCTTGCTGAAATTTATTGAAACACCGCCTTGCTGGCCGTCGCCTCCTGATGATGTGTTGGGCGAGGTTGCGTTGGACTGGGTGGATTCGTTGGACGTTATGATTACCTGCCCGCCGGAGCCTCCCTGGCCGTCCTGCGTGCCGTTGCCTGTTGTTCCCCCGCCAATGCAGCCGAACAGCGTTAACAAAACCGTCAATATGGCAAACACTGCTACCGGATTTCCCATGATGGGATTATTGCCGCCAACCATTAAAAGCCTATTGATGCCGGCCCTGCGCGGTTCAGTATGACAAGGAGGAACAGCACCAGCAGGATAAGCGTTATCGGGACTATGAACTTTGCAACCGCGACGATGCTGTTGACTGTTGAGATTATTTCTATGGACTGCCTGGAGCCAAGCACCTTTAGCTCAACCTCCGGAACTGCGAACGCGGCGCTGAACGGCTCCGTCTTGGCCATGTGCAAGATGTCAACTATTTGCGCCATTGCGTTTTCGTCCAGAACTATTTCATTGACAACCCCGCTGACCGTGTTCATCTCGTGGCTGTCCGTTGTCATTATGATGGGCGTTATGCCCTCCTTGATTATGGCGGCCTCCAGCGCCTCCTTGGATATTCTGCTTATGCCGTTGCCGTCCATCACTATGTATGCGATTTTCTGGCTTCCAATCTTGAAAAGCATCGTATGTATGCCGTTTGAGGCAAGGGCCTTTGCCTTTGGCCTTGCCATGGAAATGGAGCACTCCATCTCCTTAATCTCATAATCCTTCAGCATGAGCGCGTCTGCGCATTTCAGGTACTCCTTCGCCTCCTCGCTCAGCAGGTCAAAGTATGTTATTTTTTCCGCGGATGAGTTGTGCTCGTCTGCAACAATCACGTTCTTGAATTTCCTTTTCAGCTTTTCCATTATGATATAGCCAAGGCCTATGTCCGTGTCCTCTGTGACGTTGGGCGCCCTTGTGAACGTGACCAAGATGGAGTCGTTTATCACCAGGCCGTGCATCCTTGCCGAGCCGTATGAGGACTCAATGAAGGCGCCCTTTGCCTTGAAGTGCCTTGCGCCCTGGTCAAACGATTTCGCCGCGTCTATTATCTTGGATATCTCGTTCCTGCTGGTCGGGTTGAGGTCGTGCGTCGCGGTCGAATGCATCACTATGGCATTTCCGCCAAGCGCGGACGATATGGCGCCAGGGGCGTCGCTGCCTCCCAGCTTTCCGAACGGCCCGAAATGGATATACGGAACAAGGACCTTGCAGTTCTTGTTCGCCTTTATGCTTATTATGCCAAGCGGAAGGCTTGTCTGCGCCCCCACTTGGGAAAACAAATCCTCCAAATCGTCTGTCCCGAAATACCACTGGCCCGCGAAACTGCTTATTGCGTCAAATCCGGAGACGCTGAAGTTCCTCCTGACCGGGGACAAAAGCGCATATGCAAGGACCAGGACAACGACCACTGAAACGGTAGAAAGGACCGCGTATTCCGCAAGCAGGCTCTTGAGCGAAACAGCGAAGAACGGGGCCACGAAGAACGCGAAAACGACGAACTGGATTATGCCTATCGTTATGCCGGTTTTCAGCTTTCCAAGCACCATGCCTATGCACAGCCAAAGCATGAGTGACAGGACGCCGGCGACCGCCAAAATGTCAACCAAAAGGTTCTCGGACATGCCAAAAAGGTAAACGGACAATGACAGCGAAATGGAATATATCAGCTCGAAAATCAATGTTGACAGCAGTATGGACCTCATCTTCAGGTTCCAAACAACCATCTTTATCAGGAACATGCTGATGATGCCGGATATGAACAGCGATGTGTAGCTAAGCAGCAGGCTTTCCTCAAGGGGCTTGTTGCCGAAAACGGACAATGATGCGCCCGCAAGCAGGGGCAGCGCAAAAAGCAGTATGTAAACAATCCTCATGTCAACCTTGAACGAGAGGTATTTTGTCAGGCCTGTTGCCTTGTCAATGTTGTCCAAAAAACAGCACCTACGCTTTTCGTGCCTTCCTTGCCTCGGACGGGTTCGAAAGGCTCTCCTCTATCATGGAGTTCAGAAGGTATGTGTTGCTTATGTACTCCTCCGCCACCTTCCTGAATGTGGTCTTCCTCTGCGCCGCTATCTTGGTAAGCTCAAGCGCGATGAACCTCATCTCGGAGCTGGGAAGCTCTTCCTCTTCCATATCCCCCATATGCGGCATATTGGGCGCACCGTTTTTAAAACCCCGCGCGAGGGCCCAGCGTTTTATAAAAACGTTTCGCATGAAAGCGGGTTATGCATCCAATCGGAGAGGCCAGGGAAAGGATAGCTGAGGCAATATCGGCGGCAGCCGGCGTTTCCAGGGAAGATGCGCTAAAGAGCATGGGCATAGCCAAAAACCAGCTGTTCGGGAACTTTGAGTCCCGCATAGCGTTTGACATCGCGAAAAGGGACAAGGTTAACCCTGTGCAGGCCGCTTCCGGGATTGCGAAAAAGCTCCCGAAAATGGATATTGTCGCCAAGGCGGAGGCCAAGGGGCCTTACATAAACTTCTTCCTTTCTCCGGGGTATTATAATGAGGCTGTGAAATCTCTTGCAAAGGGGGCCGTGAAGCCGAAAAGCAAAGGTAAAAAGGCTGTTGTGGAGTTTCCCGGCGTGAACCCGAACAAGCCATGGCACATCGGCCATCTAAGGAACGCCGTTTTGGGAAACTGCGTCGCAAACCTCCTTGATTTTCAGGGCTACAATGTTGAAAGGGCGGACTATATTGACGATTTGGGATTGCAGGTTGCGCAGAGCCTCTGGTACAATACAAAATTCCCTTCTGAAAGCAAGGAGAAGTTTGACCTTTTTGTCGGGAAGCAGTATGTGGAGGCGGCAAAGCTGCTTGAAAACAAGGACAACGAAAATGAGATAAGGTCCGTCCTTGAGAAAATGGAGAAAGGCAGCAACGAGACTGCGAAAAAGGCAAACGCATTTGTTGAAAGGGTCGTTCTTTCGCAGAGCGAAACGTCCTTCTGGTATGGCATATTCCATGATTACATGATGTTTGAGAGCACGATTGTGCGCGAATTCCTTCCAACCGGCATTTCAATGCTTGAGAAGAACGGGGCATTGAGAAAGGAAAGCACTGGGAAGAACGCCGGATGCTGGGTTCTGCCTCTTGAAGGCGACGAGTTCAAGGGCCAGTTGGAAACGGATAAAATCCTGATAAGAAGCGACGGGACAACGACTTACACCGGCAAGGACATCATATTCCACCTTTGGAAGTTCGGGGCGCTTGACAAGAAGATAAAATTCAAGGAAATAATGAAGCAGCCGAACGGCGTAATCTGCTACCGCTCTGCGCCCGAGGGAAAGGGGATGAAGTTCGGCAAGGCTGATATTGTAGTAAATGTGATAGGCGTTGAGCAGGTTCATCCGCAGAACATCGTGAAATACGCATTAAGGAAGCTCGGCTATTCAAAAGAGGCGTCCAACTACATCCACGTTGCATATGGCGCCGTAAGGCTGCCTGAAGGGAAGTTCTCCGGAAGAAAGGGCACATGGCTCGGATACACCGCAGACGACCTGGTGGAAGAGGGCATTGGAAAGGCGCGCGAAAGGATGAAGGAGGCGAAACAGGAGGACGTAAACAGGATAGTCAATGCCGCAATAAAATACTCCATGCTGAAGGTCGGCGCCCAAAAGGAGGTTGTCTTTGAATGGGACAGGGCCTTGTCGATGGAAGGGGACTCAGGCCCCTATCTGCTTTACTCGTATGTCAGGGCAATGAAGATTTTGGAAAAATCCGGAAAAAAGGAAGCGCCCGGCGAGTACAACCAGGAGGAAAAAGACCTGCTTTTCAAATTGTCGCAGTTCTACGACGCCGCGGAATCATCCGCAAGGAACTTTGAGCCAAGCGTGATGGCGAATTATCTGGTCGAGGCTGCGGCGATGTTCCACAGCTATTACGCGAAATACAGGGTCATCGGCACTCCGGAGGAGGCATCAAGGATTGGCATCGTCAAGGCATTTGCGAACGTCATGAAAGCGGGCCTTGGCCTCTTGGGGATTGAGACTGTTGAGGAGATGTAATCAGGAGATATCAAATGCAGGCTGAAATGTAAATATATGAGGATATTATGTGTTTTTACCAAGATATTTTCGGCAACGGAGACATATTATCTATCCAATTATTGATAATTATCTCTAGTCTACTCATAATTCCGATTATACGGTTGAGTTTTTTAAAAGGAAACCACACGTTGTCTGCTTTACTATGTTTATTGATCATCTTTGAGACATTAGACTTGGTTTTAACTGCTCGTGGTATTCTTGATGGTCATGGAGAAAGTATCCCATTCTCAAATCTTTTCTTATCTTTTTTTGGGAGTTATTATGGAATAATTATTCTAAATATTTTTTGGATAATTATAATTTCAGCTCTTTGCTTAATCTATCTTTTCTTTGATAAACCATTCATCAACGCACATTTAAGTAGAATACCATCTTGTATAAGACCTACTACACATCAATATTATTTTATATTGAAATGGGTCCTCATAGCCTTTATACTTATACATATTGTTGGTTTTATGTCATGGTTTATTGTGCCAGTTGTAGGAGGTAATTTTTGTAAGATAATGTGGAGTATTCAAAATATATCGCATTAAGAAACATAAAAATTGCCTTTCTAATTTCTAGATACCTAATTCTCT
>JBGQMB010000026.1:0-12534 GCA_041500405.1 Candidatus Micrarchaeia archaeon | reverse complement strand
TACTCATTTGTACATAATCTGAAACATGGGAAGGATGCTTGTTGCCGGAGCGGCGCTTGCGGCAATGCTGGCAATCAGCCCGGCTTGCGACAAAAAACCAAGGATAACTGCGCAGCCGCTGGCAGAGAAAACGATGATTGAAAAGGCAACGGCCGACAGCGTCACGGTAAAGACAGCGCCTTGGATAGACTCCTTGCTTACGAAAGTGCCCACCAAATACTCCGCCATTGCCAGGGAAACTGCCGGAAGCAGAAGAATCAAAATCGAACTGGAGAATGCCCCCCGACAGGCAGACGCTTATGGGCGGAAATACAACGAGCTTGTTTCTGACGTCTCGGATGTCCTGAAACACGAATACAGGGGCTTTCCATGGAACCGTCTTTCTCGCCCTCTTGCCGATGCATTGGACGGCCTTCTGGACCTGCTGGGGAGAAAATCCCAAATGGATGAGGAAAAGTTCATAACCGGCATAGAAAACATAATGCACTTCACAAACCATAAGGGCCGCAATAAGAATGGATACATGTCCGAATCGCTCTGTACCGGGAAGTTTAACTGCACCACTTCCAGTTTTCTCGTATTTGATGTGGCAAGAGAGCTTCATATAAACATGGAGATAGTTTTTGTTTGGAAGCACCAGCTTGTCAAGACGCAGAATTTCTTTTTTGAGACAATTCTGGGGGGGCATTACCCCCTGGAAAAGGTTCACGAGCATTACCAAGTCATAGAAACCATAACTTCCGACCCTGAAAAGATCCAATCTATTGCCTATAATTGCCGGGGGCTTTCATATTATAATCGGGGCAGATTGTGGCGGGCAATCAGGGACTTCAATAAGGCCGTAGAACTGAACCCTAAATGCGCGACTTGTTGCCGTCTGCGCGGGGACGCTTATGAGGATCTAGGTGAAACCCGGCTGGCGCTCAAGGACTATAGCAAGGCAATAGAAGCAGACTCGCTTGTCGCGGAGTTGTATAACCTGCGGGGGATTTCTTACCATAACCTTGGAAATGTACCTAATGACCGTGGCAAACTGTGGCTGGCAGTCAAGGATTTTACTAAGGCTATAAAATTGGAGCCGAAGAATTGGGTTTATTATGGCAACCGCGCCGATGCCTATTTTCGGCTGGGAATGAAAAAGGCGTCTGAGGCAGATGGGAAAAAGTATACTGTTTTATATTGGCCGTGACCATCCGCGCGCCGCTGAAAGCCCTGACGGAAAGGGATGCCCAGCCCCATTAAAAAGCTTTCGGCGCCACAAAGAGCCCGAAGCGTTAGGATACCGGTCAACGTTTTTAAACGTTGCCCACAATAAAGATAATCTCGCCGGGGTGGCGGAACCTGGTTAACGCGTACGCCTGGAAAGCGTATGCCCGCAAGGGCTCATGGGTTCAAACGTTATTGGCGCATAGCCATTAGCTGAAACTCCCATCCCCGGCGTTCAAAGACAATGGTGATTGAATGGCGTCAAAGGAGAAGAAAACCGAGGAACATGCTAACAAGAAGGAAGCCCAAGCAGAGGCAAAGGAGCAGAAGCCCCAGAAGAAGGAGCAGCACAAGGAGGCCCCGAAGCACGAGATAAGGGGCGGCACGAAGAAGGGAATCATCAGGATTGCCGGAAAGGACATGGGCGGCGACACGAAGCTGGAGAACGCTTTGCTGAGGATAAGGGGCATAGGCCACTCCCTCAGGAACGCAGTTGTGGATCTTATTCATAAAAAGCTCGGCATAAGCCCCGAGGTCCAGATAGGAGACCTCTCGGACACGCAGATACAAAGCATCGACAAGGTGCTTTTCGGTATAACGTCGGATGACTTGCCGCAGTTTTTGCTCAACAGGCACGACCCGTTAACGGGCGAAACCAAACAAGTGATAATGAACGACCTTGCGTTCGCATTGAGGCAGGACGTCGAGGGAAAGAAAAAGAACAGGACATGGCAGGGATTCAGGTTCCTGAAGGGCAAGAAGGTCAGGGGCCAGAGAACCAGGAACACCGGCAGGAAAGGGCTGACAATGGGCGTCATGAGGGAAAAGCTCAAGCCGGGCGAGATGGCTGGAGAGGAAGGCGGCAGAAGGGGATCCGGAAGAAAGACTGCCGCAGCTGCGGCAGCCCCGGCAGCAGCGCCTGCAGCGGCTCCGGCAGCAGCCGAGAAGAAGCCTGCGGAGAAGAAATGACGGTGAACGTTTATGGGAGACCCAAGGAAGATAAAAAAGAAGTACAAGAAGCCCAAGAAGCTGCTCGACAAGACAAGGGTTATCGAGGAGGGCAAGCTGAAAAGGGAGTACGGGCTTAAGAACACGCGCGAGCTTTGGATTGCGCAGTCAGAGCTTAGGAGAGTCAGGCACGAGGCAAGGGAGCTTTTGGCCCTTTCCGAGGAGGAAAGAAAAAAGGGCGCCGCCGTTGTCCTCAGCAAGCTCAACAGGCTCGGCATTCTTGGAACCGAGTCTACGATAGACAATGTTCTGTCCCTTACAGTGAGGAACTTCCTTGAAAGGAGGCTCCAGACAATCGTGTTCAGGAAGGGAATGGCAAGGACCGCAGTGCAGGCAAGGCAGCTCATAACGCACGGATACATTTCAGTGAACGGAAGGAGGATGACTTCCCCTGGAACGACGGTTACGCGCGCAGCCGAGGGCGGGATTGCATACTACAAGACAATAGACATTTCGGTTCCGGAGAAGGTGGAGCCGAAGCCGGCCGAAGCGCAGGCAGAAGCGCCCGCAGCCGCGCCGGCAGCCGAAGCGCCGAAGAAAGAGGGTGAAGCGAAATGAGCACTAACAGGGCCGCGATAATCTACATTTACTCGTCAAAGAACGACACGATAATAACGTCAACGGACGTGAGCGGGTCTGAGACATTGACCTGGGCTTCCGGCGGCATGATGGTTGACTCCGCAAGGGAAGAGGGAAGGCCGTACGCCGCAATGAGGGCCGCGCAGAAGATATCCGGGGACCTGAAGGAAAAGGGAATTTCCAATGTCATCATAAGGATACGCGGGCAGGGCGGTAACAAGGCAAAGTCGCCGGGCTCCGGCGCGCAGGCCGCGATCAGGATGATTTCGCGTTCAGGATTGATTATAAAGAGGATTGAGGACGTTACTCCGCTTCCGACCGATTCCATGAGGAAGAAGGGCGGGAGAAGGGGGAGAAGGGTGTGATTACGTGAAAATCGCGAACTATTCCGAGAAAAAAGGAAAGGTCTCTTTTGACATAGCGGACGGCGACGTTAAGCTTGCGAACATGCTGAGGAGATACCTCATAAACGGCGTTCCGGTCTATGCCGTGGACAAGATTGTTGTCTACGAGAACTCAACGTCCTTTTTCGACGAGTATATCGCGCACAGGATAGGCATGGTTCCATTGACCACGCCGGAAGCGGACATAGACCCGGAGAAGATAGGGTTCTACCTCGACGTTGCGGGGCCCGGGACAGTGTATTCCAAGGATGTAAAGAGCAACAGCGAGGCGGTAAAGGTCGCGATTGACGACATACCCATAATAAGGCTCCTCGAGGGGCAGGTCCTGAGGATAGAGTGCAAGGCAAGGAAGGCTGTCGGAAGGGAGCACGCGAAGTTCCAGTCCGGAATAGCGTCATACGAGGTCGACGAGAAGGGGACTGTTCACTTCTGGGCCGAGAACATGCAGCACATGGAGACGCCCGAGCTGATAAGGCGCGCATTGAAGAAGATGGACGCGGACTTCAAGGCGCTCCACGAGGCAATCAAGGAAGCCAAATGATTTTTTAATTGTTCTCCCAATTATATGTTGTTAGGCAGGGATCGCCAAGCATGGTCAAAGGCGCTAGGTTGAGGGCCTAGTCTCCATTGGGGTTCGTGGGTTCAAATCCCACTCCCTGCAAAAGTCCTTTCTTTTGCGAAAGAAAGCACTTGTGGAAAAAGAAAGCGTTTAGGCGCTGCGGTCCTATTTCTTCTTCCCGAAGACCGCTCCTCCGTTTTCCGTGCCTATCTTCTTGGCTATCTCCTGCGGCAGCTGGCCCAGGAAGTCCCTGTGCATCTCGATTAATTGCGTGTTGTTTGAATCATCGCCGAATCCGAACTTGATGTCCGTGCCTATCATGAACCTGTCCGGATAGTCCGTGAACAGCTTCAGCCAATCCTTCTTTATTGTCCCGTTTTGGTCCAGTATGCTTACCGCAGCCATCTCCTCGGTCTCCGGCTTCCTTAGCTTTATGCTGGAATAAAGGTTCGGATGATCCTTCATCAGCTTTCCAAGCACTTCCGGCGTGGCCTTCCCTGTGTTCGACCATCCTGCGTGGTCCCAGATGATTGTCGTGTTTTCGTTGTAATCAAGAAGCTTGGCAAGGCCTGCTATCGTTTCGTCCGTTGCCTCCATGTGCACGTCTATCGGAACCTTGTACTTTGCCGCAATGTCGCTCATTATGAGCATCAGGGGATGGTCGCAGGGTATTGTCAGGTCGTATCCCTCTTCGTTATCTCCGTGGCCGAAGTGCCTGAGCCCAATCTCCCCGAAGCCCCTGTATTTCTTTGTTTCCATCGCGTCCTCAAGAAGCTTTCCGAATGCATGTGAATCCTCCTCCGAAATGTCCTTCGAGTCCGCCTCGGATTCGAGCATTGCCTTTGCCTCCCCCCCGTAGAGCGATATGAAATTGTCGGGGTATTCCTCGCTTGCCTCGGGTATGCCGTATTCTTCCGATGCATCATCCGACCCTGTCGCAGGCGGCTCCATTATCACCATCTTGTCAATGCCTTCCATCTTCATGAGCTTTAGCACATCGTCCAGCGGCATGTTGTCCGGCGTTATATGCGCGTGGACGTCAACGAACGTGGCGTTGGACGTGACATTCATGTCGCATCGTGAGTCGTTGTTCAAATCTTTGCAGCAGGTGCCGTTGAAAAGTATGTTCGGCTTTTCGCACGTTAGATTCGTGTCGCACCTTGAGTCGTTGTTCACGTCCAGACAACAGGTCCCGTTGAAAAGTATGTTTGGTCTTTCACATGTTGCGTTTATGTCGCAAACACTGTCGTTGTTCAAGTCCAGACAACAGGTCCCGTTGAAAAGTATGTTTGGTCTTTCACATGTTGCGTTTATGTCGCAAACACTGTCGTTGTTCAAGTCCAGACAACAGGTTCCGTTGAAATAAATGTTCGGCGTATCGCAGGGCGTGTCGCAGACGGAGTCATTGTTTTGGTCAAGGCAGCAGGTTCCGTTGGAAATGATGAACGGGGCTTCGCACGTTGCGTTTGCGTCGCAGGCCGAGTCGTTGTTCAAGTCTGGGCAGCAAATGCCGTTGGAAATGATATTCGGCGTATCGCAGGGCGTGTCGCAGACTTGGTCATTGTTCGTGTCCAGGCAGCAGACGCCGTTGTAAAGGATAGCCGGGCTTTCGCACTTTTCGTTTTCGTCGCAGACCGAGTCATTGCTCAGGTCAAGGCAGCATACCTTGCCTGACTTGATGTACGGTTTCGTGCATTTTATCAGGGGCTGGTGGGTTATGCGGCTTCTGTTGCCTGAGGCTGTTGCATTTGCAATTATTGTTCCGTTGGCGCCGGTCTGGTTTTGGAAGACCGTTGCGTTCGAAGCGGTCTGGTTTGCGGTTATGTTTGCCGTTTCATTGGTGCCGGTCTGGTTTTGGATTGTTTCGTTTGCGTCGCAGATGCTATTGGAGTTTTGGTCAAGGCAGCAGCCTGCGCCGGAAACTATGTACGGGGCGTTGCATGCTGTTCCATTGGTTATGTTTGTTGCTGTTTCAGGCGCGCCAAAATACCCGCCAAAATAGAGGATTCCGGCAATGGCTGCCAGCACTAACACGGCTATAACAACAATTTTCATAGAATTTTCCATTTGCACCAGACCTGATGGCGTATAAGGTTGGGCTGATATTTAAAGGATGCGGGAAGCGGCGCGGTTTGCTGGCGATAGGGGCTTGATTTGGGCAAAAAGTTATAAATAGGGAAAGAGGCAATACACCTGCATGGATGCCAGGTCGCGCCTTCTTTATTGGCTATTGGAGGCGTCAAGAGGCGGGCCCACAAGGAGCAGGATAATACGGATTCTGCACAAGAGCCCGTCCAACATGCACCAGCTCGCAGTCTCGCTGAATCTGGACTACAAGACCGTGCAGGGGCATGTGGAAACCCTTGTTGAGAATGGCATAATATACAGGATCAAGGATGGCTACGGGGCCATTTATTTCATAAGCCCGGAGTTTGAGGAAAACGAATACATGAAAAAGGCTGTTGGGGATGAAGGAAATGAAAAAAACAAATGAGACAAAAAAAGGGGCTGCAAGGATGGATTACACCGTCAAGGCGGCGCTCGGGACGTTCTGCATAGTCGCAGGGGCGATAGCACTGATAATGGCGACAAGCCTGTTTTTCCCGTTCTGGCGCGGACCGATAAGCGACCTTATCATGTTCTCGGCGACCAATGCCATTTCGCTGTTCATACTGATATTTTCCGTATTCCTCACATTCGTTTATCTCAGGGACTACCTTGAGCTGAAGAGCGGGTTCACGTTTGGGCTCTTGATGGCCGTTGTTTCTTTCATGCTGTTCGCGATAACGTCGATGCCGCTCCTGCAATGGTTCCTTGGGATTTACGGGAGGCCAGGCATGTTCTCGATAATTCCGTACGTGTTTGCCGCTATATCGCTTGCCATACTGGCATGGCTTAGCTCCAAATAAGCAAAGATTTGGGTATTAATCCGGCAAACCCTTTTATATGGGCAACAAGGGAGATGGTTGCAGCAACTGCACTTTGTGCGGGTGGTTTTCCGTCCGCGCAAATCTTAATGTGATCATATGAATTCACTGATAGAGCTTTCAGGCGTTTCCAAGTCATACAACGGAGGCAGCCCATTCCTTGCGCTGAAGAATGTCAGCTTCAGGGTCGACAGGGGCGAGTTTGTCTCCATAATAGGCCAAAGCGGAAGCGGCAAAAGCACATTTCTGCACATTTTGGGCCTGCTTGACAAGCCAAGCGCAGGCAAGGTGTCGTTTGACGGCCGCGACGTTTCAAGGCTAAAAGAGGACGAGCTGGCAATAATAAGGAGAGACAATATAGGATTCGTCTTCCAGTTCTTCAACCTATCGCCCAATATGAGCGTGTCGCGGAACGTGGAACTGCCGCTTATGATCAAAGAGATCCCAAACGAAGAGCGCGCGAAGAGGGTCGAAAAGACGCTTGCCATGGTCGGCATACTGGACAAGAAGAACAGGATGCCGTCTGAATTGAGCGGGGGGCAAAAACAGCGCGTGGCCATAGCAAGGGCGCTTGTCACAAACCCGAGGATACTGCTTGCGGACGAGCCTACCGGGAACCTTGACTCCCTTACAGGCACCGCTGTGCTTAATTTCATATCTTCGCTGCATGACGACTTGGGAATAACGGTCATACTGGTGACGCACGACCACATAGTGGCGTCCCATGCCAACAGGACAATACACATAACGGATGGCATGATAGACAAAGACGTAAGGAAGCCGCAGCGCGCGGCAAAGGAAAACAATGCCAGTTAAATGAAGGGATCAACATGATGAAAAATATATGGTTTGCCGCATTCGCGGCGGTTTTGATGTTAGGGATTTCGGCTGCTGCCACGTCGTCTTCAAGCGGCGCGGCCATAGCGGTTTCGGACTATTCTACGATACCAAGCACTGTTTACAGCGGGACCTATGCCCAGCTCAGGCTGGACCTTGAAAACACCGGCTCCGAGACAGCGGATTCCGTGGCAGTCTATTACTCGTATGGCAGCGAGGACAGCTACATGAGCGTGGGGGGCATAGGCTCTGGCTCGTCCACAATAACATCCCTGCCTTTCAATGTCCCCAGCGACTATAAGGGCAGCGTGATAGTGCTTTACCTCAGGATAGTGTTTGAGGACTCGGGCGGCACCCAGATGACATATGCGTCCATACCAATAAGCGTTTCAGGAAGGAACTCCCTGGTTGCGGAAGTGACTGGCACCGGGCCTTCTGAATTGTACCCAGGAGACACCGTATCAGTCAACCTGCGCATCAGCAACATTGGCGAAAACAGCATGGGGGACGTTACCCTGGCGCCAGAATCCGGCTCAGGAATTTACCTCAACGGGTCATCTTCAATACGCCTTGGGGACATAGAGAGCGGAGGAGCGCGGAACGCCTCGCTTTCGCTCATCGTATCATCCCCTTCCTCGTATGGAAGGCAGATGATCCCCATAGTTGTGACTTACGAGGACGCGCAGTACAACCAAATCAACGGGACTGTGTATGCGGGGCCAGTGAACATAATGAGCTCCAACACAAAATGGGAGCTTTCGGTTGTCCCTGACACATCTGTGGAAATAGGGTCTGGAACCGTGTTTTCCGTTTCCATAAAAAACAGGGGCGCAGACTCGGATTCCGCGATTGTGCAGATAGGGAGCGGAGATGAGTTCATGCCCTTGGGCCCGTCGCGCATCTACTTCGACTCCGTTTCGCCTGGGGAGACGAAAACGGCCAATATGACCATAGGCATAAGCTCGAGCGTGGCTGCAGGATACTACAACCTGCCCGTGAGCATAATATCCGGCAATGGCCAGTCCTGGAACGGAAGCGTTGGCGTTTTGATCCAGGCTACGCCTGAGCTGACCATAACCAATGGAGACTCCATCACCCTTGGCTCGGAAGGGGAGGTATCAATAACCATAGCGAACACTGGCAACTCCGCGATAAGGAGCGCGTATGCCAGCGTGACGTCCAGCAGCGACCTCAAGGTCACTGCGTCCAGCTCAGAATTTGTAGGCACGCTGAACGTGGATGACTCTTACACGCTGCAGCCGACGGTTTCTGCGCCGGCAAAAAACGGCGAGTATCCGCTTTTGATCTCAGTGACGTTCAAGGACAGCCTGAACCAGGAGAAGACAGTCACGAAAACGGTGTATATAACGGTCGGAAGCTCAACAGGAGATTCAGCCGGCACCCCGGCATCTAATGGAAACGGCACGGCCATGACGGGCCCTGGAAACGGGTTTTCCCAGCGGAACGCCAGCGGCATACGCGTATTCGGGGTTGACGTAATCCCGATTGCCGCGGTTGTTGCCGTCCTTGGCTTGGCATATTTCGTGTGGATGAAGAAATTCAGGCGCAAAAAGGAAGAGCCGAAGAAAGAGGAGCAGAGGAAATGAACATACAGGATCTGGCGTCAATAGCGCTTGACACGCTGCGTCACAGAAGTTTGCGCAGCTGGCTCGCCATATTGGGCATCGTGATAGGCGTGGCGGCGGTCGTCACGCTTGTCGCGATAAGCTTCGGCATGAGCGACAGCATAAGCAGCAGCCTCAATACGCTGGGAACCAATATTATCTCGATATCGCCCGGAGGCACGTCAACCGAAAGGACCGGCATGATGGGAGGGGGCGGGTTTTCGGGGGACGGGGGACCCCCGGATTCCGGCTTCCAGACCAGGCAAACCAGCACGATAACATTCACTGAAGCTGATGCTTTGCGCACGGTAGCCGGGGTGAACTCGCTTGACGCCCAGGTATCCGGAAGCGGCAATGTTGAATACGGCACTTGGGAGTCGAGCGCAACAATTGTGGGAACTGAGCCGCGCGAGTTTTCCAAGAACATTGGGATAAATCTCACTTCTGGCAAGTTGCTTGGCACAGGCGACCTTTACACGGCCGTAATAGGATACTCCGTCCAGAACAGGACCTTCCAGGGCGCAAACATGCTGAACAAGCAGATAAAGATAAACAACGTGTCCTTCAGGGTTGTGGGCATTCTGAACGCTTCGGGCTCCTCGTCTTTCGGCAGTTCTGACAGTTCCATCTACATTCCGCAAAAGGCAGCGAAGATACTTTTGAACCAGACAAAGACCGTGAGCAAAATCGTCATAGTGATTGAAGACAGCTATGAAACGGATGATGTTGCGGACGCCGTAAGCGAAAAATTGAGGTCCCTGCACGGCATAAGCGACTCCAGCGATGACGATTTTACAGTAACGACCGCTTCATCCATGCAGGCAACGATTGAGGCCATGACAAGCACGCTTACGCTGTTTTTGGGCGGCATTGCGTCAGTTGCATTGATTGTCGGCGGGATTGGCACTGCCAATACGATGTTCATGAGCGTTTTGGAGCAAACGAAGCAGATTGGAGTCTACAAGTCGCTCGGCATGACCGGTTCCGACGTTATGATGTTGTTCGTGATTGAGGCCTGCATAATAGGGACCGTTGGCGGGCTTTTGGGCGTTTTGCTGAGCGTGGCGATATCGTCCATAGTGACAAGCTTCGGGCTTGCTGTCAACATAACGGTTGGGCTTGCGCTCTTCGGCGTGGGATTTTCAGCCTTTGTGGGCATAATTTCCGGGGTCATTCCTGCGCGGAACGCATCCTATATTCCGCCGGTTGAGGCGCTGAGGTACGAATAATTAATTATTTGGGCCTGCGTCCAATTCAGGAAGCTCGTCTTTTCTTGGATAAAGCACGCCAACGATAATATAAGTAGGGAACCTATAATGAGTTCCAACAACGAAATAGAAATGACCGTGTTCTGTTATTTTTCTGAACATTTTGTCTTTTACTTTTTCATGGACGACATCAATTGAAGAATATTCTCCATTGCGGAGCTTCTTTTTGCAACCGCTATAAAGGCGTTCTAGTTCCCAATCCTCACATAACATTTTATGGGGCTGTTCTCCTTTGACATCAGTAAAAATATACCTATACTTGTGTTCCGGAGGCTCCAAAACCGCAGTTTTACCTGTCAACGTCTGTTGCTTCGACATACCAAGAATTTCTTCGTATTGCTTGTTGTCCATCAGCGTGAAATCTATCAATTCTGGCTTTATTGCGCCAAGCGAAACGGTTTTTGCTCCATGAGATATCAAAGATTCAATCGTAGTAATTCTAGGTTTGGTTATAGATTCAATCTCCCTAAATGACGCTTTTTCCAAAACCTTTATCGTTTCGAACTTGACTTTCCTGCTCTCTGGTCTGTGGTCAGACGGCTTGTCATCAACCAATTCATACTCTATCCACTGCTTCTTCATGAACTTTTTTCCGCTATCCTTCCAGAATAATTCCCACGGGATTGGATAAATTCTTCTCCATTCGCCCTTATCTGTTACCCCGGCAATGCACACCAGCTCTTCATACCTTTTGCTTGCCTCCGGAGCCGCCTTTGCCAAAACGAGCAACTTTTCTTTCATAGGTGCGTCACCTTATGATTCATTTTTTCTAATTCCGATGCGATTATTCCCCTATGGCAGGACGCATGATTACTCTCCATACACATCATTGCGGCCCGCTTTCCCTTTCCTTCTAATATCACTCTTCCAAGACCGGCTTTTGTCAGTATGTGACTCTTATAATAATTAAACAGCTTTGCGTAATCGCCCTTTGTCTCAAGCCCTCTCCTCAAATTTCCGTTTATACCCAATTCAGGGATATGGATATATTCGATTCCAACTTTTTTGAGGTATTCTTCCAGCTTTTTGCCGGTGAAAACAAAATTCATGCTGAATGGGTTTGCTCTAACGTCTATTAAAACTTCAATTCCGTTACGTATCAGTATGTCAAGGAATGAATCTATAGTCTTGCCTTCATAGCCTATGGAAAAGAATCCGGGAGGCATGCATTTCGCTGTCTTGCCGGACAATTTGCTTTTTACAGTATAATCTGGATAATTGTCATAGACGTACCGCTTAAGCGTTTCCATGCTTTTGAATCTTGCGGCAACCGCCCTTATAGTTTCTTTTAATGGCTCTGCAAGCATTTCCGCCTCCGAGCGGCCTTTTTCCGTTACGCATTCTTTATCCGATAGGCAACCCCGCACTTTCAGCTTTCTCAGGTCATAGTAATATAACTGGGAAAAGGGCCCATAATTGTAAGGATAAAAAGAGTAGAACTTGATTTTATCACCGAAACCATATTCATTTGAAAGCAGAAAAAGCATCTTATCTGTCTTTGTCTTTGAGAAATCGTGTCTGTGCTGGAGCAAATCCGCAAGATAAAGCAATACACGCTCACGCTGCAGCACCATCATCACCTTAACTGTTATTGGTTGAGCCCCTTTTTAAATGAAAGCGGACGTAGTTGCCAAGGTCTTATATTTTCTGGCTTGTTTTATACCACTTTTTGGGTCGTTTCGGGGTCATTCCTGCGCGGAACGCATCCTATATTCCGCCGGTTGAGGCGCTGAGGTACGAATAAACTTAAAAATAGATAAATCTAAGTGATTTATGGCCGTAAATCCAGGGGAAGAAATTGTGAATGTTTGGCTACAAGATATCTGTGGTTATTTTACTAAACAAAATATAAATGTTCCAAAAGGAAAAAAGGGAGGTCGAGGGAAAGAAATCGATATTCTAGGTATAAATGCTAAAGATGAAAAAAGGATATGGGTTGAAGTTACTGTATCCCCAAGTCCGCGTCTGCCTAAGAGCAGTGAAGTAGTTAAAATAGCATTAGAAACTGTTAAAAATAAATTTTGCGAAGAAAAAGAGAATAGGGTAAAAAGTATTTTTGGAAACAAAAAATTCAGTAAAATGTTCGTCTATTCCAAAAGAATATTACCTAATAAATATGAG
>JBGQMB010000025.1:0-12974 GCA_041500405.1 Candidatus Micrarchaeia archaeon | reverse complement strand
CGAAGAGGCCGGTGTTCAGGGCTGTCCTTTGATTAGCCCTTTTTTTACTGTGTTTTTTAAAGGAAAGATATGCTTAAAAGGCGTTGTGTACAAGGGTAGTGTATATGGCTACTGAAAAAGGAGACATGCCAAAAAATGCAAATGGAAAACCTAGCCCTGATACTAAAAGGGCATTTAGGGCAAATGATATCATAGCCCCTGATGGCTCTGGTACCAGAGGTCCGACATTATCGCTATGCCAAACACTATGTCTTGATCCGCTAAGCGACATTGAAAATTATTACAGAAAAAACCATAAATTCAGCGTAGAGATAGCCGGAGAGAACCTAAAGTACGTTTTCTGTTCGAAACCATTCCTGGACAGCCAGTGCGACGGTTCGGGCATAGGATACAAATATGGCGACATGATTTTTGTAAACATGAATCTTGCACCCACTGTGGTTCCATTTGCGGTTTTGTACCTACATTACATGGATTTGGAATCCAGCCAAATACAGAAAACGCTTGGCGAAGGGGCAGACAGGCTAAACCATTCTGAGATAAAGGCGGCCCTCCTGGAATCGATACTTGACATTGCGGGCAGACTGCTGCGCAGTGCCGAAATGGAGCAGTTCGTCGGCCTTTTGCAGAAAGAGCCAAACCATGACTCAAAAATGCACAGGGACATTCTGGCTTCTATCTCGAAAAGATACTCGGGGGAAAGCGTCAATGCCTTGGTTGAAAGGACAAACGAGAGCAATTCATTTTATTTTGAGCAGATAAGCAGGTACATATCGGCTCATCACAACAACAAATGGGTCAGATATTCAAGGCTTGTCTCATCCAATCCCCGCCTAAGAAAATGGTTCGGGTCATCTGCCGCAGGCTGCGAGCCTGCGCACCAGAGCATTATCAGCGACCGTGTGTTCAAAGCCCAGATACCCGAGATTGCGGAGATGATATCAGAGATCAAGAAACACAATCCAGGAGATAGGATAACGCTTAATGAGATGCAAAGCAGGCTGTTTTACCTTTGCTATGAACCTTTTGTGAACCGCACAAAGAGCGCGCCTTTCAGGTTTGTCGAGCTTGACAGAGAGAACAGGACAAATGTGATTGAGCTGCGCGCAAGAAGCAAGAGGTATTTTGCTTCACTGGAAAAAAGGATTCTGCATAATGTTGTGAAAGAGCACGAGATTGCAACAAAGGCCCTGGAGCACATTGATGAAGTCGTTTCCCGCGTGAAATTGGCCCGTGAGGACGTATCCGGACCGCTGAAGGAGCTAATAAGCAGATACCTGCTGGGGCATATCCAAACCACCGGCACAACAGCGCTTGTTCCCTTAACGAAGGGGGAAAGCCAATTTGTCGTTGGCCTGACCACAATGCTTGAAGACCATGCAACGTACACGGGATTGATTGTGACATCCCCTCCGGAGGACATAAAACAGGTTTTGCTTCTGTCCAGGGCCAAGGGCATGCTGGCACAATTGGGGCTGGATACCGCGGATTTGGACTCCAAACTGGCACTGATGCTGCAGGGTGGGATAAAAAGGCTGGAAAACCTGGTTTCCTCAATGAAATGACCATTCATTCGTCGTAGAAAACATCCAGGATTTCCTTCATTTGTTCTGTCTTGATTTTTCTTGAAGAGCCCCTCTGTATATCTTGTAATCCCATGTAAATCCTTTTTTCTTTGGGTGTGAGGCTTTCTGCCGGGATTGTCTGCCTGCCTTTTTTCGTTTGGGTTACGAAGTATTCGCTGTTCCTGTAATTGTCGCACAGTCTTTGCAGTTCCTCAATCTTTCTTGTTTCCGGGCTTTTGCCCACTATCCTTGACCCGCAATATGCGGCAGCCTCCACGGTAACGTAAAAAGGTTTCCTGAAGCCGCGATTCTTTTTACCGATGTTTTTTCTCAGGCACCCTATCGCATTCATGGCCCTCCAAAAACTCTCCGGATTTTGCATGAATGAGCCAAAATGGCTCTTGAATGCCCTGCTCCATTCATTTACGATATGCGCCGTATTTCCGTCAACATATCCGTTGGCGGCTTCGGAGACGGAATCCACAAAGGTATTTGCATATAACATTTTATCCTTCGGTATGGTTTCGCTTAATGAATTGATAAATTTGGAGAATGTGAGAAGCCTCATCTTGAAACTCAGGCTGCCGTCGTTTCTTATCGCTTCGACAAGATTCACCAAGTCAAAGAATTCTTGCTCTGTGAATCCCCTGGTCCGCCCTAAATTCAGCCTTTCGGCTTCCATGGCGGCCATCTTTTCATCCAGCATGTCAAGGCTGTTATCTGCAAAAGGATCGTAGAATAACTTTTCGCAAAGGGAAACGGCCTTGTCAAGAAACAGCCTTGCCTCGCTTATGCTCCTGTTCCTGCACGCTTTCGTCAGTATTTTGGCGGCATAGACGTGGTTTTTGCCGCTGAACAGCAGGGGTCTTTGGGAACGCAAGGCGCATTTTTGCGCCTCTTTCATCAATAAACCGTATTGGTCCATTTCTCCGTCGGTTTTTATTGAGCGGAAAATCAGGCCGTACAGCTCATCAAATGCCATGGAATATCTCTTTCCTTCCTTTTTCGGTTCCATCATCACATGCAAGTCCGCATCCAGAGAGGCCAATGCGCAGCCCGCTGCCATTTTCATTTGGGCTTTATCGCCGCATTCAAGAAATTTTGCCGTTCTTTCCAGCGCTTTTTGCGGTGACGCGCCCCCGAACATCTCAGTTATCCAGTATGCCAGGGATAGCGCATCTACGAAGTCCTTTTTCGATTTTTGGCTTTCATCAAAAACTTTGCGCGCTTGCGCAACAACAGGGCTTTCCGGTTCTACGCCGAATATGGATATTACTATTTCGTCAACAGACTGGTTTTTGTCCAATGCAGGCTGTTCGAGAAGGAATATCCTTTCTATCTTCTGCATATGCAAACGCACCGTATCTGAAAATGGCCTTTGCACATATTCCCTTGGCATTTCATAGATGGATGCGTCTTTCCTCCCTTTATCCGCTTCATCCTTTTCCCTCAACAGCCTTTCCACTGCAGAGGAAAATCCTTTTTTTAGCAAGTCCCTGCTTTTTATGTTGGGTTCTGTTTCAAGTTGGATTGTTTCTTGGCCTGAGCTTTCAAATAATCTCTTCATTTCATGGTATGCATCAGTCGCTTCCCTGAATTTTGCCCCGATATCCGTGTTGCCGGGATTTTTGTCAGGATGATATCTCATTGCCAATGTCCTATAGGCGGCCTTCACTGTGTCTTCGGTGAGCGGCGCGCTGTCCAAAATCTGCAGTGTGGATAAGCATCTCTTTATTCTTGGATTTAGTTTTGAAACGGGCATCAATCTTTCATTGAACATCGATAATAACGCTGCTTATAACAGTTTTTAAGCATATCTCCCCATTAAAATAAACAATAAAATAAGTTTGTGTTCTGTGAAATGGGCGGACGGCAGCAGATAAATTATATATCTTTCCTTGCATCATCCATCCATGAGGCTTTTCGTCGCAGTTGACATTCCGGACGGAATTTTGGACAGGGTGTGCGAGGCGGCGAAGTCGCTTGAGGGCCCGAACGTGAAGATTATTCCGCGCGAGAACCTTCACATTACGCTTGCGTTCCTTGGCGAAATGAAACAGGAGGACGCGGAAAAGGTTCTGGCCGGCCTGAAGTTTGAGAAAGGGGACGTTACGCTGAAAGGCGCGGGCGTGTTCCCGAACCCCGAGTTTGTCAGAATAGCGTGGGTCGGCGTTGAAGGGGCAGGGATGAAAAGGAACGCCAACGTGATGATAAAGGCGTTCAGGATTGAGGAAGGCAGGGAGGCAAAATTGCACCTGACTGTTGCCAGAATCCAGGGAAAAACGGACAATGCGAAATCGTTTGTTGAAAAATATTGTGCAACCGACTTCGGGACTTTCAGGCCCGACTCCATCTGCCTGTATGAAAGCGTGCTGAAAAAGCCAAATCCGGAATACAGACTTCTCAAAAAATACGGCTTTTAAATTGTTGCCTGCACATAAACGGCATATGCAGGAAAGAAATCTGCCCAAATGCAGGAAAGCAACAGTAAAGCCCGGCATTGCTGCCAACAAGCCGAAAACTGAGGGCATAATGCCCGATAAAGAAAGGCTGGAGAGCCTGAACATGAGGCTGCTTGAGTTTGCCAAGAAGGGAAAAATTGAAAACGCCAAAAGGCTGCTGGATGCCGGGGCGGACGTGAATATAAGGAACAGCGACGGAAGAACCCCGCTCATGCTTGCCGCATACACTGGATATACTGGAATGTGCAAACTTCTTTTTGAACACAAAGCTGACGTCAATGCAATTGACAACTACGACATGACTGCGCTCATGCTTGCAACAGCAGGAGGCCGCGATGGCACTGCTGAATTCCTAAGGGCGCACCGCAACAAAGAAGCAGGCTGACGAAGCCCTACTTCCTGGACGGCGCGAGCTTCAGCTTCCCGAACATGCTCGCTATGCTCTTCACCGTCGCTATGCTGAAAAGCCTTTTTACTCCCTCAATCGCCTTTGGGTCGCTTTCCGAGGAAAGCCAAATGAGCGTTATGACCTTTTTCAGGAACGCCTTTGTTATGTTCGGGTCTTCCCTCTTTAGGCCGTTCACCATGCCGTCAAGCGCAAGCTTGTTGCTTGCGTAAAAGTCCTTGAACTTGCTGCTCTTTTCCTCTTCCGCCTTTTTCTCTGGCGCTTTTTTCTGTTCAAGCTGCTGCTCCTCGTCTTCCCCTTTGTATATCTGGAAAATCATCTTTTTCACCTTTTGTATCCCAGACCCCTCAGCAGGGCCTTCCTCTCTTTTGCTTTTGCCGGGGTCTCCACGCCGACCGGCTTGTTGCCGTCTATCACGCCCATTATGCCTCTTCCCTGGGACGTTTCGGCTACGATAACTTCAAGCGTGTTTGACGTTGCCGCGAATATGTTGACGACTTCTGAGACCGCCATGAGCCTGTTTATTATGTTGAGCGGCCAGCCCCCTGTCATCCATATCACGAACGAGTGGCCTGCGCCGATTCTCCTTGCGGCTTCTATCGCCTTTTTCGCCATCGCGTCGTCGTTGCCGTCGTGCCTTATGAGAAGGTCGGCGCTGGCTTCACAGAACGCGACCCCGAACTTTATTGCCGGGTTGGTCTCCACTATGGCCTCGTAAATGTCCTCCACCGTTTTAATGAAGTGCGACTGGCCCAGGATTATGTTTTCCCCGTTTGCAGGCGCAAGCTTGACAATCTCAAGGCTTATGTCGGCCATGCGTATTGATGTTCCGGATGAGTATTTAAAGGTTGTCAGACGGCAGGCGGGTTGGTGTGTTTATAAACGAGCGTGCATGTTAAAAAGAGAACTATGTGAAAAGGATATATGGCACTGAAAAGCCTGGTGTCAAAAGAAAGCAGAAATGGTAACAGACGTATCCTTGGTTGTTTCATAAGGGCAAAGGACGGCATTGAAAGGACTTGCAAGTTCCTGCGCTCAAAAACCGCAATGACGATGCTTGCGACCAGCTTGGCCGTGGTTTCGCCGAATCTGATATCCTGTTCACATAAGGAAAATACACCGCACTGGGAAGCACCAGCACCCGCTGTTGCCACGATCAGCACTGTAGATAGCATGCTTTTTGACGCTGTTGAAAAAAGAGATAAGAAAAAAATCAGGGGAATTGTTTTGTATGGCGTAGATGTGAACTGCAGGAACAAGCGGGGCTGGACTCCATTGATGGAGAGTGTAATTGGATGGGACGGAAACCTCGTCGTTGGCAGTCTCCTTATCAAGCTTGGCGCCAAGGTTGATGCAAAGACTAGCGACGGTAGCACCGCGCTTATGCTTGCCATGGAGTCTTGTGATGCCAAAGCCTGTGAATTCTTGATTGAGCATGGCGCAAACATGTATGCTAGGGATACAACTGGACGCACTGTACTCATGCATTCTCTAGGAGATATTAATTGCTGTAGAGTTCTGATTGAAAAAGTTGCTGAAAAAGGTGGAAATGTAAAAAAATATATTGAAGCAAAGGATAAATATGGCGAGAATGCTCTTATGCATGCCGCAGCGATGCCTGGTTGCATGGCCGAGCGGCCTGCCCCCTACGGCGACACGGAAGTCTGCGCATTCCTGCTTGAAAAGCTTGCTAAGTATGGCGGAAATGTTAGGAAGTTCATTGAGGCAAAGACTAGTTACGATTGGGGAGATGGTGGCCGGACTGCATTAATGAATGCCGCTCAGCAAAATAACTTAGAAATCTGCAAATTGCTGCTTGAAAAACTTGCCAGGTATGGCGGAAATATTGGAGAATATATAGACGTAGAGGGTAATTTTGGCGCGACTGCACTTGAATTGAGTAAAGGATACGATAAGACATACTATTTTCTGAAAAAAGAGGAAGTTAAGTTTTCCAATAAGTACAGTAATGAACAGAGAGAAATGATTTTGAAGTTATGCTGCCAAGAGAACTGATAATATGCCAATCGAAAAACCGTTTGGGTCAAAGATTGCAACCGGCGAAAACAGCAGCGGAAAGCCTGTCGGCATGGTTCTGAGGAAGGCAAAAGATGCAATCGAGAAAACTGGTTTTGCAAAAAGAAGCTGGCATGCCGTCGCCAGGGTTGCGACAATAGGCATGCTTGCCGCGTTCATTGCAGGCGCCGAAAACCTAAAGGATGTCAATCTGAAAAAGGCAAACGCCAAACAAATAAGCGCCGTTGAAAAGAAATCCAAAATCTCCGAAAAACAGCAGCGCATGAACAAGGCGCTTTTGGATGCAGTCTCGGACTACGTGACAGTCGCGAGCGTTGAAAATCTCCTGAGGCAGGGCGCGGACCCGAACGCAAGGAACGAGCACGGCTGGACAGCGCTCATATGCGCCGCAGCCGGCGGAAGCGTCGAAGCTGTCAAGCTGCTGGTAGGCAAGGGCGCGGACGTGAATGCTACTGCAACCGGCGGTTATGGCGAGACTGCGCTCATGAGGGCCGCATGGGTCGGGAGCTATGACGTCTGCAAGTTCTTGATTGAAAAAAGGGCAAAAATCAATGCAAGGGACAATGACGGCCTGACTGTGCTCATGTGGGCAGCTGTGCTGGGTCACCATGAAAAGACGTGGGCGCTGTTCATTGAAAGATACGCGAAGAAGGGCGGGAATGTTAAGGGGCTCATCGAGGCAGCGGACAAGGACGGAAAGACTGCGCTCATGCATGCGGCTTGCAGCCGCGATACCAGCGAATACAAGGCGCTCATCTCCGCATATGCCAAGGCTGGCGGAAACCTGAAAAGATACATCGAGGCAGCGGACAAATACGGCATGACTGTGCTCATGTATGCGGCACAACTTGGGCTTGCAGAATTCTGCGAGTTTCTAGTGTCCAAGTACGAAAAAGCCGGCGGAGACGTTAAAAATTACATAAGCAAAAGGGACAAAGAAGGCATGACTGCGCTTGGCTATGCCAAAAGGTTTGGGCTTCCTGCTGCAATCGAGTACCTTGAGTCTCTCGGCGCAAAGGAATGAGATGCCGCACAGACGGAGCCACTGTGGTTATTGGCGAGATGATATGTTTAAAAGGTGTTGGGGACTAAGATATGGTTATGCTATCTGAAAAGCAGAAAAAAAGCCTCAACGGCGGAAGGACAAAGCCAAAGAACATGATATTCAGGGCTGCGAAGAACATAACAGATGATCAGGAATGGAATAAGCTAACTAAAACAGGTTTAATTACAGGTGCTATTGTTGGATTATGCATAGTTGTGCCGATGCAGGCATTTGTATGGGGCCCGATGGGAAAGCCAAATGCAGCGCAGGCCGCTGTTGCAGGCAAAAGCGCAGCCCCACTAAACTATAAGGCTACGAATGCGGAAAAATATGCGGACGACATCATCTTCCATGCCCAAAACGGCACCTGTGCGGACGTTGAATCGCTGCTAGAAAAGGGCGCAGACCCCAATGCAAGGGACGAGGCAACTGGCATAACCCCGCTCATGGACGCGGCGAAGGCAGGCAACATCGAAATCGCAAGGCTGCTTATTGACAACGGCGCGGACGTGAACGCAAAGGACAGGAACGGCAGGGCCGTCCTGCATTATGCCGAATTGGGCGAGATGATTTACGGAAAAACCGGCATCGTCAAGCTCCTGAAAGCCGCAGGCGCAAAGGAGTGAAACGCCATAGACAGCTTTTTGTGTTTTTAAATGAGTAATAATGGTTTAAAAACTGTTCCTGCAGGAAATATGGCATGGCGCTGAAAAGCCTGGATGTTCCAAGGGAAGATAGTGGCGGCCGCAGAAGGCTCGTTGAAATTTTCAGAAGGGCAAAAGAAGGCATGGAAAGCACGCGCAGGTTTTTCCGCTCAAGAACCGCGATAACCATGCTGGCGGCGGGTCTTGCCGCGGGTGCTTTGGGCATAATGTCCTGTTCTCACAAGGACTCGTCTTCGCAAAAGCTCAGCACGCAGGATAGCCTGCTTTTTGAAAGCGTAGGAAAAAGCGACCTGGGAAGGACCAGGTCTCTAATAGAAGGCGGCGCAAACATAGATGCTGGGAAAGGAAACAGCTGGACGCCGCTGAGCTGTGCGATCTGGTGTGAACAGGATGATCAAGCCAAGCTCCTGATATACAAAGGAGCTGATGTGAATGCGAAGGACAAAGAAGGATTTACGGCGCTGACGTATGCCGTAATTCACGAGAATGCAGACATTGTCAGGATGCTTATCGGCAACCATGCCAATGTTAATGAGAAAGACAGCAGCGGCAGGACGGCGCTGTTGTTTGCTGCTGGCCAAAAAAATGTTGAAATCGTCAGGCTCCTTCTTGATGCAGGCGCGAAAGTGAATATAAAATCCAGCAAAGGCAGGACGCCGCTCATGTGGGCCGTAAAGAAAGGCGATTCTTCCCTTGTCAAGCTGATTGCTGATAAAGGGGCTAACCTCAATGCAAGAGACAAGGATGGCAGGACGGCGCTCGACTATGCCGTATGCGGAGAGAATTTTGATGCTATACGTATGCTTATACAGAAAGGCGCAGATGTAAACATAAAATATGGCGACGACAAGCGCACGACGCTGATGAATGCCCTGATAAGTGGGAACAATCTATCTGCTTTGACAATGATATGGTCTGACATGCAGCTTAAGGCGAATCTAAGGGACAATCACGGCAGGACGGCGCTCATGTACGCAGTTGAACATTCTAAGAATAAAGAACAGGATATTCTTTCAAAAGTACTAGTAGGTAAATATGGCGCTAAGGTGAACGTGAAGGACAAGGACGGTTGGACTCCGCTTTCGCTGGCGATGAAAAATGATAACGACAGACTGGTCAAGTTCCTTATTGAAAAAGGCGCCAATGTTAATGTGAAGGACACTAATGGCGTGACGCCGCTCCTATGGGCCGTGAAGAGAGGAGATGCAGAACTTGTCAAACTCATCATTGACAAGGGCGCCGACCTCAACGCAAAAGACAAGAAAGGCATGACGGCGCTGATGCTGGCCATTGCTAAACGGCACGAGAGCATCGCCAGGCTGCTTATTGACAGGAAAGCCACTTATGTAAACGCCAAAAACAAGGACTTGAAGACTGCGCTGATGTATGCCTGCCATGACGGCCAGGCCGGCATTGCCAAGATTCTTCTTGACAGAAATGCAGACGTGCGCGCAATGGACAATGATGGTATTACGGTGCTGATGTATGCGTGCATGTATAGGATTGTGGAATATGTAATGCCCACTCCGGGCGCAAATTATGGCAATTATGATAATATCGTGGATATGCTTATTGACAAAGGCGCTGATGTGAATGCAAAAGATAAAGATGGCATTACTGTGCTGATGATCGCCGCTTCCAAAGACCGCGTAGCCGATGCCAAACGTTTCATAGAAAAGGGCGCGGATATTAATGCGATAGACAAGGATGGCAAAACGGCGCTGATGCATGCAATTCGTAATGGGGGGCTAAGAGTAGCAAAACTCCTTCTTGGAACAATCGATACATCAAAGAGCCCAGTAGACCGCCTTTTTTCCAATAAAGTCAACATAAATGTAAGGGACAGCAGCGGCATTACGGCGCTTATGTATGCCTGCGGTGAAGACGCGGAGGAGATTGTCAGGCTTCTTGTTAAAGGATATGCTGATGTGAATGCGGAGGATAATGATGGCCATACGGCGCTCAGCCTGGCCGGCAAACGGAGCATTATTAAATTCCTGAAATCCAAGGGCGCCAAGGAATGATAAAAATGCCAATTGAAAAGACGTTTGGAACAAGGGTTGCAACCGGCGTAAGGGACAGCGCAAAGCCTATAAGCATGGTTCTGAGGAAGGCAAAAGACGGCATTGAAAGGGCGTGCAAGTTCTTCCGCTCAAAAACCGCGATAACCGTAATGGCGGCAAGCCTGGCGGTTGTTTCTCCCAACATGATGGCCTACTCGCAGGAAAGCGCATCCGCGCCCATTGTTGCCGCACAGAAGGGAAATGCCCAAACCTGCGAATTACTGCCTGAAAGACGCGCAGACATCAAGGTAAAGAACACATTGGGCCGGACGGCGCTCATGGAGGCCGCACGGAATGGAAATACCCAAATCTGCATCCTGATAATACAAGAATATGCAAAGGCGGGCGGAAACGTAAAGGAGCTCATTGATGCAAAGGACAACTACGGATGGACTGCGCTCATGTCGGCCGCACAGAAGGGAAATGCCCAAACCTGCGAATTACTGATTGAAAAAGGCGCAAACGTCAAGGCAACGAATATCTTCGGCGAGACTGCGCTGAGGTGGGCCGCAGAGAATGGATGCACCGAAACCTGCGCTTTATTGCTTGAAAAGGGCGCGGACATCGAGGTAAAGGACAACTACGGATGGACTGCGCTCATGTCGGCCGCATATAACGGACACACTCAAACCTGCGCATTCCTAATCAAAAAAGGCGCAGACATTGAGGCAAAGGATAATTACTACGGATGGACTGCGCTCATACGTGCTGCACTGGCAGGACACACCCAAACATGTGCATTACTGCTTGAAAAAGGCGCAAACATCGAAGCTAAGGACTACGACGGCAGGACCGCGCTCATGTGGGCCGCAGAGAACGGATACACCGACATCTGCAAATTCTTGCTTGAGAAAGGTGCAGACATTGAGGCAAAGAATGACTGGGGCATGACTGCGCTGATGGAGGCTGCATCTATAGGAAACTTAGAGACCTGCAAGCTACTGGTTAATAAAGGCGCGGATATGGATGCAAGGGACAAGAACGGCAGGACCGCGCTCATGTGGGCCGCAGAGAACAGACACATGCAAACCTGCGCTTTCCTAATCAAAAAAGGCGCAGACATAGAGGCAAAAAACGGCTGGGGCTGGACTGCGCTGATGGAGGCCGCATTTGCAGGCCGCACTGAAACTTGCGCTTTCCTAATCAAAAAAGGAGCAAACATCGAAGCTAAGGACGACTACTACGGCATGACCGCGCTCATGATTGCCGCAGAGAACGGATGCACCGAAACCTGCGCTTTCCTGCTAGAGAAAGGCGCAGACATAGAGGCAAAGGACAAGGAGGGCAGGACCGCGCTCATGTGGGCCGCAGAGAACAGACACATGCAAACCTGCAAATTCCTGATTGAACATGGCGCGGACGTGAAAGCTAAGAATAATGATGGCTCAACTATCCTGATTTTTGCCGTTCAGAGCGACAATTTGGAGATTGCCAGGGTGGTGCTTGGGATGGGTCCTGCGGACGTGAACGCGAGAGATAAAGATGGCAAAACGGCCCTTTATTACGCCAAGTATTATAACAATACAAAAATCGCGAAATTCCTTAAAGAGCATGGCGCCAAAGAGTGATATCATGTCGCTTGAAAAGCCCCTTATGCTCAAGCCAGGCAATTGCAGAAATTGCGGAACGCACATCGGCATGATATTGAGGAAGGCAAAAGACGAATCTGAAAGAACCGGCTTTGCTAGGAGAAACAAAAGGCTTGTTATCGGGCTTGCGGCAATTGGAGTCCTTGCAGGCGTTTTGGCAGGCACAGGGCAGTTCAAGAAAGTAAACCTAAAAAGGATGCACGACGCCTGGGTAAATTATATGATAGATTCGGATAAGGAGTTCCGCGCAAGCGTCGGCGGGCGGGGAGCCGTCGGGAAATAGCCGGAAAACAGCTTATTTTAATGTGTTTTTTAATGAACATGAATGTTTAAAAACAGTACGCCCCAAAATAATGGTATGGCTCAGAGAATAGTATATCCCGGGGAGCTTCATTCTGCCGATTACAAGAGAATAGTCAAGGCAATGAAAAGGGCCAGGGACGAGGCAGAGAAGCCCTGGAAAACCGCAATGAAAAGGGCTATGCTTATCGGCGCCGTCTGCGGCGCAACTGCCATCTGCGGGACAATAGGCTGGCGCATGGCCGGCCCGTGGTCAAACTGGGTGCAGAACAAGGCCAGGCAGATGGAAATTTTCAAGCCCCCGTCAGAGCCGGCCGTAAGGATAATCTATCTTCCGGCGCCGGCCGCAAAGCCTGTGCCTGCTGAAAAGCCGGCCCCTGTTGCTGTTGCAGAAAAGGACACGGCAGGCCCGACGCCCGTGCCAGCAAAGATTGCAATCAAGGTGGAAGCGCCCAAAGAAAGCCTGAGGAAAGCCAAGCGCAGCATAAGCGCCGATGACGCGGAAACCGAGAAGCTTGTCAAAAGATATGAGCGCAAATATATGGCTTTGTTAAACGAGCAGAAAAAGGCTAGCAAGCCCCCTGCGGCAAGAAGGGTTTTCGACAAAAACAACCCGTGGGGCAACCTCTGGGGCGAGGACGACGTGCCTACTGAAACAAAAGCCCCAGCAACAAACGCGGAGGCCCCGCTCAACGTGTGGAAAGCCATCTTTGCCGAAGACAGCCTGCGGAAGCTGGCGGAAAGGCAGGCGCAGAAGCCGGCGGCGCAACCCCTTCCGGCAAATCCCATTACAGTGCAACCGACAGCGATGGCAAATATGGCGCCGACGGCGGCTCCGGTTG
>JBGQMB010000024.1:0-13502 GCA_041500405.1 Candidatus Micrarchaeia archaeon | reverse complement strand
AGGAGCGGCTGGCCCAGGCTTCCCACCATCCTTGACTTGGAGTTTGTGAACCTTTTGACTTCGCGGAGCCATACTGCATATGCCTTTGAAACTTCAATGCCCATGCGACATCATCCTCCTTTTCATTTCGTCTTCCCCGCCGGTCTGCTCCCTTATGCCCGAGCCAGTGTAATAGATGAACACGTCCTCCAGGCTTGGAATGTGCACCTCTATGCTTTCCACGCTTATGCCGCCTTTCATCGCAAGCTGCATTATTTTCGGCACCATCTTGGCGCCGTCCTTCACAGTGAACGATACTGTGCCTCCATCTATCTTTGCGCCGTCGGAAAGGCCGTTTTTCTTGAGTATCCGGCAAAGCCCTTCCGGGTCGCTTGAGCCTATTGACATTATGCTGCCGCCGATTGCGTTCCTCAGGTTTTTTGGGGAATCCATGACCTTTATTTTGCCATGGTCTATTATCGCAACCCTCTCGCAGAGGTAGTTCGCCTCCTCAAGGTAATGCGTCGTAAGTATTATCGTTATGCCTTCCTTCTTCAGCTTCTCGATGTAGCTCCAGATGTGCCTGCGGGTCTGCGGGTCGAGGCCAAGCGTCGGCTCGTCAAGGAACAGTATCTTTGGCGTATGGAGCAGGCCCCGCGCGATTTCAAGCCTGCGCCGCATGCCTCCGGAAAACGTCCTTACCATCTTGTCCTTCCAGTCTGTGAGCTCCACCAGCTCCAGAACCTCATTTATCCTTTCCTTTCTTGACTGCGCATCCATGCCGTACAGCCTGCCGTGCAGGTCCAGGTTGTCGTAGGCGCTGAGGCGGGTGTCGACAGTCGGGTCCTGGAACACTATGCCTATTGACTTGCGCACGCCGTCCTGCTGCGAGCGCATGTCAAACCCGTTGATCGTGGCGGCTCCGGATGTCGGCTCCAGTAGGGTCGTGAGCATGTACATTATAGTGCTTTTCCCAGCGCCATTCGGCCCCAAAAGCCCGAACAGCTCGCCCTCGTTGACATCAAAGGACACTCCGTCCACTGCCGTGAATCCGTTGAACCTCTTTGTCAAGCCCTTTATGCTTATTGCCTGCATGTCTAATCCCCACTATATCTATATTGGGATATATCATGGAAGGCATATAAACCTTCCCTGGCTCTCATCTTCGTTTTTTTCTCCAAATGCGGAATGCAACAGTCATGGCCGCCATGAGCGCCGCGACCAAAGCAACCGCAATGCCAATTCCCGCCTGCTGTCTGTTTTCATTGAACTTAACGGCTCCGCCCGGGTCAATCATCCTGATAAGCTCATCGCCCCATTCCGTGAAATTGCTTCCGTAAACGGTTTCCCCGCATTGCGTTGCCGAGAAATCCGTCTGCCCCTTCTTGAAGAACTCGCCGACCTTGTCTTCGAACGGCTTGTGGCACTTGTCATAATCCTCGTTCTTTACATTGTGCCATATGACCTTTGAGTCAGCGAAATAGTGCGATGCGACGCCTATATTATACCAGTCTTCGCAGTTCCACGGCTTCGAAACGTTTGAAAGCCAGGCATTCATCCTGACTATCGCAGCGGCGTCATATTCCGTAGGGCAGGTATAATACGGGCTCGGCACGCATGTTGCAGGGTCGTAAAGGTGATGGTAGAACGTGTCCTTGAAAACCTGGTCAGGGGCTATCGCCCCTGCTTTGGCCTCTTCCATGCAGCTGCAGTTGTATGCCTCGCACAGTTTTCCGGCAAACCACTGGTGCGTGTCCCAGTCCCAGGCAAATGATACTGAAACCAGCAGGGCAAGCATGACAATGAGCTTCATCATGGCGCTTTGCCCTGCAATGAATTAAAACATATCCCTGGATATGCTGTAATATGCAAAAAACCCTGGATGAGCTGGATCTTCCGCAGGAGCTGCTTTCCCTGCTGCGCTCAATGGAAGGAAAAAGGGTCGCGGTCGCGATGAGCGGGGGCGTTGACAGCTCAACAACAGCCGCGCTCCTCAAGCTGGCAGGCGCCAAAGTGACAGGGCTCCACATGCTGACCCTCCCGGAAACAGACCCTGCGTTCAACAAGGCCGCGCTCGATGACGCCAAATCGGTGGCGGCAAAGCTCAGCATCCCATTCGAGACAGTTGACGTGAAATCCCTTTTCAAGGAAAAGGTGGTCAGCTACTTTGTTGAAAGCTACCTTAACGGCCTTACGCCAAACCCCTGCGTGCAGTGCAACCTTTTCATAAAATTCGGCATGCTGATGAAGCACGCGCTCAAGCACAATGATTTTTATGCAACCGGCCATTACGCAAGGTCTTTTTTCGACGGCAAAAGATATGCCCTGATGAAGCCGGTGGACAAATTCAAGGACCAGACCTATGTGCTTTCCATGCTTACCCAGGAAATGCTTTCCAAATCCGTTTTTCCAATGGGGCATCTCCAGAAAAAGAGGGTCAAGGAGATTGCAGCCTTGCTCAATCTCAACGTCCACGAAAAGCCGGAAAGCCAGGACCTGTGCTTTGTCAAATGCCCAAGGAAGGAATATATGGAGGCAAAAGCCGGAAAAATGGAAGGCGACATTGTTGACGCAACAGGAAAGGTCCTTGCAAGGCACAGCGGCATATACTGTTTCGCAATAGGCCAAAGAAGGGGCCTTGGCATAGAATCCAGCGAGCCCCACTTCGTCAAGGAAATAGACGCAAAGTCGGGCAAGGTTGTTGTTGGAAGCTTCAAGAGCCCGTTAAAGGGTTCTTTCCGCGTCGGGCCCATAAACTGGTGCTCCGTGCCTCCGCTAAAGGAAGGCGAATCAATGGACGTTGAAGTTGTTGTCAGGAACAGGATGGAGCCGCAAAGCGCAGCCATAACGCAAAGGGCCGGCTATGCTGAAGTCAAAATGAAGGAAAAGCCCATCTGGGCAGTGGCTCCCGGCCAAATCGCCGCCTTTTATTCCGGAGATGCTGTGCTTGGCGGTTCGTTTATACTGGGCTGAGGCTCCTTTATCCCATGCACAGCGCAGAACTTGTCAATATCCGACCTTATCACGGGTATGAACTTGTTGACCTCTGTTTTGATTTGGTCGGTAATCAGGTAATCGTAGCTTTCATTATTAATCGTCATTTCAAGAATCCTGAGCTCGAACCTTATTGCCCATATTATGCGGGTCACCTTTTCCTTTTCTTCCTCAATTTTCTTGTTGTTGTGCTCTTGCTCGGCCTTGCTTTCAAGCACCCCCTCGTGCATCAGCTGGCCTAACTCCAGGGTTAAATACTTGGCGCTTTTGTAAACCTCCTTCAGTATGTCCTTTCCCGTAACCAGCCTATTCACGAAATTCCCAGTCATGAACTTGTTGTGTTCCTCTCTCTTTATGCCTTCTATCAGGATTACAATATCCTTGCCAATCCTTTCCTCGTTCTCCTTTGAGTACTGGCCCAGGACCCTGTTGAGTCTCCTTACCAGCTTTATCACTATCCCCGCCTTTGACGTTGGCAACGACTCGTCCGCTATGCAATCCTCGTGTATGCGCGGGGCTGGGGTATGCCCTAGAGCCAATGCCGGTGCTTGGGTTATGCTGGTAGTCATTGCGTTAATAGTGTCTGATAGGGTTTAAATACGTTCCTATTGCCTTCCAGTCACTTTTTCAATGATTAAAACTGATTTTAAAAAACTTGTTGTTCAACAATGAGCCAGGTGCCAACATGAAAAGCTTTAAGATAACATCAGAATCCGTTACAGAAGGCCATCCTGACAAGATATGCGACCAGGTTTCAGACGCTATACTTGACGCGATGCTTGCCAAGGACCCCGACGCAAGGGTTGCGGTGGAATCGCTTACGACAACAGGCCTTGTGATGGTGGCGGGAGAGGTCACGACAAACTGCTACGTGGACATACCTGCGGTGATAAGGAGCACGCTAAAGGACATCGGATACACAGACCCGGAGTTCGGGCTTGATTCTTCAGACTGCGGAGTCCTTGTTTCAATACACGAGCAGAGCAGGAACATCGCGGTAGGCGTTGATTCTTCCGCAAAGCACGAGCAGGGCGCAGGGGACCAGGGCATGATGTTTGGATTTGCATGCAAGGAGACGCCGCAGCTCATGCCATTGCCGATAATGCTTGCGCATGGCATAACAATGAGGCTTGCGGAAGTGAGGAAAAAAGGCATACTAAAATGGGTAAGGCCTGACGGCAAGTCCCAGGTCACAGTGGAATATATTGACGGAAAGCCCAAGAGGGTTGACGCGGTCGTTGTCGCAGTGCACCACCACCCGGACATGAAAAGGGAGGAAATAAAGGCGCAGGTAATAGAGCACATAGTAAAGCCTGTTTGCGGAAAATGGCTGGACAAAGACACAAAGTTCTTTGTCAACGAGACCGGCGTGTTCTCGATTGGCGGCCCTGAAGCGGACACCGGAGTGACCGGAAGAAAAATCATAGTAGACACTTATGGCGGATACTCAAGGCACGGCGGCGGTTGCTTCTGCCTCGCAGGCAATTCCCTGGTGAACGCGGAAACAGGCTTAGTGCCGATAGAAGACTGCGGCGAAGTCGGTGGAAAAGGACTTTTGGTAAAAACAGACGTTCATCCAATGAATGCCGGGGAATGGTATGACAATGGCACTAGGGAAACTGTAAAGATAGAGACCAGAGACGGTTTTTCGCTGGAAGGTACGCCCAATCACAGGATAAGGGTGATTGACGAGGACGGAAACTATGCATGGCGCATGCTTGGCGAACTGAAAACGGCGGACAATCTGGCAATCCAGACTAAAAACCGCCTGTTTGGAAACGATGAGATCCCTGCATTCAGGTTCGTTTACCGGGAAGGAACCGCTGATGGAAAGAAAAACAAATTTGAGTACCCCAAAAAGCTTACGGTCGATTACGGGTATCTGCTTGGTCTGCTTGTTGGCGACGGCGACTGCACGGATGAAGGATGCATCAAGGTATGCGCTTGCGGCAATGAAGAGAAAGAAACTTTCGGGCGGCTGTTTAATGGATTATTCGGCAATAAACCCAAAATCTTCGGCCACTGGCTCTATGCGGGCGGCGTTGAATTAAGGGCGTTTTTGAAGCATCTCGGGTTGGGATATGAAAAATCCTTTGATAAAAAGGTCCCGAAAAGCATTTTCGGTGCAAGCAAGCCGGTGATGGCGGCGTTCCTGAGGGGCCTCTTTGATACGGACGGTTGCGTAAGAAAAGAGGGGAGAAACAAAACAACGCCAAAAATCCACCTTGCCGCCACTTCAAGAGAGCTTGCCGGCGAAGTCCAGTTGCTTCTGCTGAACTTCGGCATAATCTCAAAAATCTACGCATTTGATGCGCGCGGAAAGAAAAGCGCCATAAGCGGGCGGACGGTGATTTCAAAGCACGTTCTGTACCATGTCGTCCTGAAAGGCAGCGAAAGCAGCCGTATTTTCAAAAATGAAATCGGTTTTGGGTTGCCTAGGAAGCAAAGCATTCTGGCATCCCTTTTTTCCGATGGCAAAAGAAACAGGTTGACCGTACCGAACCAGGCCGGCAGGGTAAAACGTTTATTCGAAAAGCTTTCCTCAGCTGAAAGGCAGGCGGATATCTGCAGCATAGGAAGATTTACGCGCAGCCGGGCCGGAAAAGCCACCAAGGAACTGACTTATGAAAAGCTTGGCGAATTCATAAGCACGTATGAAAACCAATTGCGCGGAGAGCTGGACTTCGAGTATCTCAAGACACTCCATTTCATGCAGCATCATTATACGCGCTTGACAAGGGCAATTCCGTCGTTTGCGCACACGTATGATCTGAGCATCCCGCAGTCGCATACGTTCACAGCCAATGGCTTCGTCTGCCACAATTCCGGAAAAGACCCGTCCAAGGTTGACAGGAGCGCGTCATACGCGGCCCGCTATATCGCAAAGAACATTGTTGCAGCAGGCCTTGCGGACAAGTGCGAGGTCCAGCTTGCGTACTCCATCGGCGTTGCAAAGCCGGTCTCCATCTATGTGGAGACATTCGGAACCGCAAAGATACCGGAAGAAAAGATTTCTGCGCTTGCGGAAAAGCACTTTCCAGTGAAGCCGGCCGACATAATCGCACAGCTCAATCTCAAAAGGCCCATATACAGGAAAACTGCGGCATACGGGCATTTCGGCAGGGAGGACCCGGACTTCACGTGGGAAAGGACAGACAAGGCGGAGCTCCTGAGGAAGGAGGCCGGCCTTTAACCCACTAATCTTTTAAACTCCGCAACCCAAATGCATAAATGCAAGTGCAAACGGCTTGCATGCTCGTTATAGCTGTGATTGCGGCCGGTTGCATCCAGCAGGAGGGTGGTTCGGTCATGGGAAGCATGGTAATGTCAAGCCCGTCATTTGCGGACGGGGAAAGGATTCCGGACAGGCACACGTGCAAGGGCGATGACACAAGCCCGAGATTTGACATAATAGGCATTCCGGACAATGCAAAAAGCCTTGTTTTGGTTGTTGACGACCCTGATGCGCCGGCAAAGGTCTGGTCCCACTGGGTCGCATGGAACATACCGCCGATTTCAACGATTTCCGAAGGCGAGCTTCCGCAAGGCTCAATTGAAGGCGTCAATGACGACGGCATACGCCAGTACAGCGGGCCGTGCCCGCCCCCTGGCTTAATACACAGATACTTCTTCAAGCTCTACGCCCTAGACACGCTTTTGGACATCGGCGAGGACTCTGAAAAGGCGGACGTCGAGCATGCGATGAAAGGGCATGTGCTTGCGCAGGCAACGCTCGTAGGCTCGTTTTCGCGGTAAAACTTGTACTTATTCCTTTGCCCCTGCCTGTTTTAGGATTTTCGCGGTTTCAGCATACCCTCTTTCTGAAGCAATCTTGAGCGCTGTTTTGCCTTCATAATCCTTTGCATTAATGTTTGCTCCCGCATTTATAAGGATCTTTACTGTATCTTTACCCACTAATGAATACATGAGCGCGGTCCAGCCGCCATTGTCATATGCATTCAAATCCGCCTTCTTTTCCACAAGAAGCTTTGTAATGTCTATATTCCCCCACAGTCCCGCCCACATAAGACTTGTCATGCCTGCCCTGTCCCTTGCATTTATATTTGCCCCTTTTTCTATTAGGAGCTTGGCTATTTTCATATACCCATGTCTTGCCGCCCACATGAGCGCAGTCATGCCATCGCCGCTCCTTGCATTCAAGTCCGCCTTGGCCTTGAGTACTCTTTCGACGCGTGAATCATTTCCTTCGGATGCGGCTTTCAACAATGCCTTATTCATATCTTTTAAATGGATATTCGGGGGCATGTCAGAAGATGTAAAAATCCTTTTCTTCTTGAGCAGCATCTTTCTTGCCGGCTCCCTTGTTTTATGAAGATGTTTACTGGCCATATTGTCTATTATGTGATAAAGAGGTTAAAAATCTTTGTTTTGCACTGGCTCGTAGGCTCGTTTTCGCGATAGGCTCCAATTGGCTATTTAAAGTTTTCACATCCTCTTTACTCATGTTGCGCTTTGGGCCTGCCGGAATCCCGATAGGGTGCAAAAACAGCATTGCTGCGCCCCAGTTCCTCAAGGAAATGGGCCTTGACGCCATGGAGCTTGAGTTCGTCAGGGGCGTGAACATGTCCGACGCAACGGCCGTTGAGGTCGGAAAGAACGCAAGGGAAAACGGGATAACGCTTTCGTGCCATGCGCCTTACTGGATAAACCTTGCGGCAAAGGAAAGGCACAAACTGGAAAGGAGCATAGAGTTCATAGCCGATTCCGCGAAAAAGCTGAGCCTTGCCGGAGGCGGCGTCGTTGTTTTCCATCCTGCTTTCTATCTTTCAAGGCCAAGCGAAGAGGTTTTCAAGATAGTCAAAAGCGAGCTTGAGCGCATTTTGGGCTTGCTTGGGAAAAGCAAGATAAGCAATATCTTGCTGGGCCCGGAGCTTACGGGAAAGAAAAGCGCGTTCGGGGACCTTGAGGAGATAATAATGCTTGCAAAGGAGATTCCGGGCGTTGTCCCTGTCGTGGATTTTGCGCACTACCACGCAAGGCACGGCGGCATAATAAAAGGCGAAAAGGAATACGCAATGATTTTCAATGCAATGGAAAAGGAGCTTGGCAAAAAGGCCGTAACGTCGTTCCATTCGCATTTCTCAGAGATAAGGTACAGCAAGGCAGGCGAGCTTTCGCACATGCCGCTGTTCTCGAACAACGAGCCGCCCATAAAACCGTTGCTCAAGCTTTGCGCTGAAAACGGCTATTCCGGAACAATAATCTCCGAGACGCCGTTCACGTCAGACGACGCGCTAAAAATGAAAGAGATTTACATCAAGCTCAAATAGTCAGTTGTTGAGGGTAAGCATCAGTTTGGCCCTGTTCCTGTGCTTTCCAATGGGCTTGAACCCCGCTTTTATGTACATCCTTATTGCAGCGGAGTTTTTGCCGTCCACAAGCAGCGTCACACTGTGCCCGCCCATCTGCCTTATTGTTTCTATTGCGAAATCCAGTATGCGCTTTCCGTATTCCCTGCCCCTGTTGGTCTCCTTGATGCCTATGCCTATTATCCTCCATCCGTTCTCGCGCGTGCCGATGTGGACGAATCCTACTGTTTCGTCTGCGGCGCTTGCCTTGAAAACAATGTCCTCCTTTTCTGCGCTGACCAGGCAATCAGGGAATATGGACTTTATCAGTTCCTTCAATTCCTTAAATGATGTGCGCTCAAACGACAGCGAAAACACGCTTCCTGCATTTATCATCGGCATATGCGCCACCGCAAATCCGAAACCGGGAATTTCACATCAGGTCCTTCATTCTCCTGTCAATCGCTTCCTTCAGCTGCTTTCCGAAGAATTCTCCCTTTGCGTTGTCAACCTTGAATGCTATTGAGAGCTTCGCCGCAAGCGTCCTTGACATCCTGCCCCTGTACTCCTTTCTCACGCCCGCGACCTGCGGCGAGAAAAGGATGACGCCGTGCTTCGGCGGGTCTCCCTTCTTTCCGCCCTTAAGGAACATGAAAAGCGCCTTTTCCGCGCCCAACATCTGCACTGTGCTGGACGGCATCTCCGCAAGCCTGTCAAGGCCCTTTGCAAGCGAGATCATCTTTGCAACGACCTTTCCGCCTACAAGGAATGTCGCGTTCGGCGCAATCCTGTTCGCCAAAGCGTCAATCTCATTGGTGTAAAAGTCGTTCAGTTCCGCCATCTTCAGCAGCATTTCCGCGTACTTCTTCATGTACACGAGGTCCTTTTCCTTGACCTCCTTTGTCCTTTGGCCCAATTTGTCGAAAACAATGTCCGTCTCCTTTTCGCTGAGGAACCCGCCCAAATCCTCTTTTGTTATGTCCTTCTTGTCAGCTATCAGTATTACCAGCCTGGCCAGCTTGGCCTTTTCGCTCAGCTTTATGCCGCTTATGTAAAATGATACCCATTCCTCAAGCCTTTCGCCGATGAGATTCGTCATCTTGTCCAGGTCGTCGATGGCCCTGTCCACTTCCATAAGGAACAGGTCTTCCCTTGCCCTGAACTCCTCGAACTTCTTGCGCGCCCTGTGCATGAACTTCTCTCTCAGGTCTCCGCCCCTTGCCCCAAAGCCGCCTTCTGTTGGCCTTCCGCCAAATCCGCCGCTGGGCCGTCCGCCGTAATGCCTGCCTCCCCTATATCCCCTATTATCGTGAATGCCTGCCATAACCAGAATTGAGGTTAAACGCTTAAAAAGCTAATGATTGCGCCCCTGTCCTAATATATCTTTTCGGACTTTATGAACTCGTCAAACGCGTGCTGCATTGCGTGTATTCCCCAGCAAACCCTTGTTACGTCGTCTGGGCTAAGCACAACGCCCTTTTCCCGCGCCCTTGCGAGCACGTGTTCGGAGTCCGGAAGCGTGAACAGATTCAGGACCAGCATCTTTATCCTCGGAAGCTCCGTTTTCTTGTACGGAATGCCTTCCCTGTCGAAAACGGACTTGATATATTTGGTTGTCATGCTGCTCTGGCCCAATGCGCCCATGAAGAACGTAAGCTTCCTTTTCAGGTGCCTTGCCTCTTTGTCATCGCCCTTTATGCCGTTTATCTCGTCAACCAGCGTTTTTGCGCTGTTGAAGACGTCGTCCCTTTTTGCCCTGTTGCACAGGTCGGATATCTTGAAGATGTGAAGGTCCCCTTCCCTCTTTCCTCTCCTCATCCTGAATATGACTGTCCTTGCGCCCACGTTGCGTATCTCGACCCTTCTTTTCTTGGTCAGCAGGAACACGTGTATCTGGGGCTTTTTGCGGATTTTTGTTTCTACACTAGTCATTACCATCACCCACTATCTTGTCAAATTGCCTTTTTAAACTGAACTGTTGGACAAACGCGCCGTTCGGCGAATGCGGCCTTTCGCTTGCCGCAATCGCGTCAACAACGTCATTTATCACGACTTTCTCGTGGTCAAACATAATAGCGTCCTTCGAGTTTTTCGTAACCTCGGGTATGCCCCCCGCATCCGTTGTTATTACCGCGCATCCGGACATCAGCGACTCGGCGACAACAAGGCCGAATGCCTCTGCATGCGGAAGGTGCAGGAAAACGTCGGAAACGCACGTCAGGGGGTATCCTATCGGCTTGACGTAGAATGGCTCGTTTTCGTAGCTCATCGGCTTGAGCGCAAGCATGCCCAACATCTCTTCATGCAATTCCAGCCTGCTTCTGACTATCTTGGACACGTCTATTGTCACCTTGAGCCTGTTTCCGTCGACAAGGTTTCTCATCCTGCGCGCCTTTTCCAGGAATTGTTTGGTCCCTTCGGTGTCCGGCATGGTGACAAGGAATCCTATGTTCTTCATCTTGCTGCTGTCATGGTCATTGAAGAATTGCAAGACATCTTCTATCCTGCGTATGCCCTTGGATATGCTGGGCCTTGTCATTATGAGCACAATCTTGCTTACAGACGGGTTAAATCCAAGCCTTGCCCTTTCCTCTGCCAGCGCCGAAGAGTCGGGCATGACGTATGACGAACCGTAAATGTTCGCGTCTATGCCGTTTGGCACTGCCTTTATATTTTCCTCAGCAACCGAAACGGTTTCCCTCGAATAGCCGAAATGCTTCATGAGCCCAATCCACATGTCCCTTGCGGCCTGGCTCACTGCTATGAATCTCTTGAAACATCCGGACTCCACTGCATTCACAAGCGACTCAACTGCGCCGCCGGTGTTCTCCTTGGTTCTCCATTTGCCGTTCTCGCTTTCCACAAGCTGGTCAGGCGCAACGTGTATGAAGTAGTACGCATCCATTATTTCCTTGAGCTTTTCGTGCCTGATGACCTTGGAGAAGAACTCTGCTTCCATGAATATTGAGTTGTAGTAGTGCATGAAATAAAGCACCTTGCCGTATTGCTTGGCAAGATTCCTGACTTCCCTGACGCCGAAAAACCGGTTCCAGCGCACAGTTGCGCTGTCCTTATTTCTTTGCATGTCCATCAAATAACTGTTCCTGGCGTCGCAGAAATCGTTCTTGTACCTGAAATTGAGCTCGCTGGAGAACGCGCTTTCTGCTATCTTCCTTTGCATCGGTTCCGACTTTTCCATGATGCCGTCCATGTGCTCGTGATATTTGGATATCACACTGGACTTTATGCCCCTGGAGGCCGCTTCCTTGATTAAGTCGCCCTCGACTATGCTCTGTCCCCTGAAACTTTTGTCATAGGGGAATGCCCCGCCGAAGGAAACCAGCGCTTTTTGCTTTTGCATGTGTATATTCATGTATAAATGTGTTTAAATATGTTTGTGTCTGTCAGCCAACGGAAAGCGGCTTTAGGGTGTCCTTTATTTTCTTGCTTATCTCGTCCCTGGTCTTGTGGGTTACTGCCTGCGTCTGCACATCCGACAAGGCGATGACAAGGCGCCTAAGCTCTACAAAGAAATCCCCTTTCTCGTGGGCAGGAACAAGGCTTCTCAGCATCCTTCCGTATCCCCTTGGCCTCCATTCGCCAGCCGCTTCGGCGGCCAGCTCAGGCGTTTCCATTATTGTAGGCAAAACGTCAGACCCGCAGAAGTCAATGACAGGATGGCGGTCGCGGCTGCTGTCCCAAAGGTGGAAGTCAATGAACGAGATGTTGCTTCCGTCAACAAGGACGTGGTCCTTGGTTATGTCCTGGTGCACAACGCCTTCTGAATGGATATGGTCCAGCGTGTCGACTATCCCTGAAAGTATCGCCGCGCTCCTTTTCCTGCTTGCAGGAGAGGAAAAGTCCACTGCGTCGGACAGGACGGCGCCCGGCAAATGCTGGAGCACCATGAATCCTGCATCATTGGCCCAGCCTGGCAGCTGGCCTATGCCGTGGCATTTTGGTATGCCCGGGTGGGAAAACCTCTCCAATGCTTCCGCCTCGCGCTCATAGAGCCATGGAGGCCTTCCGAAGCGGATGCCAATGTCCTTGCCCCTGTACTTGCCCACAACGTAGTTCGAGCGGTGGACGCCTGATGTGGAATAGTTGAAGTGGAATTCCGTCACGCCCCTTTTCTCGAGCAACGGACTTATTGAGCCGAACCTGACGCGCCTTCCGTTTATAGACACAAACCTGTCCAAAGCAGGGTTCGTATTCCTTGAAAGCGCCCTTTTGCCGTCGAATTCGGGCTTTTTGAGAAGCTTGTGCATATTAAGTATTTAGGCATAAAAGTGTTTAAATACGTTTGTGCAGGTGCCAAAACAGTCAAAAAACGCAATTTCTGGTTGATTATGGAAATTAAGGAGTATATAACCATTATGTTGCTGGTTTTTTTAGTAATAATGCTTCACAAAAAACAAAATACGTTATCGGCCGTTCTGCCTTATCTTGTCCATCTTATCTATATCAACGGACGTTGCATCCTTGAACCCGTCGTATTTGGCCCTTTTGCCAAATTCTCCCTTTAAGGCAATTGGAATAGGGCGCTTTATGCGTTCTATATCGGCTTTGGTTATCATATATACACCTTAACCTACTATTTACAACAAACTCTTTAAAAGCTTATTCTATCCTTGCATAGAACGACTTGAACCCGCGGCTTTCCATGGCTTCCCTTGCCTTTTCCGCCGTCTCCTGCGACGCAAAAAGCCCGATTATGTTGCCCCCGCCTCCTGCGCCGGTTATCTTTGAGCCCAATGAGCCATTTTCCTTCATCAGGAACCGCGCCTCCTCTATCTTGGGCGTTGAAAGGCCGAATGACGCAAGCAGGCCATGGCTTATGTCCATTAGGAAGCCCAGGCCCTGCAAATCGCCCTTCTTTATCGCATCCTTGGCACCCTTGAACACGGCCCTGTATATCTTAAACATGTCCTTTGAGATGGCGTTCTTCTCCTTGAGCATGCCGAAATGGGCCACAAGCTCCCCTGTCCCTTTTTTCGGCCCAGTGTTTGAAATCAGCAGGTGCATCGCCGCGCCTATCTTCAGCCTGGATATCTTGAAGCTTTCTTCAGGCGTTTTCCTGAACACAAGCGGCTTTCCGTACGTTGACGCAGAGTTGTCTATTCCAGATGGTTTTCCGTGTATTGATTTCTCGCCTTCATATGCCGCCCTGTTTATTTCGTCCTTCTTCATGCCGCGCTTGTATTTTTTGTTTACAGCATT
>JBGQMB010000023.1:0-14643 GCA_041500405.1 Candidatus Micrarchaeia archaeon | reverse complement strand
TCTGCCATGCTTGAGCCTTGCAAAATAGCATTAACTATCAAAGGGCTAATTAGGATTAGTACTAACAAAAGAAAGATAGCAATAATCGAATCCCAAATACCAGTAGGGCCTAGTATAATAAATAAACCCAAAGCTAAAATAATTGCACCAAGTAGTAGTTGATTAAGAATTAATAGTAAACCCCCAGCTATAAGATAAATCAATCCCAGCCACTTTATCCTATTCATTCTAAAACTCTCCTTCTTTTAACCATTTTATATGACCATAGGGAGATTAAATTAAAAAGCTATTTGTGATTTCGCGAAAATCAAGCCACTCTACGCTTTGGTATACATATTTAAACCCTTTTCTTGACAAGAAAACCATGACGCGTCTGTTCATAATACGGCATGCCGAGCGCAGGAAGATAATCTCGCAGGCAGACGTGCCCAGGATGCCTCTTACTGAAAAAGGAAAAGCTGATTCGGCTATCTTAGGAATGACAATGAGATACAAACTGGAGTCTGAGCCTATAACAATAATCACAGGCGAGTATCTAAGGTGCTTCCAGACAGGGGGCTGTTTCGCAAAGGGATATGGACTTGGAAACATCGTAATGCTCCCAAGGCACCCAAGCCTGAATTCCTTGGGGGTGTACAGGGAAGACCTTGACGGCGAAGTGCGCAAGAGGTACAACCATATATTCAAGCATGAAATCTATGGCGAGACGATGAGGCAGTGGAAAAGGGGATTCTTCAAAGACATACTTGTTGACCCGTCCTTGCTTTTCAACGCCATAATGCAGCTTGTGAGGCTGTCACGGACAGAGACGATGTTCATCTTCGCGCATGACACAAACATTTCGGCAGTCGGCATATGCAATGGCATAAAGGAGCTTTATCTATCCAAGCCGCCGTTCCTATGCGGCGTCTATACTGAGGACCACAGGAGCGGGTTATGGCTTCCGTTTGCGCCTGACCTGGGAACAAAAGAATCAAACCTTGATATCCATCTTCAATACCGCAGGCGCAATAAGTTTCAGTACTGCAGCAGCTATCGCCCGAAGGTTCATGGCCACAAGCTGGGCTCCCGCAGCAGGCATCTGCATTCAGCCTGCCCTGCCTGACTTCAGCGCTTGAATCCGAGCACCAGTATCACAATCGCTATTATGGCAAGGATCACGCCAAGCACGATCCACAGGCCATCAAGGACGAATCCCTGGCTGGATGCCGTTGCGCTTGTGTTGCCCGTTCCGGACGAGGTTGTAGTCTTGTTGCCGGTACCTGTTCCGGACGTTGTCGCGTTCTTTGAAGTGTTATCGCTTTCGTTTGCATAAACAGTGGTCGTCCCCTCCCCTGCTATGTGAGGCTGGACCCCTGCGCGGCAGTTGCTCTGGCACGACGTGCACGCGTCTGTGCTTGCGTAAGGCCCTGAGCAGAACCCGCCGTCCGAGTCCCACTGCCCGTTGCCGCACGCATTTGCGCAGCAGTCCCTAAGGCAAGCCATAGGCGACGTGTTGGTCGCGCTGGAATGCATTATCGAGAATCCGAGGCCCATAAGGCCCAAAGCCAAGACAACTAATATTGCTTTCATTATTGGCACCTTATGTGGTTGTGCGTAAAACTCTTTAAAATACCATATGCAGGGATGCATCCGACGGCGGTTTAACCAAAACACCCATACCTTTTTAAACATTTTATTACACAATAGGCGCATGAGCGCGACACTCAATAAACCGGAAAACAGGAAATTGAAAGTGATGGTAAACGGCATGGGCAAGATGGCGACCCTGCTGATACCAAAGCTGCTGGAATCAGAAAGGTATGAAGTGCTTCCTTATGCATTGACAGGGCCTGAATCTTCCTTGGCAGGCCTGAGAAACGGCGCAGGCCTTATCGAGGTCAACGGATTTGGCATAAAGCCAATCACTCCTGAAGAAAGGGAGGTATTCGCAGCCTCTGTTTTGAAATCAGAAAAACCTGACATTTCCGTTGATTATTCCCTGCCAGTCGCAGTGAACGGAAACGCCGAATTCTATGGCAGGCACAGGCTGCATTTTGTCATGGGCACAACTGGCGGGGACAGAATTGCCCTGGAGCAAACCGTTGTCAATTCAGGTATTATAGCAGTCATTGCCACGAACATGGCAAAGCAGATAGTCGGTTTCCAGGAAATGATAAAATTCGCTGCAAAGAATTTCCCTAACCTTTTCAAAGAATATTCTCTGGAAATCGTCGAGAGCCATCAGAAGAAAAAACCGGACCCAAGCGGAACTGCACTATCGCTTCGCGGCGACTTCGAAAAGCTTGGAGTTCCATTTACAGAAGATGACGTGCGGAAAAATATGATAAGGGATCTTGAAAAGCAGCGCGCCATGGGCGTTCCTGAAGATGCACTGAATGGCCATGCCTGGCACACATACGACCTGAGATCTCCGGATCGCAGCGTGCTGATCAGCTTCACGCACAACGTCAACGGAAGAGACGTATATGTGGCAGGGACTATTGATGCAATTGAATACCTGAATAGGAAATTGGGATGCCATATCCTAGGAGAAAAAGGCAAAGTTTATTCAATGATGGACGTCCTGATGGATAAGTGACTGAAGGGCGTCAGAAAACGCTATTTTAAAAGGATTTCTGCACCCGTATTGGTAATGGGCCCCCGTAGCTCAGCGGTAGAGCGACCGCCTTGTAAGCGGTAGGTCGTGGTTTCAATTACCACCGGGGGCTCCTTTATAAACAAACCGCCAAAAACCAACATTTAAAAACACTTATTCACATAATAGATAACAAAATTGGTGATGAAATGGCCGTAAAAACAAAATCCCAACTCAAGAAAGGCGTTCAGGCGGACAAACCGAGAGCGCTTTTTGGCATATCCACGAAGTGGAAGAATATGATAGACGACTACAGCGCCGAACTGGGTCCGTCAAGCAAAATAAGGCATATAAAGTTCGTAAACCCCGTAAAGCTTGTTTTAATGTGCGAAAGGGACATCGAAAAGATAGACCAGGAGATTGCTTCGGCATCGCACGACCTGGACACGGCCAATGATGACAGGAAACTGCTCGGTCAGCACTACGATATTACGGTCAACGCATACAACGACTCCTGCAAGAAGAATGGAAATATTGAGGCTAAGCTGGTGGAGATACAAGCGTTCATTCATGCAAGGGAAATTGAGAAGCAGGGCGCGATAAAGTCTCTTGAGGAATTCACCAGGCGGCAAAAAATTTCGGAAAGGGCGCTTGCCCGCTTCATGGACACCGGCGCTAAAAAGGAGCCGGATAAGCCGAATGAAATGATATCTAGCTTACAGACCATGCGCAATGAAAAGCAGGACGCAATCAAGCATTTGAACGAGCAGAAAAGGGAAATCAGCCAGCAGCTGGCAAAGGAAAGGAAGGTCGAGGAAAAACTCGGAGCGCTGGTTAACGAGCTCGGCGATGCGATTGAAGCCAATATAGATCTTATTGCAGGCCTGACAAGGGAGCTGACGGACCTGAACAGCAGGAGAAGCGACAGGGACAAGGATCTGAGCATAATATTCAAGAAATCCGGCATTGGCGATGTGAAGGGGCTTGTGGCGGACCTGGAGCACGAGGTTGAGGAAGTAAATAAAAAGCTCGCAAAGGCGCAGGAGGACTACCGGACGCAAGCCAAGAACGCATCCAATGTGGCAAGGGACTTCCACGACAAGCTTGTGGAAGCGAACACGGCCCTTGCTGCCAAGAACCAGCTTTTCCAGACGGCGCAGCGCCTGCTCAATGAGCGCACCGAGAGGATAAAGCAGATAGAGTATACACTTAGCCTTGCAAAGCAGGAGGGCGCGAAGGCCGGGGATAACGCAAGGGAAATGGCAAGGCTGGCAGAGGAGCTGCACGCCCAGGAAAGCATCAACAAGGTGCTTAGGGAACAGCTTGACAAGGGCAGGAAGGACCTTGCTGACTTGCAGGGAAAGCCCGGCACGGCAAGGGAGGATGTGCTAAGCAAGCAGCTGGAAAACCTTGGCACGCAGTTTGACAAATTGATGGAGGATATGACGACTGAAGCATCTAAAAATGCCGAGCTAACAGCCGACTTGGAGGCAGCCGGCAGGCAAATCGAGCAGATGAACCAGGCCGTTGCCGGCATTGAGCAGCTCAACCTGAATATTGCCTCGCTGAATGAGACGCTGAAATTCAAAGAAGGAGTAATCCAGGACGGAGTAGACCGGATTGAGGAGAAAGATAGGGAGATAGGGCAGCTGAATGAGCAGCTGGTCGAGATGGATACAAAGGTTAATACTCTATCGGCCGAAAATTCGAAGCTTAGGAACGAGCTTAACGACGAGACAAGGCACGGGTCAGAAGCTCACCCTGACGAAACCGTGCGGGCAGATTCACCGATTGCAGTTGTCAGGGAATTGGGCGAAACCAAGGAGGACCTGCAGAAATCGAGGCTAGCGCACAACACGCTGACGCGCGATATGAACAGCCTTCTGTCCACGCTTTCGCAATGGGCCAGCGCATTCGAGGAACGGCTGCCTCCGGACGCCCAAGGCCTTGTGTTGCAATTCAGGGGACTGATTAAAGACGCGGAAAACAGGATAAACCCGCCCAAGCCGGAAAGTGAACCTATTGAAGCGGCTGCCCCGGAAACGCGGGCCCTCAGAGTGACGAGAAAAGCGGCCCCAATCCAGCCTGAAAGCGATTTCAATGAAGGAGCTGCCCCGGAAACGTTTTCTTCGCACGATACTAGACACTGAGATCTGCGAAAAGAATCCCGGCTATTGCGCAATAATGGCCGGACTATTTCATTTTTCCCATTTCCGCTTTAAAAAGGCGGCGCGAACCGATGTTTTTTATATCCTTTCCTTCACATCCAAACGGTGTTAATATGTTCGGAAAAGTTGAGCCTGAACCCAGCGTGTCGCATAGCATAAGGAGCATGAAGCTTGAGCCTGTTGAGGTCATAAGGGGAGGAACAGTCACATGCATGTTCACTGCGGCCCCAGGAAAAGATGTTGATGTCCTGATTTACTCCATATTGGGCCAGTACAATGTGAATGAGTTTAGCATTGCCGCAGACGGCAACATACAGAACTTCAAGGTCAATACCGCGCCGCTTTCTGCCGGGGAATACATGGTGAAACTTCAGAGCGGAAGGGACGTAAGGAGCGGAAAATTCAGCGTGGTGTGAGGCGCGCATATGGAGCCTGAAGAGGGAAAGGAAGGCAGATTCGTATACAGCCTTTCCGAGCTCAAGGACAGGGCGCCCAAGTTCTTCGGGGTCAAGACCGGCACCAAGCTGGACAACATGTTCTATATCACGGAATACGATGAGATATCAAAAAGGCCGGTAAAAAAGATACTTGGCGGGATACCCTATCTTTCCGTAATGAACGTGGTTGGAATACCGGATACCGGCAAAAGCGTGTTTGTCGAGCAGTTTGCCATAATGCAGGCGTCATTGGGCTATAAAGTGCTTATTGTCACGACAGAGAACCCGTCCAATTTCCTTTACAAGAGCCTTTTGTCCCGCTCGTACGCGATGGGCATAAACTTCGACGAGATAACGGACAATTTCATAATCATAGACGCAACAAGGGAGGACGCGCTCAGGGACAATGTCAGGAGGCTCATAGGCCTGATGAACTACGCCATGGAAAAGAAAAAGAGCACCATAACGATAATAGACTCGATAACCGGGCTTTACGAACACAGGGAAAAGGAGGCCAGGCAGGTGGTGAGGCAGGTCTTCAACTTCATGAAGGAGAAGAAGCAGACTGCAATCTTTGTATCGCAGAAAAGGTCGTCCCAGGACTCGCAGACATCCGAGGCGGCTGGCGGGCTTGGGGTGGCGCACATAGTGGACGGGACCATTGTCATGGACAAGAAAGTCCTGCAAAACAAGTACGAGGAGATGTTCTACAACATACCGGTCGGCTCCCTTCTAAGGACAATAAGGATAGACGGATGCAGGGTTGCGGGCCACGACATTGAAACATACGTAATGGACTTGACTGACCTGGGCCTTGTCAGTGTGAAGGAAAAGCTTTCCGAGTCGGTAAAAAGGTAATCAGGCCCTTCTTCTGATGAAAAGGAACCAAAGCAGGAACAGCATTACCACAGCGAAGATTATCATTCCGGACGAGATAAGCCCTATCCCGTACTCTATGCCTATCTGCGGTATGTCCCATACGCTGTACATCTGCCCCATGCTCTCTTTGCATGGGTACAGGAGCTGCTGGGACGCCAATGGGTTAAGCCAGGCACAAAGGTTCTTTGAAGGCGAGTAAAGGAGTATCCTGTTCGCCGGGCTGACATCGCTTGGGTCCATTTTGACATATGTTCCGTTGTTGGCCTGGACATAATACTCAGCGTCCTGAAGCAGCTGCATCGTCGAGGCGTCGTATGCCTGGTATTGGGAAGGCATAGCCTGCGAAAAGCAAAGGGAAAGCAATGCAAATGCAACGAACATGTTTTTCATACGGATCACTTCTTTATCTTCTTGATTGCCTCCTTTATCGCGGCTATTGGAAGCTCCGCGCATCCCTTCATCTGAAAATTTGTTGTCACGTCAACGCCCATCAGCTTGTTTACATATGGAATGTCTATCTCATTAAGGTGGCTCACGGGCTTTCCGATTATATCCTCCATTATCATTGATGATACCACAACGCCGACAAAGCAGGACACGCGCTCGTATGACGCGTCCTCAATCTTGCTGTTTTTTATCTTTAAGTGTATCCTTATGTTGTCTGCGCAGCTGACATAAGACTCGGCCGTTATGACATCCGGGCCCTCAAGCTTGCCCATGTGCCTTTTTTCGTTGAATATGCCGATGTATTTGTCATAGATGTCAGAATCCGCCATCTCTTCACCTGAATCCTATCGTTTTTAGCGCCTCAAGGAGCGCATCAACGTCCTCCTTGTCGTTGTAGACGTAGAAGCTTGCCCTTGCCGAGCCTGTTATGCCAAGCCTTTTGTGCAATGGCATGGCACAGTGGTGCCCGCCCCGTATCGCAACGTTCTTTGCGCTAAGGAAGTAGGCAACGTCGTTTGCATGCATTTTGTCAACGTTGAAAGCCACGACGCCGGCCTTTTTGGCCACGTCCCTTGGCCCGTAATATCTTATGTTCTTCATTTCGGACATGCGCTCCAGCGCGTATCCCGTGAGCTTCATTTCGTGCTTCTTTATCCTGTCCATGCCTATCTTCTTCAGTATTGCGATTGCCTTTGCAAGGCCGACCGTTTCGGCTATCGGGGGCGTGCCTGCCTCGTACTTGTACGGGACATTTGAGAAAACCGTTTCATCAACGCCTACCGACCTTATCATGTCCCCGCCGAAAAGGAACGGCTTTGCCTTGTCAAGCGCTCCGTCCCTGATGTACAGGACGCCTATTCCCGTTGGGCCGAGCATCTTGTGGCCTGAAAAGGCGGCAAAGTCGCATCCGACGTCCTTTACGCTGAAGGATGCGTGCGGAACGGCCTGTGTCGCGTCTATGACTGAAATTGCGTTGTTGTCCCGTATCTCTTTGCAAATGGCTTTCATGTTGTTGAGCGTTCCCAGGACGTTGCTGGCCGCTGAAAGCGCATACAGGCCTGTTTTAGGAAGCTGCCTGAAGAATCCCTCTTCATCAATGTCAACATAATGTATCCTTTTGTTCCTGCGGCTTGCAATCACCTGCCACGGAACGAAATTGGAGTGGTGCTCCATCACCGAAACGGCGTAAGAGTCCGGCTCAAGCACGTATGCCGCAAGGTTCAATGATTCTGTGGCGTTCTTCGTGAAAACAATCTCCTCCGGCTTTGCGCCGATGAAGGACGCAACCGCTTTCCTTGCGTTTTCGTATGCGTTTGTTGCCTGCTCGCTGAGCTTGTACATGCCCCTGTGGATATTGGCATAGCTGGAAGAATAGAAATCAGACATTGCGTCTATTACCTCTTTGGGCTTTTGCGTTGAGGCCGCGGAATCAAGGAACACCAAGCCTGGGTTGTTCTTGAATATCGGAAACTCTTCCTTTGGCATCAGGGGTTTGTCCATAGCTAACGTTAGCAAAGGACAATTTTTAAACCATTAAGTTCAATTATTGAACATTATCTGGCTCCGCCGCCACCGCCGCCGAATCCACCGCCGCCAAACCCTCCGCCTCCTCCAAAACCGCCGCCACCGCGCCTGGATGGAGACATTGCAATCGCGTGGCTGTTCAGCGCGTAAAACCCGATTGCCGTAAACCTCATGGTCCTGTTGAACGCAACATATGCCGTTTCCGCAGTGTCTGACATGCCTTTTCCGTATTGCTTCATCTGCTCTATCGCCTTTTCGGCAACGCCAAGCGCCGTGGCGTACACAAGCCAGTTTTTCCACATCAGGATCTCTTCCTTGCCGTATTTCTGTATCATGCCATAGTTTGACAGCAGGTTTGAGAACGCGTCCCATTTGCGCTTTTCCTCAATCATTGCGCGGGTGTATCTTCCAAAAAGATATTCTGAAAATGCTATTACCATGATCAGCATTGCCGAAAGGAATGCCGCGAGCGGGAATATGATGCTCCATGAATATGCGGATGAGGCCCCCCCAAAAAGCCATATTAATATGAGGATGGAACCTGAAACAAAGGCCTTTGCGGCGTCATACCCTTTCTGGTCGAATGCCGATTCCAAAAGGTCTTTGCCGTATTTGGCGCTGTCCTTGATATTGGGATATTCCGAAATCTTCCTGAATTCAGATGCAAATGCGGCTGCAAGCGCCCTGTTGGACGAAAGGTCGGACTTTATTGAATTTGAATCAAAGACGCATTTTCCGTCCTTGGACTTGGCGCCGTATGTGGAAAATAGGTTCGCAACGAGCGTTTCATACTCGTCAAGGGTTTGGCCTTTCGGTACGCCGTTATACAATATCCTGTTTTCGCTCTCTATCTTTATTATTCCCCGTGCCTCAAGGTCCATCAAGGTTGCGTAAAGGGCGTTCTTGTCCATCTGGCTGGGCGTTCCTACAAAAAGCAGGTTGACCTCCCACGGTTTTCTTTTCTCGTTCGGAACAGTATGCAGCGTGTCTATGTCGAACGGAACGCTTTGCTCCTTGCCGAATATCAGGTATAATGCATAAAGCGCGCCTGTGAAGCAAACGGCAAATATTGCAAAAATCAGCAGCCTGTAATCATATACTGCCTTGTCCAGCGAGGCGGCCGCCTTTACCCTGTCAAACTCCGGCTTGACTGCATAATCAAGGCTTTTGTAGCTGGAAAGCTGGCTTGGGTTGGAGACAAGCGCCCGCACGCTGAACGGCGTCTCTGCGCCAATGCGGCCTATTGTTATTATGTTATTGGACGCCTGGCCAGCGGGATACGTGAAAATCTCCTTGATTGCTGATGCTGAGAGACCACTAATGAACCTGGCCTGTGTTTTGTCTATTTCCATCCCGAACGTATCAAAAACAATATAGTCCAGGTCCGCAAAGTCCGTTCCTGCCTTGTACGGATTGGATACGGAATATGCAAATTTCACGGTGTATGCGCCGGGCGCTATTCCATTGTCGTTCCTGCAAATATATTCCACATAATCCCCATAATCCTTTTCAGAGAACCAAAATCCGGAAGGGCACGACGCAGACTGGAGCGCTATTTCGTGCTGGCCGTCCCTATTTACGGAAATATACAGCTCATGATAGTCCGATTCTGCTATATTGTACTGGAGCGTCCTGTCTATAAGGATGGAATCGTCATAGAGCGTGACGCGCATGTCCTGGAACAGAACCCTGTCCCCTCCTCCGATGCTTATTGCGCCGGCAAACATCTCGTTCAAGGCATAGGCGCCAACAAGCGCAAACAGGCCAACCAATATTATTGCGGCAAAAACCTTTAGCTCGTCAGTTTCCCTGTTAAGGAAGGAAGAATGGAGCTTGGACTGCATTATGCCGCCTATGAAGACAATGCCAAGGAATGCCCAATATTCCGGAGGCACAATGAACAAAACGCCTGTGAACAGCAAGGCAATGAATCCCACCGCCATGATGCCTATTGCCCAGCTTATTGCCTTGAGCCTGGAAATGCTGCAATATGCAAAAAGGCCTATTGATACCAGAACAAACTTGAGCAGGACCGCCAAAAGGCCGTAGGGCGAGAAAACGGCGTCAATAATTAGGCAGGACGCGACAGCAAAGCCGATGAAAACGACAAAAAGGAAGCTCTCCAGGATGATGCTGAGTGTGCCGTCCAGTTTTTCCGGCTTAGCCGCGTGGTCTGCCATATTGGCGCCTACTCATATACAGTGGTGTCGACCCTTTCCTTTATCTCGGTCTCGAACTCCAGGTACGCCCTTTTGGCGAACCCAAGGACCATCGCGTAGATATTGGTCGGGAACTGCTCAATCGTTGTGTTGTATTTCTGCACCTGGTCGTTGTAAAGGTAGCGGATGCGCGCAATCTCGTCCTCAATCTCCCTTATGGCGCGCTGCATCTCCAAAACGCTTTCGTTTCCCTTGAGCGCAGGATAGTTCTCAACGGCCACGTTTATCGCGCCAAGCACGGATTTCGCGAAGGCATCTGCCTTCTGCGCCTGCTCCGGCGTCGAGAACCTCATTGCCCTGTATTTTGTTATCTGCTCAAAGGTGGATTTTTCGAATTTCAGGTAGCTTTTTGTGGACTTGACCAATTCAAACAGCATGTCGAACCTCTTCTTCATGGCCACGTTTATCTGGTTGAACGTGCCCTCTATGCCGTTCTTCATGCCGACAAGCCTGTTGTATATCGATATCGCAGAAACGATGACCAGCACTACCAGCACAATCAAAGCCAGTGTCAATATGTCCATAGTTGCACGTTGTTGCGGTGCGTTTAAAAAAGATGGGGTTGGGCGTCGCAAAAAGGGTTTTAAAACCGTTGGAATCAATGCAATCCCATGCATGATATTGTTGAGAAAGCACTGGCAATCGGCAGGCTTACCAGGTTTGAGCACGGGATAATGCTTTCCGCCGCTGTCCTGATAGGGTTCCTGCTTTTGGGCGTGCCTGAAATCTCGCCATTGCTGTTCCTGAGCGCCATGCTGGTCCCATTCCTAATAGAAATGGGCATTTTTGCGCTGAATGACGTGCTGGACATTGAGACCGACAGGCTGAATGACAGGAAAGACAGGCCGATTGTGACCGGAAACGTTACCGAGCCTGAGGCAAGGGCCGTTGCCGGGATATGCATCCTGCTTGGCATACTGCTTTCTGCGTTCATAAACAGCGAGGCCCTGCTGATAACCGCGGTTTTTGCGGCCTTTGGCATAGTATACAACTATAAGATGAAGGACATCCCGCTGCTTGGCAACATGTTCATAGGGACCACAATGGGAATACCGTTCGTTTTCGCCGAGGTCGCATTTGCCGGGACTGTAACCGCCACATCGATATACCTGTTCTGCGTGGCGTTCGTCATCGGCTTCGCAAGGGAGATAGTCAAAAGCGTCGAGGACTACAAGGGCGACGTTGCCGCAAGGGGCTCCAACACCCTTCCTGTGCTGATAGGGCCCAAGAAAAGCATGATGCTGGCGGGCCTCATATTCATGCTGTTTGTGCCTATATCATATTTCTTCCTGATAAGCGTATTCCAGCAGATAAGGGCGATTGCGCTCATCCCGCTTACATTTGCATATCTTATAATAGTGTACGCGCTTATGGGATGCATCTTCTGCGCCGGAGAATGCCGGGCAGAGGCGGCGAAAATAAAGAGGCTAACGCTTTTCGCAATGGCGATAGGCCTGCTGGCGATGGTAATATCACGCCTTTGAGGCATCCGCAAAAATGATGCGCAGGGCGTCGGGCTTAAACCTTGCCGCGACCGCATAGCCCATGTCAAAAAGCGCAATCGCGAGCAGCGGCCCCCAATTGGCCACCGCAATCCCTATCATGAGGCTTGCGGCCAGCATTGCAGGCCTGAAGTCCCTTATGAACGGCAGTTCCGTCTCGTCAATCGCGGCCCCAATCGCGAGCGCGGCCACCACCAGCGGGTTGAGCGGGCTAAAGTCGCCTATGAACAAAACTGTTATTGCCAACACGGCAATGTACGCAGCCTGGAGCGAAAGCTTGTCTATCTTGTTCATGAGCGGAAGCGCAATGAGCAGGGAAACGATTATTTCCGGGGCAACGGCGATTGCCGCAACAGCCCCAATTGAGACCAAGATTGCATTTGCCGCAAAATACGCAATCTCCTTCACGCTTTTCCCAATGCTGAACCCGTCCAGCATCTTTGACGACAGGCCGGAAAGGAATATTGCGAGCGCAGCCGCGAAAATCGGCACCATGCGTTGCGTTTGCGCTGCAAAGCTTTTAACATTAATCATTTTACAAAAAAATTCTGTGCATATAATGCAAACATTTAAATATAAGTTAAACGGAAAAGAAAACCAGAAGTGATTTATGATGGCAAAGAAAAGCAAGGCCAAGAAGAAAGGCAAGAAGAAGAGATAAATTTTCTGAATACAAGATCTAAATTTTATTTTTTTCAAGGAATTGGTGGGGCCTTCTCCGCACTTTTCCCGAAAACTGTGAAAGGTTTAAATAATTCCGCTGCGAATGTGCTTCAGGTGCTTTGATGTGCAATGAAAAAGGATGCAAGTGCGGCTGCTGCGCAGCGCACGGAAGAAAAAAGGCCGGCAAAAGGAAAACGGCAGCTAAATCCAGGGGGAAGTGATTCCTCCGGTCTTTTTTCCGGGTTTTTGCCATGATTCTTGTAAAAAATGGGACGCTGGTCGACTGTTTCGGCGCATTGAAGGCAGATCTGCTTATAGATGGCAACAAAATAGCGAAAATAGGCAGGGGAATGAGGGAAAGGGCGGAAAAGACAATAGACGCGGCCGGAAAGCTGGTCATTCCCGGCCTTGTCAACATGCACACCCACCTTTCAATGAGCCTTTTGAGGAACACTGCTGAGGGGAAGCAGCTGGACAAATGGCTGAAGGAGGACATATTCCCTGCAGAAAGGAGGATGGAAAAGGGCGACATGTACCTTGGAGGGTATGCCGCAATCGCGGAATGCCTGCTTTCAGGGACAACAGCAATGCTTGACAAGTACTACTTCGAGTCACATTGGGCCGGAAAGGCCGCGGATGAACTCAATGCAAGGGCTTTTTTGACGTGCGACATCGCGGACCTCAGGGACCATGCAAAGAAGGACGCGATGAGGACGGAAGAATTCATAAGGCGCATGAAGGATTACATGATGGCAAAGCCCGCTGTCGGATGCCACGCCATATACACGTGCAGCAAGGACGTGATAATAAGGGAAAAGGAGCTTGCAAGGAAGCACGGCCTGCTGTTCCACATCCACGCCGCTGAGACCAGGAAGGAGCTGTTCGACTCGCTGAGGAGGAACAAGCTCAGGCCCATTGAGTACCTTGACAAGTTGGGCGTGCTGGACGGAAAGACCGCGCTTGCGCACGCCTCCTGGGTGACAAAAAGGGAAATCAATGTCATTGCAAAGAGCAAAACAGTCGTAACGCACTGCCCGATAAGCAATTTGAAGCTGGCGACAGGCGGGATAATGCCGCTTGAGCAGTATAAGGAGGCAGGCGCGCGCATCACGCTTGGGACTGACAGCGCCTCAAGCAACAACTCGCTTGACATGATGGAAACCATGAAGATGGCGGGATTGCTGCAGAAGCACAGGTATTGGAACGCAACGTATGGAAACCCGAAGGAGATATTGGGCTACGCGACTTATGAGGGCGCAATGGCGCTGGGCATTGACGCAGGGCGGATAAAGGAAGGATGCCTTGCCGACCTTGTCATCATTGACCCGATGGAGAATATGGTTCCGCTGGGGGACATCTACACCGCGATAGTTTATTCCGGCTCAAGAAGGAACGTTGAGACTGTGATTGTTGACGGAAGGATAAGCGTGGAAAACAGGAAGCTCGTCAACTTTGACCAGAAAATTATGGATAAGTTCGCGGAAAGGGCGGATGCGCTAAAAGCCTAAATTGAAAAAGAAGTTAAGGGGCGGCAATCCGCCCCATTCGGCGATTACTGCCCGTAGGATGTGGGCGTTGCCGGAAGGACAAAGACGTCGTCGCCTATTCCCCTTTCAACTGCGGTTGCTGTCATGATGTTTACCCCAGACAGAGACATAGACAATGGTATGCAATCTGTTGAAATGCAGGACTCTATAACACCGGTCTCGTATTCCTCTCCCGTGGTTGCCGCAGGCGTTATCCTGAAGCACTTCGCGGGTACGCCGGCTATTGTCTTATCCGGAAGCAACTCTACCTTGTCCTTGTATGCGGATTCGGCAAGAGTATCTACAGTAGTCGTGGCCGAACTTTCATTGGCATCTGACGACTTTGTGCACGTAAATGTGCTCATACCAGATATCTTATAACAAGAGTAGGTCTTATTGCCCAGTGTGTACATTTGGTATATTATCTGTTCCATGAGCATGTCAGTCCTATGATTACTTTCCTTAACATACTGCACCATCGTCGTAGTTGTATTTCCCGAGGTCATGCTGTATGTAACTTTGTAATTTTGATGGTTAATGTTAGAACAGAATAAACCAAGCTGGCTTGCTGCGTCGTTTGAGCCCCCGTTTCCGCCGTTGCCGTTGGACGCGTTGTTGGTCTCATTTTGCGTGGCGTTCGGATGGGTAACGGTTGTCGTGCCCCCACCCGTTTGGTTGATTTGGCTTCCTCCGCCAAGGC
>JBGQMB010000022.1:0-15866 GCA_041500405.1 Candidatus Micrarchaeia archaeon | reverse complement strand
GAGTAGTTCTTTACTAGCTTATCTAATATTTTAGTGATATTATGATGGTGAGGACTTGCCGTAAATTACCATCTCCATCTTCTTACATCAAATATTGACTTTCCAAGTCTAGGCTTTTTTATTTTGATTTTTTTTATTTTAGGCTTTTTCAGCTTAGGCTTTCTAAGTTTTATGAGTCTTCTTCTTGGTGGCATGACTTTTTCTTTATCCTCAATGTTTTTATCCTTTTCCGTATCCTCTTCCATTTCTTCCGTCTTATACTCTTGTTTTTCCATATTTAAACACCTCATTTTTACTAGCATAATTAGATTCTGCACCTAAAGTCCTCATTCTGCACTTTTAGTCGCCTCCTTTAGCCACTTTGGGTGCAAAGCCGCCCAAGGCAATAGCTATTTAAACGTTTCCCAACATCCCTTATCCACTCATTCCTATGAAGGAAGGTGGATGAAATGGCAGAAAAATATGAAACACCAGAGGAAGTGAAAAAGGATTTGCTCGAGTTAGTGAAAGTAGCCTCCGGCACCGGAAAGGTCAGGAGGGGCGTGAACGAGGTAACGAAAGCCATCGAAAGGGGCATCGCCAAGGTTGTTGTCATCGCACAGGACGTGACGCCGCCCGAGGTCGTGATGCACCTGCCAAAGCTCTGCGCGGAGAAGGGGATTTCCTTCGGCCACGTGAACACGAAAAAGGAGCTCGGCGAGGCTTCCGGAATCAAGGTCGGATGCTCATCAATAGCAGTCGTAGAGGCCGGGTCAGGAAACGACCTTCTCTCAAGCATAAGCAAAAGGTTGCCTAAGCCCGAGAAGAAAGGTGAGTGACTATGGCGGGCGAAGACGTTGGCTTCCTCGCGGAAATCGTGGAAGTCAAGGGAAAGACCGGGGTCTACGGCGAGATTTATCAATGTCTCACTAAGGTCCTTGACGGCCCTGACAAGGGAAGGGTAATCCTGAGGAACGTAAAGGGGCCTGTTTTCAACGGCATGCTCATTGTCCTTAGGGAGACCGAAAGGGAAGCCAAGGAGATTAGGGCGAGGAGATGACCATGAAGTGCATATTCTGCGGCAATGAATTGAAGAAGGGCACGGGCGTGCTTTTCATCAAGGTGGACGGAAGCACAATGGCATTCTGCTCCTCAAAATGCAAGCGCAACCACCTGAAGCTGAAACGCTCCGGAATCAAGACAAAATGGACAAGGGCGTACAAGGAGTTCAGGGAAATAAACAAGGGAAAAAAGGCTGAAAAGGGCTGATTCCAATGGAAAGGACTGTAATTCTGATAAAGCCCGATGCAATAGACAGGGGGCTCGCGTTCGAGGTCGCATCAATCTTCGAAAAGAAGGGATTCAAGGTCGTGGCGCTCAAGATGCTCAGGATGTCAAAGGAGATGTCAAAGGAGCACTACGCGCATCTTGCCAGCAAGCCGTTTTACCCGAACATCGAGGAATACATGACGGCAAAGCCCATGATAGCGATGATATTGGAGGGCAAGGATGCCGTGAACGTCGTAAGGAAGATGCTCGGCAAGACCAACGGCAGGGAGGCGGAACCCGGAACAATAAGGGGCGACTTCTCAATAAGCCAGCAAAAGAACCTCGCGCACGCAAGCGACAGCGCGGAAACAGCCGAAAAGGAGATAAAGAGGTTCTTCAAGGCGGACGAGATATTCGCGTACAAAAGGATTACGGACGATGTCTTCTACGCCCGTGATGAGCTATGATAATCACCACTAAAAAGGTGGAGGAGCACGGCATAATCCACAACATGAGGGACGCGAATGTCCAAAGGCAGCAGGCCGGGTTTGACCTGACGCTTGAGTCGGTTTACGAGTTCCTTTCGCAGGGCGCGGTTGACTTTGACAACAAGGAAAGGAAGATGGCGGACTGCAAAAAGATTGATTTCAGGGACAGCTGGCTTGAGCTGAAAAAAGGCGCGTACAAAATCACGCTCAACGAGAGGTTCAAGGTGCCTGCGGACGCTGCAGGATTCTGCCTGACAAGGACAACGCTGATAAGGAACGGGGCCTATCTCATAACAGGGCTCTGGGACCCTGGCTTCGAGGGAAAGGTCGAGATGCTTCTTGTTGTTGAAAACCCGTCCGGGATAAGGCTCAAGGAGCACGCACGGGTAGGCCAAATCTATTTCCTGAGGATGGAAAGCGCGGCTGAAAAGCTTTACGAGGGCGTTTACAAGAACCTTGAGCAGAAGGGAGGGACTTCCCATGCCAACAAAGGCTGAGATAGACGAGATAGTTTCCTGGTGCGAAAAGAGGAAGGCACAGGAAAAAAGGCTTGCACTGGTGGAGCGCAACCCTTTCAGGGAAAGGATAAAGTGGACGTACCGCTATCCGCTGGTGGAAATAGACAGGCCAACGGAATACGCGGCAAAGACCAGCCTGGTCTACGATTCCCTTTCAAAACAGCTATGGCATTTCATGCACAGCGATTGGAGAAAGATAGAGCCGGACTTCGTCATAAAATGAGCCGGCACACCACAACCTTTAATAAGCTTTATTTATAAAATATTTAAAGGTATACCGATGAGCGACGTCCCAACGTTTTCAAGCATAATGTTCCAACATGATACCCTGTTGTTCCTTGGGGCAAGCTTCGGGATTGGGTTTTTCTTTGCGCTGATATACTACATGTACGCGAAAATCCTGAATGACAGGATAACGGAGTCAAGGGCAAAAGCGGTCCTTTTCACGGTTTTCGAGACAATCGCAATATTCGTCTTCATCTTAGTTGGCAATGCGCTGTTTGAGGTCGTCATTTACTCCCTTGTGGGCCTGGACGCAAGCAATTCCGCGGCAGCGGCAATGCCGCACATAAAGCTGGCAAACGTCATAATGGCAGACTATTTCTCAAAGGCGCAGTCGCTTTACACGAGCATGATTTTGAGCGAATTTGTGATTCAGACCATAGTCCAGATGACAAGCGTGCAGATTCCGCTGATGCTGACAGGGGGAGGGGTTTCCTCAATTGCGCTAGGCTCAATCAGCATAAACGTTTCAACAGACGAGATGTTCGGGATGATAAACGGCATCTACAACACCCTGATAAGGACATGCATAGACGTGATGCTGGTCACAATCCTCAGGAAGTCGATACTGGACTTTGCCCTCCCTGCAATGACGCTCATTTTCCCCTTAGGCCTGTTCCTGAGGGGGCTTTACATAACCAAGAGGACCGGCTCAAGCCTTATTGCGCTTTCCCTGGTCCTTTATTTCGTGTATCCCCTTTCGGTTGCGTTCGGCTCGTACGTCGCAAGCTTTGTGCCGGCAATAACATATGCGGACATAACGTCAAATACCATGGACCCGTCGTCCTACTATTCCGCATTCAGCACAGGCAACCTTGAAAGGGCCTATGGCGGCGGCATGGTTTCAGACGCCGCTTCGGCATCCACAACCTCCAACATCGACATCCCGGATGAAACCACGGTCGCGAACCTTGGCGAAGGGAGCGCAAAAGCATCCGTATCAATGGCCGATTTGGAAAGCAGGGAGCTTTTCCTTGCGCCAGGCAAGTACCTTGGCGTGCTTGTTGGCAAGTCCATAGGGTACTCGTCTATAGCAGGCGGCATAAACTTCGCGCTCACATTTTTGTTGGGAGAGGCGCCCGTTGTCATGATAGCGGGCCAGTTCCTGGTCAATATAATAGCAGGGCTTATGATGCTGACTTCGATAAGCTGGTTCGCGCTGATATCATTCGCGTTCAACAGCGTGATGGTGCAGGGCACCATAATGATGAACCAGCTTGGGCTGCTGGTGTTCACAACTGTTGTGGACCTGCTGATATGCGTAACTTCATACAGGATTTTGGCGGACGTTTTGGCGGGCGACAAGAGCCTTTTGGGTCTCACGAAGGTGCTCTAAGATGGCGCTCCTGCTTGGCTACGGCCTGCTCAATCCCTATGTGGGGCTAGTGTTTGGAATCATGCTGGTCGCAATCGTGCTGGCAAGGATGCTTGGAAAATCGTCCGGCAACAAGGACCTTGAAGCCTGGGCAAGCATGGAAACCTCGGAATACGTGATGAACGCCATAATCTTTGTCACAATGTTCGTGGTTTACAGCGCCCTGCTTAGCGTTGCCTATGCCTGGCTCAACACAAACAGCATAGCGGGCCTTCCGTCCGTCTCTTCCGGAGATATAACAGGGGAGCAGCTTTCATTGACCGGCGCAATATCGTCCAAGCTGAGCCATGTGCTGTATTACCGCCTGATACCGATGGAAATTAACCTCCTGAAGACCAAGTTCCTCCTGCTGCTGTATTCAGGATCAGATAAAATCTCCACAGGGCCGAAATCGCTCGGCTACACCCTGCCCGCATTCCCGGGCATAGGCATGTACATCAAGGGCCTTGACACGCTTATCTATCTTTATTCCATGATAGCCCCGACGCTTGCGGCGCAGGTAATAGGCTTGGACATCATAGGCGCGCTTGCATACAACCTGCTGATTCCGCTTGGCATCCTTTTCCGCTTTGTGCCGTTCCTGCGCAGCTTCGGCAACGAGCTGATAGCAATAGCCATAGGCATGGGCATAATGATGCCGGTCGCGTACCTTCTCATGATGAGGGCGATTGATGACATAGAATACCAGCACAAGGTCCCTGGCGTGCTGAGGACCGACATTTCGGAGACGGAATGGAAGCTGGAGGCGGAAGCGGCATACTTCGGCACGGCATATGTCATAATGGCGCCGCTTGCCATAACGGTCGGCGCAAGCTTCGCGAAGGACATACTTAACACGGTAGGCGTGGGCACTGCGTTCAGCAAGCTCGGCTGGATCCAAAACCTCGCCAATAGCCCGGGATTCAAGGTGCTTTCTAATGTGGGGGTCGCGGCAATGAGCTGGATTTTCAGCATACAGATGGCATTTGCGATATTCTCTGTCCTCATTCCGGCCTCGCACTTGGGGGCGTTCGTCATCGCAGGATTGATTATACCGACGTTTGCGTTCATGCTGGGGCTGTCTTTCACGACAGCAATCTCAAAACAGCTGAATTTCAGCATATCTGAGACGGGGGTGCTGCTATGATAAATCCAATAGAAACGCTGCATTCCAATATTCTCCCATATACCGCAATCTTGGTGGGGATAGGGGTCGCGCTGGCCGCGATATTCTTCATGCTCTCCAGATTCTTCGAAAACAAGAAGATGGAGGCGTGGGCAAGGCAGGAAATCGCGCAGATGGCGCTGCCGTTCCTCCTGCTCATCGTCCTTTTGCTGCTGGAGCCGCTTCTTATTGCATCGATGGTGCATGATGTGGACCCGATAAGGTACGAAAAACTGTGCGGGAACGCCATTGTCGATGACAGCATGTGCCACATCGTTGTGGGCGAAGCCTATCTTAGGAGCCTGACGGAGGAGACGCTCGACATCCAGCAGAACCTGCTTAGGATGAGCTTCTACCTTTCGCTGGCCAAGTCCATGTTCTCTTCGGCAGGCCAAGGGGTTGTCGCGGCATCCGGGACGAAAATAAGCAACAGCCTTGTGTATGCGTTCACTGTGCCGGCTTTGGAAATGCTTAAGTTCGTATCCGGCCTTCTGTCAACGACGATGATGGTGTGCGGGGGGTTCCTTGCCCTTTACCGTTTCCTTGTTTTCGGGTTCCTTCCGATGCTGACGCTTGGTTTCCTGCTTAGGATAGTGCCTGCCACGAGACAGCTCGGCGGCCTGTTCATAGCAATAGCGCTTGCGTCGTACTATTTCCTGCCGTTCATGCTGTCCGTGGCCGACGCGATATACCTGAGCCTGCCTGTCGCCGAAAACAACAAGTATTCAGACGACGGGAAGGAATTCCGCATCAGCAGGTTTGTCCCGACGGACATTGACGTGTATGACTTCAACGGAGACGTTGGCAAGATTGACAACATTTTCAGGGACACGCAGACAGGCAATCCATTCGAAACCGCGCTTGTGAACATGGACTCCGGCATTTCCACAGTCAACAGCGAGTTTGCGAGCAGAGGCGTTGACATAAACAAAGAAAATGTCATCACTGACAGCAGCTCCAACAGCCTTTTGCAGGACGTGCTGAATGGCATGCTTTCGGACGCCGGAAAAACGCTCACGGGAAAGACCATAGCGATGGCGGCGAGCATGGTTGCCGGCGCGTACACATCGCTGGTCATGGCAGCCGGCTTCATATTCCCGAACACCGCGCAAGCCTTTCTCAGCTTTGATTTCAGGACAAACGACAACACGCAGATAACCCAGACGCACATAAGCCCGCTGGTGTTCATCCTGGTTGACGAGCTGACAAATGTATGGATATTTATGGGGCTTGTGCTGTACATTGTCGCTGTTGCGCTGATAGGCGCCATAAAGGGGCTTTCCCCGCTGCTCGGCGGAGACGTTGAGCTGGCAGGGCTTACGAGGCTGATATGATGAAAAAGGGAATTGTCTTGGTTGCGTTCGCGCTTTTCGCGGCCTGCGCAGCCTTTGCGCAGGAGGCGGCAGCGGAAGACTCGGATAATTTCATATCCCACCTATTCCAGAGCGTGATAGACAACTATATCGGCAAAAGCACATTCATCGTTTTGGCGGGCTCGATAGGCATGTGCACGCCCGCAGCCTCTTATGGAGGCATTTCGGATTGGTATAGCCTTTCGCTGGTGCAGTCCTCGATAATGGCGGTTTTGGTGTCTTTCCTGCTTTCCGTCATCCTGTATTTCATCGGCAAGATGCTGCGCAAGGACACGTCAGGCGTCCAGCCATCCAGCTTCATCTCGCTCAAGATAACGGACTCGCTGGTCAGCATAATCATCATAGTGCTCATTGCGCTAGCGTATTTCGGGTCCGGCGGGCCGGACTATATACCCCTGCTAAGGGGCATGGAATATGTCTCTACGGTGATTTCGCTGACTGTAAACAGCTACTTTTTCATGATGGTCATGAACTGGATGATGCACTTCATGATGAATATCACCATACCGCTTGACGTCCTGTCCCAGGTCGGGAGCAGGATGATGAGCATAAGCCTTGACAAGATACTGAGCCCCGTGGTAACGCTCGTGACCATATTGAGCACATACTCCAACCTCGTTGTCGGGGAATTCATAACGAAGCTGGGCCTGCTGTGCTTCGTCCGCTCGTCAATGTTCTACGTGATGCTCCCGCTCGGGTTCTTCCTTAGGGGGTTCGGCATAGGCAAAGGCGCGGGCAACGGCATAATTGCGCTCTGCATAGCATTGCATTTCTTCTATCCCATAATGCTCACAATGAACTATGCCATATTCAACGTGGACATGGGGCTTGATTCAGAAACATTTTCCACAAATGTGCTCAGTTCCGCGGCAATGTACATGAAGTTCGCGGCCATACCGCTTATGCTGAAAATGACCTTGGGGGGCACGGCCGCTGTCGTGCCGCTTGTGAAATCCGGCATGCCAGACTTTTTCACCAAGAACATGCCGGCCATCTCCGCATGGTTCGCAAAAGCGACAGGGGGGATGGTCAACCTTGTGACAGTAATGTCCAAATACTCGTCATTCTGGGTGCTGGCATACGTCACGTTCATGGCAACAACGCTGTTCCAGGGCACGTACGGGGTAATCCTTTTCCTGGTCAAGCTGATAGCGCTTTACGGCATGATATTGACAGCCATTGACATATTCGCGACTCTCATGTTCGCAAGGGAGCTGTCCGGGATACTGGGGACGCAGATAGAGCTGAGCGCATTCATGAAGATACTGTGATGATGATGGCAAAGGGAAAGTGGCTTGTGGCGTCGGCGGTTTTCCTGGCTATGGCATGCGCGGCATTCGCGCAGGCGGACCCATTTGGCTCCGGCTCTTTTGGCATAGTGTCCGATGCATATGCAAGCCTTATGGACAAAATAATGTCTACTGTGGCGGCATCAGTGCTTCCTCTCCCTGGGCATGCGCTCATGAATGATGCGATGTGCGCCTCCACCGGAAATTCTCTTCTTGACACCGTTGTGTTTAAGGCCGAGATTTTCTCGCTTTCTGCGCTTGCGGCCGTTGCCGGCGCGATGTTCCTTGCGTTCGTTTTCATCCTCGGGAAGATAATGGACAACAAGAAATGGGTTGAATATGCCAAGAACGAGCTGCTTGAGATGGGCATAACCATATTCGTGGTCCTCATAATCCTTCTTCCGATGATGAAGGTAATAGGGTGCTACAACGTGTTTGAGCCCGGAACCACGACATACGAGGCCGCATTTGCCTATCCAAAGGACATCTTGGCATCCCTAACGCCGTTCAGCATCGGCCTTTACCTTGTCAATGCCGTTGGCCAGAACCTGATACTCAGGATACAGGTGGTCCAAAATGTGTTTGTGCAGTCCGCAGGGGGGTTCGGGGCCGCAAGCGAGGATGCCACGCTCGGAACGTCGTCAACCGCCGGCATGGCGATTGTTGTCACATCCGCGCTGGCATCGTTGATGGCATATCTTCACGAATTTGTAACATATGGCTTCATGGTATATCTGCTTCCGCTGGGCCTGGTGTTGCGTTTCTTCCCGCCCACGCGCCGCATAGGCGGAACCATCATAGCGCTCACGTTCGGAATGGGCATCCTTGTGCCGTTCATGTTCGCCATAGGGCATAGCGTGATAGCAAAGGGCTATTTCCCGTTTTACTATGACATAAGCGGCTCAGCCGGCCTTCAGCAAGGCTGTTTTAAGGTGCCAGGCACGGAAATATGCGCGAACACCCATATCTTGGAAAACGGCATGAGCGAGCTTTCGGGCAGGTTTGCGGCGCTGTCCATGGCCAATGCCGAGACGGCGTCATTGCAGGATACCCATCTCAATGAGGCAACAGCTGAAACACCAGACGGCGGGACACGTTATGAGACAACGGCGAGCGTGGCCAACGAGCCGTGGTTCATTGCAAAGCTTTTCTCCATGCTTTTATCCTCCATTGCAGTAGTTTTCCAGATAATGGTGCTTTCCTCGGGCGGAGGGGTGCTGTGCTTCGGAGGCACAATATATCCCCTCATAGTAAGCATAATCCTGATAAACGGGGTCAAGTACATGTCGTCCACGCTCGGCGAGGAAATAGACGTGTCCAACCTTTCGAGGCTGATATGACATGGATCAATGGCAGGCAGTAACGGCAACACTTTCATGGCAGACAGTAACAATAATACTTTCCATAATCGGCGTGATAGGGGCGGCGATACTTTACCAGGTCTCAAAGTTTTTCCAATTGGCGGAAGCTGAAAAGATGGTAAAGGGCGAGCTGCTCGAGGCCGCGCTCAACGTCGCGCTTGCAGTCCTGCTGTTCGTTCCGATCCTGGCTTTCGGCAACTATTTCGGCGTGCTGTACGCACAGAGCGTGATGGAATACCATCAGATGTCGTTTGGGGACCAGGCCTTCCAATCAGAGATAGATTCATGCGCCCACAACATCATAGGCTGCTCAGTCTCTCCCTCCCAGATTGTCGCGGAGATACTTTACAGCGAAAACGTGCGCGGGTGCATGGAAAAGTACATGCAGTCCATGATAATGTTTTATTCGATGTTCAGCGGCCTTTACGGCATACATGGCGCCAACCTTGATATTACGGGGGCGCCTACGGACGCATTCGTCACGACATTCCAAAACCTTTACCTGCAGTCGCTCAATGCGTACATTTTGCTGGTTTTCACTGTCAAGGTGCTTGCGTTCATGAACGCATTTGGCCCGGTCCTGATAGCCGTTGGCATAGGCCTGCGGGCGTTTGCGCCGACAAGGACATCAGGGGCTTTCCTTATAGCGATGGGCATCGGAGCGATGCTTGTGTTTCCCATAGCATACATGATGATGCTTGGGAACTTTTACCATGACAGCGACCAGCTTTGCAAGGTTTCCGGCGAGCTGAACGACGTTGCCGGCATAGGCAGCGCCGAGGATTCATTCGGCATAGCGCTGGACAACCCGGTGGCGCTTCCGTTCAATTTCATATATACGTCAGCGCGCGTGGCCGTGTTTACCGTGAAATACATCCTGGGGGGCGTTTCCGGCTATTTCATAGACGCCATCTCATCGACGATGATTACGATGTGCCTGACGCCGTTCGCGGCGTTCGCCATAATGATGACATTCATCCAGATAACCACGTCGGTCCTGGGCGGAAGGCTTTCCGAGATTGGCAGGGGAATTTTCAGGCTAGTTTGATCCTTTTTCTTCAGAGAGTCCCTTTCTTTTAGAAAAAGAAAGCTCCTGCGGAAAGAAAACTACTTTTGCTTCACCCCAAAAGAAGCTACTTCTGAGCCCTTGGGTTCAGAAGAAAGCAGAAAGCTGCGCATTTATGCTTATATATTGTTCGCCCAAACATTATCCTTGCCCATGATGACAAAGGTGATCTCTGATTCATGATGAGTGACGTGCGGTCTGAGGCAGCAGTTTTAAACAGAATGCCCAAAAATCGGATTATGGCTTTGCAAAGCCCGCTGGTTGCGGTTTCAATTGTCCTGTTAGCACTCGCTTTAGGATGCTGCGGCATCCTTGACGCGTTTCAGGCCCCGCCGGCGGCATACAATCTCACATTCTCTGAATCCATCCGCCCGTATGTCACTGTTTATGTTGTTGATACCAACAACAGGAACATTACCTTGGTTGAGTCCCAGCAGTGGTTCTATCCTGTACAGCGGGGCCTGCCGAACGGGACCGTTTACGGCTTCAGGCTTGTCAGCTTAGACGGAAGCGTTGTTGTCCCTGTCAACGAGAATTTCACCGCGCAGCCGCCCCCGGCCGCAGTCACTGAAATGGGAATCCAGCAGTATCATGGTTTTGCCGCAGGGAACTATACTATACAGGTTGTCGCGATAAGGGGTTCCTTGGGAATAATAATGGCAAAGACCAACATCACGATTTACAACGCCAATGACGCGCCTCCGGCGATAGCTGACGCGGTCGCGCGAAACTGTTCGGCGTTCATTCCGCAGCGAAAGTACGTTTCAAGATCAGAGCCCAACGCATCCCTCCTTTATGATTGCATCCGAGACCTTGCAGTTGTTGAAAACGATCCCAATGTCTGCAAAGGCTTGAGGGGATACTTCAACGACACCATGTGGATTGAGGAGAACTGCCTTATAGATGTCGCAGAAATGACAGGCAACATTTCCGCCTGCAGCGGGCGCATGCGCATACTTGACACATACATCTGCCGCGCAGAAATACTCAATGACTGGCATGAATGCCAAAACATGGAGTGCGATCTCAGCTGCGCCATTGAGAGCAAGGAAACGAAGATAGACCTGTGCATCCAGGGATACGGGATTTCCAACGACGACGAGGACGCATGCAACCATATATCTGACGAGCAGTACAGGCTGCAGTGCCTGGGCCTTGTCACCAGGAACATGTCCATATGCAGGAAGCTCATTAACGACGAGGCGCGCGACAGCTGCATCAAATACGTCCAAAATGACCTGAGATACCAGCCCGGCGGCTAGACATTGCACCTAATCCGCGCTGTCCATCCTGTCTATTATCTTTATTTTGTCCTCTTCCTTCATCTTAAGGGAGGCGACAACCAGCCTGAAAAGGCGCGAGGCCTCTGTCCTTGGGTAGAATGCCCTCAGCCTCTTTGATATTGACTCGAAAAGGCCCATCCTGAGCTTTGAAAGCCCGTTGTATATCTCGTCAAACGACTTGGACTCAATTGACTCGAAGAAATTCAGGTACGCCTGCCTCAGGTTCGCTGGAAGAAGGTCCATAAGCTCCGCAAGCCTGCGCCTTATGCCGCGCCTGTCCAGCTTTTCTTCCCGCATGTCCGATATGAGCGCCATTAGCTTCTCAACCGTGCGGATGTCCTTCTGTATCATGAACGGCATCTTGAAAGAGCTTGGAGTGAGCCCAAACCGCGAAAGGAAGCTTGTCATTATTCCCCTGGTGTAAGGAGGAAGCCTCCTCAGGTCCGCGGTTTCAGGCTTGGAAAAAATGGCTATCGCGTCCTTTTCTGACCCTTCCCTGCTGAACATGGCTGATATCATCACTGCGAAGCGCGAAACGGGGTTCGGTATCCTCTTGCGCATTTCCTCATCCATGAAATATGTCCTGTAAAGCGAGTTTATCTCGGCCGCAAGGGCGCTGTACGGGTTATCTGTCCTGTGCTTGGCCTTGAGCGCTCTCTCAATGTCTGTTCCTATCGCGTATTTCTTGACAAACTCGTAAAAGCTCGCAAGGAAGGGATCCTCAAGCGCGGAATAGGCTTCGGATTCCTTTTCATACCTTGTCTCCTTTATGAAAATATATGACTCTATGAGCGACATCACTGCCCTGTCGGAAACCTCGTTTGCCCTGTCGTATATCACGGAAAACTCGCCGGCGGCCTTGTTTATGTCGCCCATCTCGCTGTATATCATGCCAAGGTAATAGTGCGAGTCTATGCGCGAAGGGTCGATATCCGCCGCCTTCCTGAAAAGCGTCTCGGCCTTTTCCGCGTACGTCCTTGCCTTTCCGGCGTTGCCGATGCTTTTGGCAAGCCTGTAATACGCTATGCCTGCCTTTTCCATGTTATAAGGCGATGCTGCGAACTCCGCGGCCGAGCCGTAGGATGAAGCGGCGCTTTCAAGGTCGCTGTTGGCGGAGAATACGTCCCCTGCCCTGGAGAAAATGAGCGATTCAAGGGATTCCAATGCCGCGTTGCCCATTGCTAGACCCCTTCGGCGTAGCCTTCTTCAAGCAGCCACTTTGCCTCGTCTTGCGGCATCTCGGAAAGCACAACGCCTATATTGAAGGGGCCGTATTCCTTGTTGTCAAGGCCCCTATAAGCATCAACGAACTTTATTATCCTTATCCTGCGTTTTGGCGTTTCATCCTTTTTCTCCTCCTTTGCAGGCTCGGGATTCTTTTCCTCTGTTTTAGGCGCCTGGCTTATGGCATTTCCGCCGTACACAGACTCCCTGAGCTCCTTGGCTGAAGCAGCCACGGACGTGTAAAGCCCGAATTCCTCCATGGTCATGTTGTGCGCCTCCATTTCCCTTGAGGCGAAAAAGGATATCTTTGAAATTCTCCGTGATATTATCCTGCTTGTCAGCATGAGTATGTTCTCGTATTCCCTTATTGTTATGGTCTTGTCCGGGTCCATGGCCTCCCTTTTAGCCTTTATCATGGCCTTTAGCTTTGGATAGAAGTCGGCCGGGACGTTGTGGAGCGCGGAACCCTCCTTCTCCTTTGCGTCTATGTCCTGAAGCTCGGATATGTCCATTAGGGGAGATTTGCCCTGATATGTTTTAATCCCTTCCGCTTAGTCGGAAAGCGCCGACCTTTCGCTGATTTCCCCGACGAGGTTGGTTTCCATGATTTTCCTGACCTTTTTTGCGTTCTTCTCCTGTCCGAGCGCCCAGCATAGCTTTATGTATGCCGTTTCCGGAGTCATGTCCAGGCCGTTTCCCATCATGCCCGCTTCCCGGACAAGCCTGTTTGCGGAGTATACATCGTGGTTTACCCTTCCATATATGGTCTGGGATGTCACAATGACCGGGATTCCTGAATCAACAAGCGCCTTTGCCTCCTTTAGGATAGGGGTTGCGTGCCTGTCCTTGCCCGGGTTTGTGGGTATGACGCCCAGCCCTGTCCCGGCAAGCACCACACCGTCGTATTTGCCAAGCCTGGATATCATTTCCTTCCTGATGCCAGGATAAACATAAACCAGGGCGACATTGTCGCTGAACCTGTTCTTCAGCTTCGGCTTTGCCCCGGACCTTTTCCTGTAGGGGTGCAGCTCCTCAAACGTCCCGTTCCTGAAATCCACTTTCGCAAGCGGCGGTATGCCGATGCTTTTGAATGCGTCGCGCCTTGAGCTGTGCATCTTCCTTGCCTTGACGCCCCTGTGGTAATGGCAGAAAGAATCGTCAACCGTTGCGTGCATGCATATCCCGACTTCAGCTATGTTCTGGGTCGCGGAAAAAACCGCATTTAGAAGATTTATCTTGTTGTCGCTGCTCGGCCTGTCCGAGCTCCTTTGCGCTCCGACGAAAACGACGGGCGCATTGAGGTCTTCAAGCGCAAATGCGACCGCGGCAGCGGAATAGTGCATGGTATCCGTGCCATGCATGAGCACGACGCCTTTCTTGCCGTCCTTTAGCTCATCATATGCGCTTTCCGCCATCTTTGCCCAGTGCCAGGCGTTCATGTCCTCGCTGAAGATGTTAAAAAGCATCCTGGTCTTTACTGATGAGATATTCTCCAGCTCAGGAAACGACGCCTTAAGGAACGCGGGCGTCATCCTTGGGAACACCGCGCCGGTGCTGTAATCCACTTCCGACGCTATAGTGCCGCCGCACCCCAATATCGCAATGTCCCCGTCTCCCTCGTCCTTTCCCTCGCCGAGCTTTATGTCAACAGCTTCCCCGAGCTCAATATCCTTTATCTCCTTGTTGCTGACATTTATGTTATAGCCAGTGTCAAGCTTTATTGTCTTGAATCCCTTTTCCTCATTGACAAGTATTCCGCGCAATTCTGTGCCTTTCCACTTGAGCCGCACTCTTCTCATCACAATCCCATATCATTGTTTCCCCCAACCTTTAAATACCTTGTCAGCGCTATGGACTCAGTGTTTTGTCTATGAGAATGCTTATTGCAATGCTATGCGCCGCAATCCTGCTGTCCGGATGCCTTACTGCCTCCAACAGCCAGCCAAGCGGCGCAAATGACACTGAAAGCATAAATGCCATTCAGGAGATAAAAGACTTATCATATATGGGCAAGGGCGTGGAATATACCGCGACCTATATTATCAATTATTCCGTGCTTGTCAACGAATCGCCGATAGAGGAGACATATTATGTTGACGGAAAGGCCGGAAACGCAAGGGTGGACATCAGGCAGGGCAACGAATCAGGCTCGGCCTTCAAGATAGGAAACAGCACCTACTCCTGCCAGACGCAAAATGGAACCGTTGCGTGCGCCCTGGCATCCCAAAACGTTTCGGATGACACGGATTTTGCGTCAACGCTTGAGGAAAACATTGACTTTTACAAGGTCCAGAAGATTCCGGACCGCATGATATTGAACATCAGCGCAAAATGCTTCAGTGTCACGATGAGGGACGGAAACAGCGACATTCCGGATGCGGTTGATTTTGCCATGATGAGCAAGGATGCTGAATTCGGGCAATGCTTCTCCGAAGACGGCATACTGCTTGAATTTTGGTCGCCGTTCTCCAGGATGGCCATAACGAGCCTGAATATGAGTGTTCCGGACGCCATATTCACGCTTCCTGCGAAACTGCAATAGCTTATTCTTTTTAAACCTTGTGCAGCCACAACGGCTTAAGGTGCAAATATGAAAACGCAACTAGTATTATTCGCATTGTTAGCAACAGCGGTCCTGCTTGCAGGATGCCTTGGCGGAGGAAGCCAAATCAACCAGTCAAACGGAACCACGACACCGGTGACAACCCCGAACGCCACGCAAAACCAGACGCAGAACGGCGGAGGATCAAACGACGCAGCAAGCCAGCTTGCTTCGCTTTTCGCTGGCGCAGGGCAGCCCAACTACAAAGTGACTTACACTTTCACCATAGGCCAGGGAACTGCGGCCACGCCGGCTACGATGATAATGTACAAGAAAGGGGACAAGCAAAGGACTGACACAAACATAGTCGTATCAGGGATGACAGTTTCCAGCGAAATGTTCCTGCTTGACAACAATACCTATGTCTGCTCCAGCTATGGTGATCAGGGATTCACGTGCATGAAGTCATCTTCGCAGGCCAGCCCGATGCCTTCCGCAACCACGTGCGCGTGTTCCTGAATGAATTGGAGGAAGACGCGCCCGGGACAAAATTCCGCGTCACCAACGCCTTCCTCTCGCTTCTCCCAAACCTGAAGAGTCGCTCGGGCAAGCTCGTCTCATGCAAAAACTGCGGCGAGCCCTCTTCATCTTCTCTCTGCCAGTGCTGTGAGTT
>JBGQMB010000021.1:0-15940 GCA_041500405.1 Candidatus Micrarchaeia archaeon | reverse complement strand
CCGCGTCCTCAATCGCCGAAATAAACATAAACAAGGAAACGGCCGCATTCCTCAAGTCAATGGAATGGCTTGCCGGCATAACCGGAAACAAGTTCATGAAACCCTTTGAGGAATGCACAACCTGATTTCCGGCAAACCGACATGTTTTTAAATTATTTACCACAATTGGAAAACCATGGGCAAAAGCACGGGGCTGTTCGTTCTTGAGGTCAAAAGCAAAGGCAAACCGCCAAAAATAACGGCGGATATACTGCCCAGCGAAAAGCTCAAATGGCAGCCCGATGTGCAGGCCCATCTTGACAATGCGCTATTGGACGCGCTGAAAAGAAACTCCATCAACAAAAAAGGAAAATACGGCCTGAACTATTTCAAGATGCTGCTGCTGGCAGGCGCGAACCCCAATGCAAAAAGCGACGAAGGCAGGCCCAGCTATCGGCCTCTGCACTATGCCATAGACACCAGAAACATCAACATATGCGCGCTTCTTCTTGCAAATGGCGCAAACCCGAATATGAAAGGCAGCGGCGGCTCTACGCCTTTGCATACCGCAGCGTGCTATGGAGAAACCAAAATCTGCGCGCTTCTTCTTGCAAACGGCGCAAACATATACGCAAAAGACGAGAATGGCAGGACGCCTTTGGACAGTGCCAAATCGTGGAATCCGAATATGGAAACCGTAAAGTTTCTCAAAGCGGCGAAGGCGAAAAGGGCGGAGACAATATGAACAAAACCAGGGTCTTGGAAACCAAAGGCAAACCGCCAAAAATAAAGGCGGATATACTGCCCAGCGAAAACAATATTAATCCAGGACAAGCCCGGAAATGTCCAAGGTATGTTGCCAAGGCCATAACTCCTTATGATGAAGAAACCGGGGAGGGTGAGCAAGGGCCGTTTTACAGGTATTTCAATGCGCCGAGCCTAGAACAGGCCGCAGAATATGCTTTCAGGAATCGCCATGCGTTATTCACTGGAGGGGCAGGCGCAGGCAGTCTTTTTGGAAGCATCATAGCCTACTTAGGGCTTGAGAGCGTAATGGCGCTTGCCGTAAAACAGGTGGGAGACCCTATATGGCATCTCCTGCTCGACCAGAAAAAAGATTTTCAGTATAAAAAAAATCACTGCAAATACGAATTGGAGTCTGTCAGAAAAGAGTTTGGGGATAATGCATTCAAGGACACAGGAAGCGCCTAGCCATTCTCCTTTTTAGGGATTTTCCTTACCCACAACCTTTATAAATATTCCCTCTGTAATTGAGGGATATCTATCTGTTAATTGGGCAACCCATTGCGGGCAATGCCGAATGCAGAATGGTGGTTGAATGTCAGACATAAACAAGCCAAGGAGAGGCTCATTGGCATACAGGCCAAGGAAAAGGGCGGAGAGCCAGATGCCGGAAATTTCATTCTGGCCGGAGGTCAAGGAAAAGACCCTGCTGGACTTCCCGGCATACAAGGCCGGAATGACGAGCGTAAGCTACGTCGACAAGACAAAGGCGCCGACAACCGGGATGGAAGTCACGCTGGGCGCCACGGTTTTGGAGGCGCCGCCAATCGTTGTTTACGGCGTCAGGGGATACTCCAACAACAGGTCGTACGACCTCTTTACCGACAACAAGGAAATACTCAAGTTCATCGCCCCGACAAACGGGACGGTGAAATCATCAATGAAGGAAGGCGGGGAATTCGAGGACATAAGGGTCCTCGCATACGCGCAGCCGTCAAAGACGCTCATGGGCAAGAAGCACATCGAAAGGATGGAGATAGGCGTGGGAGGGGCAAACGCAAATGAAAAGCTCGACTACGCAAAGACGCTGCTTGGAAAGGAAATCCACGCAACAGACGTGCTAAAGCCCGGCCAATTCGTCGACATAGCCGCAATAACGAAGGGAAAGGGCTGGCAGGGCGTGATAAAGAGGTTCCATGCCGCAAAGCAGAGGCCGAAGGCGACCGGAAAGGTCAGGCACACTGCGCCAATCGGCTCGTTCAAGCCGGGGTACGTCATGTACACCGCCCCAAGGGCTGGACAGATGGGCTACCACAAGAGGATGGAGCTCTCAAAATGGATAGTCAATGTCGGCAAATCGGATGCCGTCGACCAGGTGAACCCGTCTTCGGGATTCCCGCACTACGGCTTCGTGAAGAATGATTATATCTTGGTGAAAGGCTCGGTTGCCGGACCGACAAGGAGAATGGTTCGCCTAAGGTATGCGATGAGGAAAAGCAACATAGTGGCGGCAAGCGTCACATACATTTCCAAGGAGCCAAAGAACTGAGGGATTGAAATGAAACTCAAGGTTTATGACGTGTCCGGAAAGCCTGTCGATGAAATCCAGATACCGGAATCAATCGCAGGCGAGATAAGGGAGGACATAATAAGGAGGGCAGTCCTGAGCGAGGAGAGCAGGGAGTACCAGCCAAAAGGGGCGTACAGGTGGGCCGGGCTTCAGACCTCCGCGCAGTACAGGGGAAGGAAGGAGGCCTACGCGTCCCTGAAGAACAGGGGCCAGGCCATGCTGCCAAGGGAATTCTACGGAGGCGGCACTCCCGGAAGGGTAAGGAGGATTCCGTCCTCGGTAAAGGGAAGGAGGGCGCACCCGCCGAAGCCGGAAAAGATCATAATAGAGGAAATAAACAAGAAGGAGTTCGCAAAGGCAATGCGCTCCGCCATTTCAGCATCGCTTTCAGTGAAGGCGGTCAAGGCAAGGGGCCACATCATCGGGGACAAGTATCCTGCGGTGCTTGCGGACAGCTTTGAGTCAATAAAAAAGACAAGGGAAATGCTTGATGTCCTCAATGTTTTCATGAAGGAGGACATTGAAAGGTCGCAAAGGGGCAAGAGGATCAGGAGCGGAATAAGGAGCAGGAGGGCGAAGCAGAAGCTCTACCCGAAATCCGCGCTGATAATCGCGTCAGAGGGTTCCGCCGCGCTGAAGGCGGGCAGGAACATACCGGGCGTTGAAACAACGACGCCAAAGGCGCTTAAGGTGAAAAACCTGGCGCCAGGCGCGAAGCCCGGAAGGCCCATAGTGATAAGCGCAAAGGCGCTTAAGGAGCTTGCGGCAATTTGGGGTGAAAAGAAATGATAATAAAGGGCGTCGTCAAGACCGAAAAGGCGGTCAACATGGCAAGCTTCAAGAAGACAGTCCCGTTCGTCGTGGACAACAGGTCCAACAAGCCGGAGATAAAGGCGGCAATAGAGAAAATGCTGGGCAAGAGGGTAAAGGCGGTAAGGACCCACATAAACTTCAAGGGCAAGAAAATTGCGTACGTTACGTTTGCGGACAACGTCGATGTCGACGAGCTGGCAGCATCGCTTAACCTAGTGTGACGGTGATTTCGGATGGGAAAAAGGCTAAAGCAACAGGTAAGGGGAAAGGGGACGCCCAAGTACAAGGCGCCAAGCCACAGGTTCAAGGTTGACGTTGCGCTCAGGCCGTACGACGACCTGGAAAAGACAGGCGTCATAGCAGGCGAGGTCATGGAATTCGTCGACGACCCCGGAAGGACAAGCATCCTTGCGCTCGTCAAGCTGGATGACAACTCAAAACTCCACATAATCGCGCCGGAAGGCATTGCAATAGGCGACAACATACAGATAGGCTCGCAGGCAAAGGTAAGCATAGGGAACATAATGCCGCTTTACGCAATACCGGACGGAACCTATATCTATAATATTGAAAGGAGCCCCGGGGACAGGGGAAAGTTCATCAAGGCATCCGGAACGTACGCAATCATCGTCTCAAAGGACGACAGGTTCGTTTACGTGAAGATGCCAAGCAAGCAGATAATAAAGCTGAATCCCGACTCAAGGGCGCAGATCGGCGTCATATCGGGAGGCGGCGTCAAGGACAAGCCCCTGCTCAAGGCCGGAAACGCATTCCACAAGCACAGGGCAAGGCGCCATCTCTGGCCAAAGAACAGGGGAGTCAAGATGTCGCCGTTTGACCATCCGTTCGGCGGGAAGCAGCACCACAAGGGCAAGTCAAGCAGCGTGAGCAGGAATGCCCCGCCTGGAAGGAAGGTCGGCCACATAGCGTCAAGGCAGACGGGAAGGGGCGCAAAAGCCGTGCAGACCGAGGAGAACCAATGAGGTGAATGAGTATGCTAAAAAATCCGCAGTACAGGGGACTGGAAGCCGCCCAATTGAAAGCCATGCCCATCGAGGAGTTCGCGAAAATGGCGAAGTCCAGGGGCAGAAGGGCAATCCTGAGGGCGCTCAAGGGCATGAACATCGAATACATGCAGCTCATAGACAAGATAAGGGCCATGAAAAAGAAGGGCGTAAGCAAGCCCGTGAGGACGCACTGCAGGGAAGCGGTGATCATCCCGGAATGGCTTGGAATGGGGTTCAAGGTCTACAACGGCAGGGAATGGAAGGATGTTGACATAACGGTTGAAAAGCTGGGCCATCGGCTCGGCGAGTACAGCTACACGACAATTTTCGGAAAGCACTCGGGACCAGGCATTGGGGCCACGAGGGGAAGCAAGTTCATATCCGTCAAGTGAAGGTGCAGAACATGTATTCATTCAAGCCGGATAACGAGGAAAAGTGCGCCAAGGCCAGGCTGGAGGGCGTTGATGCGAGCTTCAAGGACCTTGCCGAGGTCTGCGGCAACATCAGGGGAAAGACGGTCGCAAAGGCCGTTTCGCTTCTCCAGAAGGCGGCAAAGATGCAAATCCCTATCCTATATAGGAGCCACAACAAGCATCTTGGGCACAGGAGGGAGCTTGGCGGAAGGAAGGGAAGGTATCCAATCAAGTCCGTTGCGATAGTGCTCAAGGTCGTGCAGAGCGCGATAGCCAACGCAAGGGCGAAGGGCCTTGCCGAGGACAGATTGGTCGTCAGGCATGCGTGCGCGAACAAGAAGATGGTGTTCGGAAGGCTGCAGCCCAAGGGCCTTAGGAAGAGGCACGACTTTTCGACGTCAAGGGTTGAGATAATATTGTCGGAGGCGCCAATCAAGGCGGAAGCCCCGAAGGCGGGCGAAAAGGCGAAGGCGCCCAAAAAAAGGTGAAACTGCATGGTAATGAAGAGCATAAGGAAGAAGTTCATAGAGGAGCCGGTGCTCAAGAAAAGGATAATCGAGTTCCTTGAGAACTACTTTTCCAGGGTTTGGATAGCCAACATAGACATAAAGCGGTCGCCAATCGAGACCAGGATATACATCGAGGTCATGGACCCAAGGGGCTTCATGAACAGGAAGAGCAGGCTCATAGCAAGGGCGGCGCAGCTTCTTTCCATGGAGTTCAAGATAGAGAACCCGAAGATAAGCCTTATTGAGATAAAGAACCCGTGGCTTGAGCCCAGGATAATCGCAAGGAAGGCGGCCAAGGAGCTTGAGATGGGCAAGAAGGCAAGGTCTGTCCTTTACAGGCTGTTGAGCGGCATCATGCAGAACGGGGCGATAGGCGCGGAACTCATCGCGCAGGGAAAGATCGGCGCAAAGGGCGCAAAGTCAAGGAAAATCAAGGTCTATGCCGGATTCGTGCCAAAGGCAGGAAACCCGGTAAAGGAAGTCAGGACCGTAAAGTATCCAATAGTGACGAAATCCGGAGTTATTGGGGTTACGGTCAGGATAGCGCCGCCTGGCATATATCTGCCGGACAAGGTGGACCAGATGGCGAAGGCGGAGCAGAAAAAGGCCGCGGAAGCGGCTGAAAAGGAAGAAGCGCCGGCACAAGGCGCAAAGCAGGAGGGTGCAGAAAATGCCGTTGCCAAAAGCTAAGGATTTCAGGGAAAAGACCAACGACGAGCTTGCGAAGGACCTAGAGAACTTCGGCAAGGAGATTGCGACGCTTCCGGACACAAAGTACGGGCGCAAGCAGTCCCTAAAGAAGCTCGTGGCAAGGATACTCACGGTGATGAACGAGCGCAAGAGGGCGGAACAGGCCAAGGCGGAAACAAAGCCCGCGCAAAAAAGCCCGGCGAAGCCGCCAAAGGCGCCAGAGCCAAAAAAACAGGCTCCCAAGGCGGAGAAAAAGGCGAAAAAATAACAACATTTAAAAGGATATATACAGAAGATGTGAAGAGGTGCAACAAGATTGGGTGAAATATGCCAAACGTGCGGTCTGCCAAAAGACCTCTGCGTCTGCGACCTTCTGGACAAGGAGGAAACGCGGCGGATAAAGGTCTACACCGCAAAAGCGAAGTTCAACAAGCTTGTCACTGTTGTTGAGGGCCTTGACAAAAAGCAAATCAAGGAAACCCTCAAGGAACTGAAGAGGAAGCTGGCATGCGGAGGTTCAATAAAGGAGGAGTATATCATTCTCCAGGGAAACCACATGAAAAGGGTTCCGGAGATACTGTCGTCGATGGGCTTCAAGAAGGAAGCGATAGAGTCCTCCTAGGCAGAAGAAATGCGGAGAACCTTGCGCAGCATGAGCTGATAGGGCTGAAGGCCTGCGTAAGCAGGTCGTCGTCCACGTACGAAGGGACAAAGGGAATTGTGGTGTGGGAAACGAGGAATACGTTGCACATCCGCTCCAAGGCAAAAACGTGCGTGGTTCCGAAGCGCGGAAACGTTTTCGCGTTTGACATTAACGGGAAAATGGTTTCCCTCGACGGCGCGTCGCTTGAGAGGGACCCGATAGAAAGGACCAAAAAAGGGATGGTAGTATGAAGCTGGAAAAAATCAACGAGGACATAGTGAACAGGGTCAAGGAGGAATGCATATCCTCCAGGGGAATGAAGGTCAAGGGAACCGTTGTCTCGACAAAGATGAAGAACACGGTCACGATAGAGAGGGAATTCTCCAAGACGCTCCACAAGTACAAGAGGGTTGCCATAGAGAAGAGCAAGATACATGTTCATGTTCCCGAAGGCATATCCATTGGGCTTGGGGATGTCATTGAGGCCCAGCAGACGCGCAAGCTCAGCAGGACAAAGAACTGGGTCATAACCGCGCTGGTCAGCAGGGCCGCGGAACCAAAAGGTGAATGAAATGAAGGGATTGACGTCAAAGGTCACAAAGACGCTCGGCCTGCTGGCCCGCATCAGGTGCGACGACAACAGCGGCGCGCAGATACTGAAGCTCATCGGGCTCAAGAAGTACAAGGGAGTCAGGAACAGGTATCCCACCGCAGGCGTCGGCGACACCATAATATGCTCTGTCGTAAAGGGCGACACGAAGATGGTCGGGACAAAGGTCATTGCAGTCATAACGAGGCAGAAAAAGGAGTACAAAAGGCCGAACGGCACAAGGGTTTCCTTTGAGGACAATGCCGCGGTCCTGATAAACGAGGACGGGCTTCCGGTCGGAACTGAAATCAAAGGCGTGATAGCAAGGGAAGTGGCGGAAAGATACCCGAAGGTGTCCGCGATTGCGGCCATGGTGGTCTGAATGGGAACGATAAGGACAACAAGGCGGGCCTTTTACATGCCCGCCCAGCACGCAAGGAAGCACAGGCTCATGGTTCATGTTGACAGGGAGACGGGAAAAAAGCTGAATATCCCATCCAGGTCGGTGCTGATAAGGAAAGGCGACACTGTCAGGGTCGCAAGGGGCGCATACAGTGGCAAAATTGGCCAGGTCCTTGCGGTCAATTACGTTAAGGGAACAATAGACCTTGAGGGCATAACAAAGACAAACTCCAGGAGCAAGAAGGAGGTCGCTGTCGCGATACAGCCGTCCAATGTAGTGCTTGTGTCAAGGGGAGACATAAAGGCGATTGCAAAGCGGGTGAAGAAAAAGGCAGAGCCCAAGGAAGAGGCAAAGACAGAAGCCAAGGAAAAGAAGGCCGAGGCAAAGCAGCCCGCAAAAATAGAGGCATGATTGATATGGCAAGAAAAGGACCAAGGAACCATCTTAAGAGGTCTAACATTCCGGACAAGGTCTGGATAAGGAACAAGAAGAAGTACAAGTACATCAGGAGGCAGAGCCCGGGACCGCATTCCATGGGCGTTTCAATGAGCCTCGGCGTGCTTATGAGGGACATCATGAAATGCGTCGACAAGCTAAAGGAGGCGCAGTTCGTGATGAGGAGGGGCCACGTCAAGGTTGACGGAAAGGCGAGAAAGGACTCCGACTTCCCTGTAGGGCTCATGGACGTTGTGGAAATAAGGGGCACAACATATAGGATAGTGATGGGCAAGGCCGGAAGGTACGAGGCAAAGGAAACGGAAAACAAGGGCTCCAAGCCCCTCAAGATAGCGAAAAAGGTCTCGCTTTCGCAGGACAAGTTCCAGCTCACGTTCCACGACGGAAAGACAAAGATAACCGCGGACAACAGCCTTGCGGTCAACGATGTTGTGCTTTTCGACTTGGCAACGAAAGACATAAAGGACGTGGCAAAGCCAAAAACAGGCTCGATGTGCGTCATAATAGAGGGAAGGCACGCGGGCAACACAGGCACGATAAAGAAGATCAGCGGAACCGTGGTAAAGGACGTGACGGTTGACGTGGACGGGAAGGATGTCATCACAAGGTTCAACTACATCTTCCCGATAAAGGAGGGCTGGTTGTGATGGCAAAGGAAAAAACAGCCAAAAACCCGATGAGGGAAATCAAGATATCAAAGGTAACGGTCAACATCGGCGTCGGCTCGCCCGGCGAAAGGCTGGACAACGCGCAGAAGCTGATGGGGGAAATAACCGGGGCAAAGCCGCTTGTCACAAAGGCAAGGGTAAGGAACCCGGTCTTCAAGCTCAGGAAGGGCCTGCCCATCGGCGTCAAGGCGACGCTCAGGAAGGAGGGCGCAAGGATGTTCCTGAAGAAGGCGTTCATCGCAGTGAAGAACATGGTGAGCGAAAACAACTTCGACAACAGGGGGAACTTCGCGTTCGGCATAAGGGAATACATCGACTTTCCCGGAATCAAGTACGACCCGGAACTCGGAATGTTCGGATTTGACGTCTGTGTGACGCTCGAAAGGCCGGGCTACAGGGTCAAGAAAAGGAAGATAGCGAACGCCGCAATAGGCAAAAAGCACTGGGTCACCAGGGACGAGGCAATGTCCTTCGTAAAGGACGCATTCGGCGTCACGGTCCAGCAGTAAGGTGTTTATGATGACGGAAAACAAGAAGCCTGCCGAGATAAGCAGGAAAAGCCTGGACAGGCAAAGGGGAAAGGGAATAAGGATGTGCAAGAAGTGCGCGACGACGAAAGGACTGATAAGGAAATACGGCCTTTACGTCTGCAGGAGATGCTTCAGGGAAATGGGAGAGGACCTGGGGTTCTTCAAGTACAATTGAGGTGCTCAATATGGCAATAGATCTGCTTTCAGACGGGCTCAACACGATAAAGATTTGCGAAAGGGTCGGCAAGACGGAGTGCGACGTCAAGGCGTCAAAGCTCATAGCCGATGTGCTTGAGGTTCTCAAGGCGCACGGATACATATCGGAATACTCGCAGAAGGACAACGGCAAGGGAGGCCTGCTCAACGTCCAGCTCAACGGAAAGATAAGCGAGCTGAGGTCGGTGAAGCCGAGGTTCGCCGTATCCAACAAGGAATGGGTTGCCACAGAGACGCACTACCTGCCGTCATACAATCTGGGGCTGCTGATAGTCTCGACGCCAAAGGGCGTCATGAGCAACAAGGAGGCCAAGGAGGCCAAGCTGGGCGGAAGGCTTCTTGCCTTCGTTTACTGAGGTGCCTGGCATGAGATATGTTTCAGTAATCGTTCCGGCCGGCGTTTCGCTTTCATTGGAGAACAATACTGTCATTGCCAAGGGGCCAAAGGGCCAGGTGAAGACGGTTTTCAAGGTTGTCGGCGTCAAAATGTCCCTAAAGGACGGAAAGTTCGAGGTGGACGGAAAGAACACAACATCCATCAACACCGTGAAAAGGAGGGTGCTGATGATGCTGAAGGGCGCCGCAGAGGGATTCTCAAGGAAGATGGTCATAAGGTACGCGCATTTCCCTGTAAAAGTCAGCGTGAAGGGCAATGAGCTGATGATAGACAACTTTTACGGCGAAAAGAAGAACAGGAAGGCAAAGATAGTGAACGACACGAAAGTCAGGATCGCAGGCCAGGAGCTTTTTGTGGAAGGCCCGAGCCTTGACGACGTTACGCAAACGGTGTCCAACATAAGGCAGGCAACAAAGACAAGGAAGAAGGACAAGAGGGTCTTCCAGGACGGCATTTACGCCGTTGAATGAGGTGTCAGGAATGAACAAGAAAAAGAAGCCAAATTTCATAATACCGAACTCAAAGTCCATAATGAGGGTTCCTTCAAGGTGGAGGAAGCCCAGGGGAATCGACAACAAGAAGAGGATAAGGGTGGCTGCGCACGGCAAATCGCCGCGCATAGGCTACAAGAACAGCAAAATTGTCCGGTTTACGCATCCATGCGGGAACTTTGAAGTGATTGTGCACAACCCGGCGCAGCTTGAAGGCCTTAAGGATGTTGTTGTCAGGATTGCGAGGCAGGTCGGCAACAGGAAAAGGATTGCCATAATAAAGAGGGCCGGTGAGCTGAAGCTCAGGATTCTGAACCCCGGCGTGAAGCAAAGGGAGCGGAAGCCAAAGGCCGAGGAGAAGAAGGCGGAGGCAAAGCCGCAAAAGGCGGAAAAGCCCCAGACAGGTGAGAAGAAATGAAGATGAAATCGCTCAGGAGGATAGCCTCGGAAACGCTTGGCGTCGGCACAAACAGGGTCAGGATAAAGGCGAATGCAGAGACAAGGGACGCGCTAAGCGGCGCAATGACAAGGGCAGACGTCGCCGGCCTTGCAAAGGACGGCATAGTGTACGCAATCCCGGTCAAAGGCAGACGGAAGAAGGAAAAGCGCGGAAAGAGGGGCGAGGGAAAAAGGAAGGGAACAATGAACGCCAGGATGCCTTTCAAGGACCTTTGGATGAAGAGGATAAGGGCGCTGAGAAAATACCTCAACAAGCTCGTTGAGGGGCAATATGTTGACAGGAAGAACAAGAGGAAACTGTACCTGAAGATGAAGGGCGGATATTTCAGGGGAAAGTCCGCATTCCTTGCATACCTGAAGGACAACAGCTTCCTTCTCAAGGACGCAAAAGAGGTGAAATGAAATGCCAAAGGCAAAATCCCCGATTTACGAAGTTCCATTCAGGAGGAAAAGGGAAGGCAGGACAGTCTACGCAAGAAGGCTTGCGCTGCTGCAGAGCAGGAAGCCGCGCCTTGTCGTCAGAAAGACCGGAAGGGGCCTCATTCTCCAGCTGGTCTCGTTCATGCCTGAAGGGGACAGGACGATAGTTGCGGTAAACACAAGGAAACTGAGGTCGTACGGATGGGTGCCGAAAAGCAACATGCCGACAGCATACCTCGCGGGGCTGCTGATAGGGAAGCTTGCAAAGGCAAAGGGCATATCCAGCGCAGTGCTTGACATAGGAAGGCACACGCCGACAAAGCAGAGCATCGTGTTTGCGGCCATGAAGGGCGCAATCGACGCCGGAATGGAGTCTGCGATGGGCATGGAGCTTGACGAGAAAAGGCTCAAGGGAACCCATATCGCGGAATACGCAAAGCTCATAAAGGGGGACAAGGACCGCTATTCAAGGCAGTTCTCCCGGTATATTGAGGCAAAAGTGGACCCAGAAAAGCTGCCGGAGCTTTTTGACAAGGTCAAATCCAAGATTATGGAGGGCTGAAGATTATGGCGATGATAGACAGCTGGGAGCCGAGGACCGAGCTCGGAAGGAAGGTCAAGAGCGGCGAGATAACGAATATCGACGACATTCTCAAGGCGGGCAACCGCATACTTGAGTCTGAGATTGTTGACATGCTGGTTCCGGGCATAAAGACGGAAACGGTAAAGATATCCACAACGCAGAGGGTCACAGACTCAGGAAGGAGGATGAGCTTCAAGGCAATAGTCCTTGTGGGAGACGGAAACGGCCACATAGGGCTTGGCGTCGGAAAGGCCGCGGAAACGGGGCCTGCGATAGACTACGCCACAAGGAGCGCAAAGAAAAGCCTCATATACGTGCCAAGAGGGTGCGGCTCATGGGAATGCAGGTGCGGAACAGGGCACTCAATACCGTTCGGCGTGAGCGGCAAGCAGAGCGCGACCATGGTTTCGCTCAAGCCTGCGCCAAAGGGGCTTGGCCTTGCCGTGAACGACAACATCAAGATTGTCGCTTCGCTGCTTGGAATCAAGGACATCTGGGGCCAGTCAAGGGGCTCAACCGACAACGTTTACAACGCGCTGGTTGCAACGCTCAGGGCGCTTAAGAAAATCAAGAGGGGTGCGGAGCAATGAAATTCGAAACGATTGAGGACCAGATAATAGCGGTCATCAGGGTAAGGGGCAGGAGAAGCATGAAGCCCAAGATAGACAACACGCTCAAGCTGATGAAGCTTTACAGGACCAACCAAGCAGTGATTTACAAGGCGACAAGGCCCATAATAGGCATGCTCAAGGTCGCAAAGGACTACATAGCGTTCGGCAAAATCAGCAAGGAGACGCTTGAGGCCCTTATAGCGAAAAGGGGCGAGAAGGGCTCAAAGAAGGCGTCTGAAGTGGTGAAGCCAAAAGAGGTCGCTGACGCAGTTTTCGCAGGGAAGAAGATAGGGGACTACATTGACCCCGTTTTCAGGCTTGCGCCGCCCAGGAAGGGCTGGAAGAACGTCAAGAAGCCGGAGCTGATTGTTCCCGAGAGCGGGGACATAGACTCTGTCATCAAGAGGATGATGTGAGGGGATATTCATGACAAGGAGATACGCTAGGAAAACCGGGAAATGGCGGGGCTCAAGCAGCCATGGCTGCGGAAACGCCAAGAACAGGAGAGGCAAGGGCAACAAAGGAGGGAAAGGCCGCGCCGGCAAAGGCAAGCACAACAAGCACAAGTGGACCTATGTCGTCGTTTACGAAAGGGACAGGATCGGCAGGCACGGATTTGCGCCATTGAGCCACACCTGCGGGAAAACCATAAACCTTTGGGAAATAAACAGCCTTGCCGAGCAGGGCGGGCTGGAAAAGGAAAAGGACAGGTTCGTGTTCGCGTTCGAGGGCAAGGTCCTCGGCTCAGGATATGTCAACTATCCCCTTAAGATCAAGGCAAAGTCGATAAGCAAGATGGCAAAGGCAAAGATTGAGGCCAAGGGAGGCGTAGTGGAAATCGCGGCCTGAGGTGCCTATAATATGATACAGGGCATATTCGAGTTTCTTGGAAGCCTTTCGAAGTACCTGCCTGAGGTTGAGGCGCCGGCAAGGCAGCTTACGGCAAAGGAGAAGCTGTTTTGGGTTGCCGCGGTCGTGGTCGTATATTTCATACTGTACCACATAACCGTATTCGGATTAAGGACAGGCGGCGCCAGCACGGATTTCGTCCAGGTCGTCACTGCTTCAAAGACAGGAAGCTTCCTCACGCTCGGAATCGGCCCAATAGTCATGGCAAGCCTGTTCCTGCAATTGTTTGTCGGGGCAGGATTGCTTAATCTGAGCATGCAGGACCCGGCCCAGAAAAAGAAATTCCACCAGATACAGGTGGTCTTGGCAATGATAGTGGCTATTCTTGAAGGATACGCATTCGGCGCAAACCTGATACACAACGGCATGACTGACCCGGTCATTGTGGCCAGCCTTGGCGACTCGGCGTCATCCATCATGCTCCACCTTGTTGCGCTGCAGTTCCTGCTTGGCGCCATTTTCGTAATATACATGGACGAGATAGTGCAAAAATGGGGCATAGGCTCCGGAATCAGCATGTTCATCGCAGCCGGTGTCAGCGCCACCATTGTCAACCAGGCGATCTCGGTCCTGCTGACCGGCTCAAACAGCGTGCTTGCCAAGTTCGCGGAGGGCGGAGCAAACGCCATAAGCCAGTCCATAGTGTCAATAATACCGATTTTCTCGACAATAGTGATATTCTACCTTGTCATAAGGGGCTCGCTCCTCAGGGTAAAGATACCGATATCCTTCGCGGCCCTTAGGACGTCAGGAAGGCCCCTGGAGCTTCCATTGTTCTATGTGTCCAACATACCAGTCATATTTGCGGCAGCGCTGTTCATGAACGTGAATTTCCTGCATACAGCAGTTACCGGATGGATAACAATTGACAACGAGGCCTGGATGGGCCCGCTTTCAGACATTGTGTATATGCTTACGCCGTTTTATGTAGGAACGGACATGAACACCTATTTCAGCATGCTTATCCAGCCGACCCAGTATCTTGGGATACCGGGATGGGGGCATGCCTTGGTTTACGTGATTACGCTTTCGGTAGTGTCAGTCTTTTTCGGGCTGTTCTGGGTGGAAATGGCGAAGATGGACGCAAAAAGCATAGCCAACCAGCTGAGTCAGTATGGAGCCAATATACCCGGTTTCAGGCAGGACAGGAGGTTCCTTGAGGAAAAGCTGAATGAGTACATAACCCCGCTCACAATCGCGGGCTCGTTCGGGGTAGGGCTCCTTGCCGGAGTCGCAGACCTTACGGGCGCCCTTGGGACAGGGACCGGAATCCTGCTTACTGTAACAATACTGTACCAGTTCACAAAGCAATCCTCGGAGATAATACAGACGTATTTCCCGAGATTCTCAAAAATCGTGCTGGGTGAATGAAATATGTATATCATAATGGGGCTGCCGGGCGCCGGCAAGTCAACAGTCATAGGAAGCCTGCTAAAGCTCATGCCGGAGCTTAAGGTCGTGAACTTCGGCGACATGGCGCTTGAGGCCGGAAAAAGGATGTTCAAGATAGAAAGCAGGGACGACATGAGGAAAAAGCTCAGCGTTGACCAGCAGAAAAAGCTCCAGGCGGAGGTGGTCGCCATACTGTCAAGGATGACGGAGAAAAACGTGCTCCTTGACACGCATTGCGCCGTGAAAACTTCGACAGGGTACCTTCCAGGGCTTCCGTTCTGGATGCTCCAGAAGATGAAGGTGGATGGATTCATTCTTGTTTCCGCGAAGCCTGAGGATATTTATAATAGGAGGAAAAACGATCCGCTAAGGCCTGGAAGGGATGCCGAAACCCTTGACGAGATGAAGCTCCACGACGCCATAAGCCGCGACATGCTTGCGACATACGCAGTCCTCTCCGGCGCGCCGGCCATGATAATAACCAACGAGCAGGGCAGGGCGGATGAGGCCGCAAAAAAGGCGGAAACGATGATTAGGGGCAAATGATGGACTTTATCTTCACGATATTGGCATTCTCCTTCATCTATCTCATCCTTTTGAGGGCCATGATGCTAAAGATGGGCCTAAAGGACTCCAACAAAATCAGGTCGCAGCTCAGCGAGCTTGACAAGAAGTTCTTTGAGGCGTCGAAGAAGGGCAACACGCAGGAGATGGAAAGGATCAACAAGGAGAAAATACCTCTTTCCATGCAGGCCATGAACACCCAGCTCAAGATGATGCTGCCGATGCTCATACTGTTCTTCGGCATGATGATGATATTGAATGCAATGAACCCCCAAACCGGCGACGACATCATAATGAAGAACGTTTCCGGCATAAACCAGAGCTTTGCGCTCTCCAACCCGTCCATGCAGGCATTCAAGGTAACGGGCAAGGACACCTCAGGAACGGCGTTCACGGGATATGTGTTCATGAGCAAGGAAAGGGGGATATACACCAATCTCACGCCTGGATACACGCTTTTCATAAAGAACGGCGGCAACTACAGCGTCTATCCTGTGGAGCGGAACGGCTCGATATCGCTGGTTGCTGAAAACGTCGCGCAGTTTGATTCTGTTGAGTTTGATTCCGGAACGGAGTCAAACATTTTCGTCCCGCTTGACATCATGGGGATACGCTTTGTCTATGGCGCGCAGGGCCTTTTCATATTCATCGGCTTCCTGCTTGGCATGGCCGAGCAGGTATTCCTGGGAAAGTCGCTCAACAACGCCATAGAGAAGGCGATGGACAGGCTGGAAGGCAAAAAGAACTGATTTTGTTGCGGATCAGAGTCAAGTCATCTCATCACGAATCAGAGGTTCACCTCTCATCATCCCGCAATTGCATTTGTATAGAGCAAGTTTTAAAAAATGCCATGCGCGGGCCGGTTTTCCAGGTTTTTTCCGTTT
>JBGQMB010000020.1:0-17099 GCA_041500405.1 Candidatus Micrarchaeia archaeon | reverse complement strand
GGACATCGGCATAACGGTTGAGCAGGCAAGGAAGCTCGGATATGAAGCGGACTATACAGGCGCGCCGCTTGAAAGCGACGCCCAAATAGTGCCGCTCATGCTGCAGGACATCATCCTGGCTGAAAGCGGCGTAAGGTACCTTACCAAGGTTGCGAACTTCATAGATGACATGCTCATCAGCCTTTACGGCCTTGAGCCGTTCTATAAGATAGGCAAGAAAGATGACCTGCTCGGGCACCTTGTGATAGGGCTGAGCCCGCACACGTCCGCAGGCGTTGTTGGAAGGATAATCGGGTTCACGAAATCCAACGTCGGGTATGCGCACCCGTTCTTCCAAACGGCAAAAAGGAGGAACTGCGACGGGGACGAGGACGCGATAATGCTTCTTATGGACGGGTTCCTGAATTTCTCAAAGAAGTTCCTGAGCAGCAACAGGGGCGGCACCATGGACGCGCCGCTCGTGCTTACAATCGCCATAAACCCCAAGGAAGTGGATGACGAGTCGCACGACATTGAAATGCTGGATGACAGGCACTATCCCCTTGAGTTCTATGAGGCCGCAGAGGCCATAACCATGCCCGGCGAAGTCAAGCTGAAAAGGATAAAGAACATCCTTGGAACGGATGACATGTACGGCGAGATACCGTTCACGCACCCCATGTCGTCCATATCATTGGGGCCGACAAGGACAAGATATGTCCAGCTAAAGTCAATACCCGACAAGATTGCGGCGCAGGTCGGGGTCATGAGCAAGATAAGGGCCTTGGACATGAAGGACGCGATGGAAAAGCTCATCCTGAGCCACTTTATTCCGGATATCTACGGAAACCTGAGGCGATTTTCAAGGCAGAGCGTCAGGTGCAAGAAGTGCAACGCCATCTTCAGGAGGATTCCGCTTTCCGGAAAGTGCATGAAGTGCGGCAGCGATCTTCTGCTCACCATTTACCAGGGAACCATAGAGAAATACCTTGACATAGCAAAGAAGATATCCCTGGACTACGGGCTCCCGTTCTACATGTTGCAGAGGCTCGACCTTGTCGCAAAGGAGATAGAGAGCGTTTTCAACAGCAAGTCCAGGCAAAAGGGAATCGGCGACTTCATGTAAGGTTTAAAAACAAGCGCAGGGAAACGCAATCCAAGGTGCATAAAATGAGGATAATTGACTCTTTGATGGCTTCAATGATACCGATAGTGCTGATAATGCTTGCGCAGATTGCGGTTAACCTGCCGTTCATATCGTGCTGCATGTGGCCGGTCATGCTCGCGCTTTACCTATGGATGGGATATGGGCTTAAGGCAAAGGGATTTGGAATGGCCGACAGCGCGGTTGTAGGCGCAATCGCCGCAATCGTTGCCGGCATAGTGTATGTCGTGTCCCAGTTCCTTGTCAGCATTATCCTGAACGCGCTCGGGCTTGCCGCAGTCACCATGACCAGCGAAAGCGAAGACGCCGTTATAGCCTCTGTGCTCGGCACAGCGGGCACAATGACCGGCGGGCTGATTGGCACGGTGTGCATAGCGCTGCTGTTCCCGGTGTGCGGCGCGATAATCTCCGCAATCGGCTACTACATTGCCGTGCTGATGAAGAAGTGAAGGGAAAAAATCCCTTCTTTTTTTTATATATTCAGCCTTTTCTTTATTTCCTCTATTGACAGCTTTGTCGTTATTATGGGTATCCTTTCGCGCTCCGATATCTTCAGCGCAAGCTCGTCCACCTTTTCCAGGTTGTGCAGGACAACGGCCTTTGGCTTGCTTGCCGCCATCCTAATCACGACAAGCGGGCTCCTGCCAGTGCTGACGCCAAGGAAAATGAAAGCCCTTTCGGTTATTCCGCCGTAAAGCTTCGGGAAGTACGTATAGGGCATGTCCAGTATGACATTCAGGGAGTCAATCAGCGTATATCCGTAAATCTTGGTCTTTGGGACGACGTCCTGGTTTGTTATGACCTTTCCCTCTATTATCTTGACAAATTCCTCAAGGGATATCTCCTGCGAGAAGTCTATTGCCTCAAAATATTCCTTCTCATCCTTCTCGCTTTCCATCAGCTTCTTTGTGGCGAACCCGCCCTTTATGGCGTCTATCTTGAACAGCGCGTCAACGAACCTGCTTATTGTCCTTATGCCGGGGCTCTTCCTCCTCTCGCCCTCGTAGTCGCTTATGGTTGATGCGGATATCTTGAGGAACTGCGCCACTTCCGCCTGCGTTATCTGGAAGATTTCCCTCCATTTCCGCATGGTCTTGCCTGGGTTTGGGCTTATCGTCATTTCCCCGGCCATCATCATCCTTAGCTTCTCCATTCATTCCACCATGAGCACTATCCTGTCCTTTATCCTCTCTGTCCTGTATCTGTACGGAATGTTCAAAAAGTAATCGTCGTTCGTCATCCTGCTGAGCGATATGTTGATGATTATCTCGTTCCCGTCCTTGTAGAAGCTCACGTCATTGTCGCCAAGAAGGAACAGGTCCGTGTCCACCATCGCCTCCTTCGGCGTGCCTTTCGGGTTCGCGGCCTTTTCGGAAAGCTCGCTGTAGCGCAGGGTTATCCTTCCCTCGTCCGAATCCCTCGCAAGGGCTGCCAGGAGCGTGCCGAGCTTGCACACAGTCATCCCGCCCTTTTCATTGTAGTCAAACTCCTTGTTCATTGCGCCGATGGCGCTTTCCTTTATGCTGTCGCCCAGGATGACGTCCTTTGACATCAGGCTGTATTTCCGATGCCTTTCCTCGTTGGCGCTTCCGCACTTCCCGCCAAGCGAGACAAAGTGCTTTATGAACGAGCTTGCCTCCCTCAACGTTTCGTACCTTGCGTCGTTCCTCATCCTTTCTGCGCCCTTTGACTTGTCGCAGACGTTCAGCGAGAACGCCTCGTTCCACATCAGCAGCGGATTGGGATACATGACCCCGTCCTTCTCGATCCCGCCTATTTCCCTGTTGCCTGCTATCTCCGAAAGCGCGAAAAGCGGATTTTCCGGAAGCTCGGTTTCCCTCATCTTCCAGCCGAAGGACTTTCCGTTTGATTCCATTGAGCAGATGTCAAGCGCCGAGATGTTGAAATAGCTCACGAAGTTTGCCCTGTAGATGGACGGCTCAAGCGGGTCTGCCCTCACCACAGCCTTGAACGGCTTCCTTATGCTGGTGAACGGGTTCGGCATCTCGGTCCTTTCACCGCCCAGCTTCACTGTTCCGTCGGCGCTCACTTCCATCTCAGACTGGTTCTCGCACTGGCCATACGGGCATATCCCTTCTCCCGCGTTCTCCTCCAGCTCCAGCACGTGCCATTTGGCTTTATTGAACCTAAGCCCCAGCGTTGGCATGAACTCAAACAGCATCCTTGAAAAGAATATGTCCCTTATCGAGCCGTCCATGGCGGCGCCCAGAATATCGGACGCCATGCTTTTTCCCGGCTCTATTGAAGATGACAGCATGAGCGGGTTTACGAATCCGCTGAGCGGCTTTTCCTTGGCATAGTCGTCTATCCTTTCCATGCCAATCCCCCCAGTATCTGGCCAAGGACGAATCCGTCCCCTGTGCCGAAAATTGAAACCGCCTTTGCAAGATTGCCTATGAGCGAGGCGCCCTTTTCAGACGACGCTATATTTATGCTCAGCGTTCCCATTATCTTTCCCATGAATGACTTAAGCGCGTTGCCGAACATGCCGGACGCCATCAGGCTGGGCAGCAGGTTTTTCATAAGCAGGTACAGGATTATCGGGTCTGTCTTGTCCTGGGTCGCCCTGAACCTTTCGTCCTTCCTCAACTCCTCCAGCAGCGCCCTATATTTCGGGTCCTTCTTTATTGCGATATGGACTTTCAGCAAGTCCCTGACGTCCATTACCCTGCCGAACTCATTGGTGAACGCCATATTGGCATACGCGTTCCTTATGACAAATTCGCACATTTCCCTGTTCTCTATCATTGCGTTGGCGGCCTTTGCAGCATCCGGATTTTTCTCGAAAAGCTTGCTTATGCCCCTCGCGTCGCCCCTTTCAACCATCTCCGCGACGCTGAAAAGTATCTTCTCGTCCATGCTGTTTGACTTGGATATCAGCGTGTTCAGCCCAATAACCGCGCTCTTGAACTTCTCTGTTTCAACAGGGGTTGGCTCCTTTTTCTTTTCAGCAAGGTAGGCTATCCTGAAGCCCTCCTTCGTGCCAAGGTCGACCGCCTCTTTTTTCAGCTCCCTCTGCTTGCGCTCTTCCTCGGCATAGCCTCTTTTCAGGATTTCATCCTGGTGATTCATCAATAGGGGATGATTGAGAATGTTTTAAAAGGCACGCTCAAGCGAAAATTTCCGACGATTCGCCGCCGCTCTTCCTGAGCAGCCTGATGATGCCGTTATTTCCTCGGAATTTGGCAACCAGCATGGGCGTGCTTCTTCCGTACGTGAGCGCGTTGACGTTGGCCCCGTTCTTCAGCAGGAACTTGCACGCCTTCCTGTTCTCTTCTTTCACGGCAAGGTGGAGCGCGCTCCATCCGTCCTCGGCCTGCGCGTTCGGATTTGCCCCTGCATTAAGCAGGTGCTTCAGCACGTCCATCCTGCATTTCCTGCCCCTTCTGATTTCCTCAATCAACCCAAGGTCAAGCTTGGGGTCAATCTTGCGGAGCACCACTGTCATTGCGTTCTTGGCAGGGACCTGCTGCTGGACTGTGCGTGGAATAGTCTTGTCCAGTTGCGCATCCCCCATACTGGACTTAAGCATCAAAAGTGTTAAAAACAAATGGGATGCGGAAGTCAAACCTCAAAGGTTTATGTCGATTTCCAGTTCCTTTTTCAGTTCCCTGTATCTGTTCCTTATCGTGACTTCAGTCACTCCGGCAACGTCCGCAACTTCCTTCTGGGTCCGTTTCTCGTTCTTCATCGCGGCCGCTATGTACAATGCAGCTGCCGCAACGCCAGTCGGCCCCCTTCCGGAAATCAATCCCTTCTTGAGCGACTTCTTGATTATCTCAATCGCCATCATCTGGACGTCCCTGCTGAGGTTCAGCACAACCGCGAACTTCGGAACATAAGCGCTCGGGTCGGTAAGCGGAATGTCAAGCTCTAGCTCCTTTTTCAGGAACCTGTAAGCCCTTCCTATCTCCTTTTTCTCGACGCCGCTTATCTTGCTTATCTCGTCAAGCGTCCTTGGTATGCCGTATATCCTGCACGCGGCGTAAATCACTGCGGCAACGACGCTTTCAATGAGCCTTCCCCTTATGAGCTCGCTTTTGACAGCTTTCCTGTAAAGCGCGGCTATGTTCTCCTTTATGTTGTCAGGCAAACCAAGGGAGCTTGCAACCCTGTCCAGCTCGCCCAGCGCTATCGCAAGGTTCTTCTCGAAGCTGGATGCGATGCTTATCCTCTTGTGCCATTTCCTCATCCTGTGGAGCTGCGCCTGCAGTTTGCTGTCTATCTTCGCTCCCCTTATGTCCTTGTTGTATTGGTCTATTTCCGTTACAAGGCCCTTGTTCGGCCTCATAAGCTTGGTCGGACCGCCGGTCCTTGCCCTCTTGTCCTTCTGTTCTGAGTCAAACGCCCTCCATTCAGGGCCGAAATCCGTTAGCGCGTCTGTTATGACCAATCCGCATGTCCTGCAGATTATCTCCCCCCTTTCATAGTCCCTTATCAGGTTTGAGCCGCCGCATTCAGGGCACTTCTTGACCGTTTCGTCGCTTTCCTCCGTCTGCGAAGGCGGGGCGTGGTGAAGGTACTGCCTTGCTGGCTCAGGCCTTTCTATATAGCTCTCGCGCACCGTCGGGTGGTGCGGCGCAGTTATTATCTCTGCTACGCGCGGCTCCTCGCGTGTTATCATCTGCGGCACTGGCGCGGCCCTTTTCATCGTTTTGTGCTTCGGCTTTGCCTTTATCTTCGGCTTGTGCTTCAGCGTCGCCTTTGGTCTGTGCCTTGCCTTGCCTTTCAGCTTATGCTTTAGCAGGCGCTTCGGCTTTTGCTTCGCCTTCAGCTTTGCCTTCGGCATCTTTTTTATGACCTTTTTGAGCATCTTCTTCTTTGCCGGCTTTTTCTTGATAGCTTTCTTAGTTGCCTTCTTCTTTGCCTTTGTTTTTTTCATTGTCCCACCAAAAGTAAGTCTTTTAAATCCACTCTTTTGTTTATTTCCTTCTATTTTTAAATGTTTCTGGTATTCTATGTTCAATTGTGTGTCAATTACCATAACTCCGGGCAAAACGCTTTTTAAATCTCCGTCGCATCAACATAACCCATGTTACCGGCAGTTCTGGCCGCAATGGCGCTTTCAATAGTGGTTTCCTACGCCATAATAGCGTTCCTGATACCGAGGCTTGTCAGCGCGGGCATATCCGGAAAGGACGTTAACAAGCCCGATTATCCAGTGGTCGCTGAGATGGGAGGCCTTGGCGCAGGCTTAGGCATGCTGTTTTCAGTCATGCTTTTCGCCATTCTTGGAATCTCGTTTTCAACGCTTTCGGTAGATTCAACGCTGTTCTTTGCAATCATTCTCTCGGCCGCGCTCCTGCTGCTGATAGGCGCAATTGATGACCTTGTGTCCATACCGCAGCTTCCAAAGGCGTTCATACCCATGCTTGCGTCCCTGCCAATAATCGCGGCAATGCTCAACACAAGCACGTCCATCTTCATCCCGATACTCGGGCTGGTGGGCTTCGGAATTTTATACTATGCGATAATCGCGCTTGCAATAACCGTTTCCGCAAACCTGACGAACATGCTTGCAGGCTTCAACGGCATGGAATACGGCATGGCAATGCCGATGTATCTGGGCCTGCTGATAATCGCGGCGCTTGCAGGCAACGAAACAATCGCACTTGTTGCGGCTGCTGCGCTAGGCGCCTTCATAGCAGGATTCGCATTGGGATTCCCAAAGGCAAGGGCGTTCCCAGGGGACACTGCAACCCTGCTGATTGGCGGGCTTTTGGCAGTTTTGATGATCGCAGGAAGGATGGAGATGTACGCAGTTGTTTTCATTCCGTATTTGGTTGACTTCGCAATCAAGGCAAAGAACGGATTTCCATCAACAGGCTGGTGGGGCGAATTCAAGCAAGGCAAGCTTTACTGCCTCAATGACAGGCCAAGGGGATTCGCGCAGCTTGCGATGAAGATGCTCAACGGAATAGAGGAGACAAATCTGGTATTGCTCTTCATTGGAATAGAAACAGTGTTCGCAGTTATTGGTGTTTGCCTGTTCCTGATTTAGATTTTCCCGCCGAACAGGTTGTGGTAAACCTCTATTGACGCAAAGGAATCGCGGAAATGCTCGTACTCCTTAACCGTCCCGATGTCCTTCCAGAAGTCCTTTGTGACATAATAGTTGACAAGCTTCCTGCTTTCCATTATCCGGGGTATGACGTCCGTCGACATGTCGTCCCTTTCCCTTATATGGTCCATTATCTTCCTGTCAATCGCGTATATCGCGGTATTGACCAAGTTTGAGAACGTCGGTTTCTCCCTGAATCCCGTGACGGTGTCGTCGTCAACGTCAACAACGCCGTATTCGCTTATGTGGCTTATCTCCGCCAGCGCAATCGTCACCATCGACTTGCTTTTCACATGGTAGTCGTAAAGCGCCGCCAGGTTGGCGTCAGTCACGTGGTCTGCCATCGCAAGGACAAAATGCTCTTTCAGCCTGTCCTTCACCGCAACCAAGGCCCCGCCGGTCCCCAGCGGAGTCTCCTCTATAGAATATGTTATGCTGACCCCGAACCTCTTTCCGTCCCCGAAATGCCTCTTTATCATCTCGTGCTTGTATCCCGCGCATATCATTATGTCGGTGAAACCGTTCCTTTTCAAATTTGCTACCGTGTATTCCAGTATCGGCTTTGAGCCGAGCATGAGCATCGGCTTCGGCGCCGCATCGGTGTAGGGCCTCAATCTCTGCCCCCTTCCGCCAGCAAGTATGACCGCCTGTTTTTCCATCTATATCATCCCTATTTCCCGAAGGGCTATCGCGCAAATGCCGCCGGCCATTGCGCCGACGATGTTGCTCGTGCCCTTGCTTCCAAGCCCTTTTTCCTCAAAGTGGCCCGCAACGCTGTCCGCGAGCGAGCCGACAAGGCCGCATATGCCGACCATGAATGCCTGCAGCGGCGTTATGCCGAAAAGGTATGTTGCGGCTATGCCGATTATCACGCCTCCGGTCAGCGACGCCAAAGTCCCTGTGAGGCTTACGCCGCCGTTCACGCCGGGCTTGACCTTCTTGAATCCCAATATGTCATAGGCATCCTTGTCTATCACGCCTATTTCCGAGGACATCTTGTCCGCCATCACGGAGGCCACGCTTCCCAGGAACGGGAACACGCCGTATCCTCCGGATGCGATTGCGAAAATGACCGGCATTATGCCGTTTGAAAAGACGTTCTGCCATCCCCTTGCGTAGTCATACAGCCCCAGAACCTTCTTCTGGTTGTACTCGTAGCTTGTTATGTAAGCTGAAACAAGCAGGAAAATGGCCATCATTATCACGCCGTTAAGCCCGATGAAATGGTTTATCAGCAGCCCGAGCACTATGGCAAGAACCACGCCTATGCTGTTCAGTGTGAACATCTGCATATTGCCATCTTAGGCTGTGCAGTATTTTTAAATCATGCCTTTGCCGCTGCCCTGGCTTCCGGATTTACAAACGTTTAAATTATCTACTTCCGAAATTCTTCCTTATGGACGCTTCTTCCCGACACATACGCTCACCCATCATTTCGGTGCTAGGCCATGTGGATCACGGGAAGACATCGCTTCTGGACGCAATAAGGGGCTCAAACGTCGCTGGCAAGGAGGCGGGAAGGATAACCCAGATGGTCGGGGCCAGCTATCTTTCAATAGGCTCAATAGAGGAGATTGTCGCCCCGATAAAGTCCATATTCAAGACAGAGCTGACGATTCCTGGCTTGCTGTTCATTGACACGCCGGGGCATGAGGCGTTTTCCAGCCTAAGGGAAAGGGGCGGAAGCATATGCGACATGGCGATTCTCGTGATTGACATAATGCAGGGCATTCAGCCGCAGACAATAGAGAGCATAAAAATCCTCAAGGAGTACAAGACGCCGTTCGTGATAGCCGCCAACAAGATAGACATGATTGACGGCTGGAAAGACGCCGGAAAGCTGAGCTTCCTCGAGTCCCTGAAATCCCAAAGGCAGGACGCGCAGGAGGCCTTGGACAACAAGGTGTACAATCTCATAGGCTCGCTCAGCGAGCACGGCATGAACGCAGAGCGGTTCGACAGGGTCCGGGACTTCACAAAGGAATTCGCGATAATACCCCTTTCCGCAAAGACAAAGTCCGGCATAGCCGAGCTTCTTTTGCTGATTTCCGGAATGAGCCAGAAATACCTGGGCGACTCGCTTTATGTCTCAAAGGACGAGCCGGTAAAAGGGACAGTCATAGAAGTCAAGGAGCTCAAGGGCATGGGAACAACGGTCGACGTGATAATATACAATGGCGTGCTCAGGAAGGGAGCCGAGATGGTATTCATAAGCCAGGACGGCGTGCTCAAGGCGAAAATCCGCGGCCTCCTTATGCCCAACGTCTCGTCCAACAACCCGAACGAGAAATACGTCTATGTTGACAGCGTCGTTGCCGCGGCCGGCGTGAAGCTTTTTGCGCCAGGGCTCGAACGCGTGATTCCCGGCTCTCCGTGCGGGGCTGCGGACGCGATTGAGGAGCAGGAGCTTGCCAACCAGAGGAAAAGCATCATTTTCGAGAGGGGGGACACAGAGGGCATTTTCATAAAGACGGATTCGCTGGGAAGCGCCGAGGCCCTGATAACGCTTTTGAACCAGGCATCCATCCCAATCTCCAAGGTCGGAGTGGGCCCCGTCTCGCGCGAGGACATCATGTTCTCAAAAACAATGGGCGCAAAGAACAGGTTTTTTGGCGCCATACTCGCGTTCAACGTCAAAATCGGAAAGGACATCCTTGAGATATCTGAAAAGGAGTCTGTCAAGATAATAGCAAACGAGATAATCTACAGGATAATAGATGAATACGGCATCTGGAAAAAGGAGGAGGAAATCCGCATAAAGGACAGCCTTAAAAGCGAAATATCATTTCCTGCGAAGATGCGCGTGCTCGGAGGCTACTTTTTCAGGGAATCCGACCCCGCGGTGTTCGGGGTCGAGGTCCTTGAGGGCGTGCTCAAGCCAGGCGCCCAGCTGATGGACCAGAATTGCAGGATTGTCGGGGAATTGAAGGGCATCCAGGACAAGAACATCTCCCTGCAGGAGGCGGTAAAGGGCGTAAAGGTCGCGGTAAGCGTCTCTGGCGCCGTCCTCAACAAGGACATAAACGACAGGATGGTGCTGTTCACGCACCTCAACAGGCACGACATAGCGACCTGGAAGGAGAACCATTCTTTGCTCAATGAGGGGGAAAAGGCCCTGCTCAAGGAAATAGACAAGATGATACTCATGAACACGATTCTTGAAAAATCGGGAAAGGGCGTTTAATATGGCAAAAAAGACAAATTTCTGCGCTGATGCGAACAAGTTTTCCACGTTTGAGAAATCGCAATTCTGCGTGGTCCCGTTTGCGTACGAGAAAACCACGTCGTACATGAAGGGCACGGCAAAAGGCCCAAAGGCGATTCTTGACGCATCGGAAATGCTTGAGCCGTTTGACGAGCAGTTCGGGATCAACATGGCGGACAAAAGCGTCTTCACGTTCGACATTGCTCCAAAAAAGGAAACCGCGCTTGCGAACATAGACAAATGCGTTTCAGCCGGCAAGTTTCCCATTGTGCTTGGCGGGGGGCACTCAATAACGCCGATGGTTTTTGAGCGGTTTATCAAAAAATACCCGAAACTAAACTATCTTGTGTTTGACGCCCATGCCGACCTCAAGGACGAGTACATGGGCAACAAGTGGAGCCATGCCTGCGCGACAAGGCGTGTCTATGATTTATCAAAAAGCATCTCGCTTGTTGGGGTGCGGAGCCTGAACCAGGACGAGTCAAAGTTCATGGCTGACAACCACATTCCGGTTTATTATCCATACAAAAGGGACCCGATGGCGGCGCTTGACACAGTTTCCGCGCTTGACCCGTCTTTGCCCCTGTACATTTCCTTTGACCTGGACTGTTTAGACCCGTCCGTCATGCCAGGCGTCGGGACCCCGGAGCCAGGGGGCCTTTCGTGGTACGAGGCAATATTGCTTTTGGACGCCGCATTCAAGACATACAGCGTTGTTGGGTTTGACTGCGTTGAGCTTATGCCGCTGAAGAACAGCATTGTTTCCGATTTTATAGCGGCAAAGCTGGTCTACAAGGCAATGGCGCTGAAGCTGAAATACAACAAGGCGTGATAAAATGGAAGGGCTCATGATAGCTGTGGACGAGCACGACACCATCATCGGATTGAGGCCGAGCAAGGACGTTTACGAGGGCAAATGCATACACCGCGCCGCCCACTTGGTGCTGTTCAACCCAAAAGACGAGATATTGCTGCAGAAAAGGGCGGAGGGAAAAAGGTGGTATCCCGGCCTTTACACATGTTCTGTAAGCGGAACTGTGGAGGACGAGTCGTACGAGCAGTGCATAAAGCGCGAGATGAAGGAGGAGCTCGGAATCTCAGTCCCAGTGAAGTTCGCATTCAAGTTCCTTTATGAAAAAGGGACGGATAGGGCGTTCCATTCCGTCTTTGTCGGAAGGACGGACGGGGAAGTCAAGCCGGACTACTATGAAATGACAGAGGTAAAATGGATAACCCTGGACGGCCTGAGGGCTGACGTAAAACTGCACCCAGAGAAATACACTCCCCCGTTTGCCGAGGGAATAAGGAAATACTGGCGCCTGATAGAAGCGAAAAAATGATGCCTCAGCGCGCCGCCTTTGCCATCCTTTCCATTTCATCCTTCTTCTTGACCGAATAGCTGGTCTGGATGTCCCCCTTTGCGCAGTTGATTAGCTCCTCGGCGAGCGTGTACTGGAGCGACGCCTTGGCGTCGAACGCCTTCATCAGCGCAGCGAGCGTTATGTGCCTCAGCGCGACATCAAGCCTCCTTGTCGCCGAAACGTCCACTGAAAGCTGGTAGCTGACGCCTCCTGCCGCAACCCTGGTGACCTCCTCCCTTGGGGCCGAGTTCTCTATCGCGGTTATCAGGACCTGCACCGGGTTCTGCTTTGTCTTTGCGAATATCATGTCAAATGCGTCCTCAACGACCTTCATGGTCTTGAGTTTCTTGCCCTGGAGCCTTCCGCCGGTGCGGATTACCTTTCCGCTTACCTTTTCGCCGGTTCCCCCCCTCATGAGCTTGTTTATCAGCCTTTCCACGACATTGACCTTCACCTTTCCGAAGCGCGTCGATGCGTTGCGCCCGAAGCTGTGCGGCACTATGCCGGGCTTCAGCAATATCGTCTGCTTCAGGCTGGCGTCCTTTACCTCGATGCCTTCCACGTCCCACTTGTCAAAAAGCTTGAACATTCACATTACCTCTTTGGCTTCTCCTTCTTGCCGTGCCTTAGGGCCTGCAGGTCCACGTTGTTGACCTTGGTTACCTTGTACCTGACTCCGGGAATCGAGCCTATGGGGCCCCTTTGCGAGCCTCCGAGCCCGGCAATCATTACGTCGTCGTGCTCGTTTATGAACGTTATTGCCTTGTCCCTCGGCGCGTGCGCCGTCACTATCCTTCCGTTCTTCTTGAGCTGGACCTTGACGCACTTGATAAGCCCGGAGTGCGGCTGCTTCTGCTCCAGCGTGACCTTTTCAACGACTATTCCTGAGGCCATAGGCGAGCTTCCGAGCGGGTCGAACCTCGCCTTGAGCTTGAGCTTTGCCCTTTTCCACTTTTTTGAAAGCCATTTGTACTTCTGCCTTTTCCTCTTCAGATTCCTTCCGGCGTTTTCGCCGTTTGCGCCTTTTCCCATTAATCTTCACCTTGTCTATTGGTATGAGTGTCTATTTCTTTGAGGCATTCCTTTAAAAACATATTGAGAGACCCTTCTGCTTCACATCCCATATGTTCCGCCTATCACTGTGCCCTCGCACATGTCCGGCACGGGATTTTCTGCCTCTCTTTTCTCTTCCATGATCTGCGCAATCCTCTTTTTCATATAGAACCTGTCAGTTGGGCTTATCCTGCCTGCGCTTGAGAAAATCTCAGTTTGAAGCTTCGCGATTTCAAGCATCGGCGCAATGCCCCTCCTTATGTTTGCATTTGCCCTTTCGCGCATCTTTTTGCTGTTGTGCCGGTCCATGGCAATCCTTAGCTTCCTCATGTACGGCTTGTCCAGCGCGACGATCATGGATTTGTACATAGTTGTAATATGCGGGAACATGTTTAAATAGGTTTGGAAGGCTTCACTCTGCTTTCATCCTTTCCCTGATTGCCGGACCAAGCGCGTTGAGCTGGTTTGCGAACCTTTCATTGCTGTTTTCGCTCCTGAAATTAAATACCGCCAATCCAAAGTAGAGGGCTGCGCCAATCACAGCGCCCGCCAATGTTATTATTCCTTCTTTGACCCCGTTGGTGCCGACGCTTAACGCAGTCAGCGCCGCTCCGCCCAATCCCCCCGCCAGGCAGGATTCCACTATGTAGTCTTTCCAGCTTATCATAGTGCGATTAATGAGAATCCTCGCTTCCCCTGCCGGTATTTTAACGGCGGGTTCGTCCGAATTGTTGGCGGCAATGATGCAGCTTCTGCACGCGTCGGCGTTCAATTTGAACATCGGCTTCCCGTCTTTGTCCAATTCAAGCAGGTCCTTGTACGGCAAAAGCGACTCCTTCTGGCTTCTTTTCTGTTTCCTGTTTTTTGATTCCCAGAATTTAAAAGCCATGAATACCCTTGCCATAACACTATTTAAAAACCTATTTTTCTGGGCTTTTCCTTATCTGAACGCCAAGCGCATTAAGCGTAGTTATAAATTCACTAATTCTCTTATTCTCTCGAATATGCTTACGTAATGCACTGATCGTTCCGATGGCAGCTCCAGCAACAGTGCATCCAATTACCATAACAGGAGCAAAAGGATCGGAATTGATTAGTTCTGTGATATAATTTGGAGATGCGCCAACAACCGATATCCTTGCTGTGATTGTTGATACGACTCCAACAGCGAAACCCCAGAAGCTCCCTGTAAAAATATTCCCTCTATAAAAATAACTAATCATTCCCTTTTCTGAGTAACCTTTTTTTAGCACCCCATAACTCTGTATCTCGCTATCTATAGGTCCAATTTCCTTTTTAGCATCAAATATCATATTTTCAAGTCCAGCTTCTATTCTTTCCTTCTGTTTCATATCGACAGATAAAATCTTGGAGATTCTTTCTCCTGTTTCTTTATTTAGCATTATTATAGGATTTCCATTTTTATCTTTCACTAAAAGGTCCTTGAATCTTTCAAGCGTTTCCTTCCGCTGCCTGGCCTTTTTCATCCTTTTTGATTCCCGGAATTTAAATGCCATATATACCATTTATTATAACAATACTTTTTAAACCTATCCGCCCGGACCTTTTTCAGACGGGCCAACGTCAATAGACGAAGGCGGAACCGCCAGCTTTTTTAAACATATAAGGGGATAACCGGATATGGCAGGCATTGTAGGCTATGGAGCTTATGTCCCAAGGTACAGGATAAAGAGCAGGGAAATCGCAAGGGTGTGGGGAGGGGACCCGCAAAGGATAGAGGGAGGCCTTGGGATAATTGAAAAGGCGGTTGCGAACGTGGATGAGGACACGGCAACCATTGGCGTTGCGGCAGGCAGGAATGCCATAGCAAGGGCGAACATAAACGCAAAGGAAATAGGGGCCGTTTACGTCGGGAGCGAAAGCCACCCGTACGTTGTCAAAAGCTCATCGTCAATCATAGCAGAAGGCCTTAACATAACGCCGGAACTTTCTGCTGCTGACTTAGAGTTTGCATGCAGGGCAGGAACGTCCGGAATCATAATGTGCATGGGCCTTGTTGACGCCAACTACGTGAAATATGGAATGGCGATAGGCGCGGACACGGCGCAAGGCAAGCCAGGCGACGCATTGGAGTATTCCGCAGGATGCGGAGGCGCCGCCTTCATCATGGGCAAAAACAAGGAAAGCCTTGCCACGATAGACGCATTCTACGCTTATTCAACAGACACGCCGGACTTCTGGAGGCGCGAAGGACAGGACTTTCCAAGCCACGGAGGGCGGTTCACGGGCGAACCGGCATACTTCAAGCACATCATCAACGCGACAAAGGGCCTTTTGGAAAAAACGGGCATGAAACTGGACGATTTTGACCACGTCGTTTTCCACCAGCCGAACGCGAAGTTCCCGATGGTTGCCGCAAAGAAGCTCGGCATTCCTCCTGAAAAGCTCAAGCTCGGGCTGTTGACGCCCCTTATCGGAAACACGTACAGCGGCGCCGTTCCGCTTGGCTTAGCCAACATCCTTGACAACGCAAAGCCGGGCGAAAAGATACTGGCAACAAGCTTCGGAAGCGGGGCAGGAAGCGACTCGTTCAGCATAACAGTCACGGACAAGATAGAGGGCGCGGCAGGAAGGGCGCCCAAGACCATGGACTACGTCAACGAAAAGGAGTACATCGACTACTCAATGTACGTCAAGATCAGGGGCAAGCTCAAGGGATATACCGGAACCGGATGAGTTTCTTTATCAATTAAAAAGAGGATGCGCTTCCGGAGCATGCTGGCTTTAACTTGAGTTGTTTGTTCTGTCCAGTGCCTCAAAATATAGATTTATATACCTTTTTATACATAAATTATAACTATGAAGATGCGCACTCTTGGTTATATCGGGACCATAGCGCTTGCAGCCCATCTCAGTTGCACTTCAATCCCATCGCGAACGGCAAGCGCCGCGTTCAATGCAGAAAAAAACCGCATAGAACGCATGGCGCTAACCAGCGATGCCGGTTCTCTCCAAAGTCAGGTAGAACGTTACAACAACGATCCGGACATGAAACGCAAGAACAACCGGATGGTTGTTGGCAAGGACCCCAAACTTGTCAGAATGATCGGATGGGTGGGTTCCATGCCCGCCAAATTAATCCTCATTAATACCCATGTGGGAACGAGCGTCGGCAATCTGACGGCCGCCTCGGTATACCTGCAACTAAAAACGGATCCGAAACTGACCGATATGACAATCCGCCTTAACCACATCAACCCCTGGGAAGATGCGGTAAGCATGTTCACGAGGCCGGAGATAGCGGCGAAATATCCGTTTTTGATGAGATTGCTGAACTTCGCCGAGGACTTTTTTGGAGAAATAGGCCTGGCCTTTGTCAGAGGAGACGCCTATGGTTCTGGCGCAAATGTCGCAGTTCTTTATTCCGATGTTCCCGCGGTTGCACTCCATGAACTTGGCCACGCAAAGGATTATGCCAACAAGAAAAACAAATGGACGCGTTCTATATATGAACTGGCCACCCTCATCCCCGGGATGCAGCTATGGAAAGAGGCGTACGCCAGCCATTACGCATTTGATAATCTCGCATCTTACGTGTCCGGATTCTGGGGACGGCTGCATCAGAAGGTGTCCCTCTGCCTCGCATTCATGACGTACGTGGTGGCAACCATTGGCGCTCTGAAATCTTTGGCAAAAAAGATAGAAGACGCATAGGAGTATTCAGCAGAATGCGGCTACGGAGCCTACATCATAGGGAAGAGCAAGGAAAGCCTTGCGGCAATAGACGCATTCTACGCATATTCAACCGATACGCCGGAACCGGATGAATTCCTTATCACTTAAAAACCCTTTGGTGTAATATTGTGGATATGAGTGACACTGTTGGAAAGGAGCGCCAAACCAACGGCGCAGGAAACAATGTTGTATCAAGGCTCGCTCAGATGCAGAAGAGACTCTTGGATTCAAACTCCAAATTCGCCAACCATGCTGCAGCAGTCGCAAAGGCAGCGGCGCTTTACCAGGAAATGAAAGGCACAATACGCAACGCCGAGGAGATAGAGGAGTCGCTTTTCAAGATGTCCGGGATAGAAAGGCAAGATGGCCATGCGTTTGTCATGGTTCGGGTAGAGGACAGTGCAATGTGCCTTTTCACATCAGCCTGCGGGCACCTTGATGCGGTGCTGTTTTCAAATCCGAAAATAAAGTCCTTCCTCAAGGAAAACGGCGTAAGGGCAATAATAGGAATCATTTATGAGCCGGAAGACCCCGATATATATCACCGCACTGAGAATT